>CALGZB010000146.1 GCA_937934655.1 uncultured Acidimicrobiales bacterium | reverse complement strand
GCACACTCGCTCAACACCCGACCCCGCCAAACCCTCGACTGGGACAACCCAGCGATACGATTCAACCAACTCGTCGCGACCACCAACTGAAACCACCCTGGCACCGAACAGGGGGTTGGTGCCAGGTGGAAGAGTTCATTTGGCGCTTAACGACCGAGTTTGTTGGGCGTTGGGTTGTCGATACCGAGCAGCTTGCTGAGCGACTCGGTGACCATGTTGCCGACGGCTGGGTTCATTTCGTCGGGGATAAGGCCTGAGGCCACCAGGCGGTCGCCTAGGCGGATAAAGATCACGGCGAATCGCATGGCGGCGAAAACTTCCCAGTAGTGGGCATTGCGAACTTCGTTGCCCGACGCTTCCTCGTAGATGGCGATCATCTCTTCGCGTGTGGGGAAACCCTCCATGCGCTCGACATCGATGTCGTCGAAGGTCATCCGGTCGAACATGAGCCACCAGCCGATATCCGCCTCGGTTGGCGACAGCGCACAGGCTTCCCAGTCGAGAATCGCCGCAGCCTCGTAGTCCTGCCAGATGATGTTGCCGTGGCGAGCGTCGCCCCAGCTCAAACCAATACGCTCATCGTTGGGATCGTTTTCGACCAGCCAATCGAGCGTGGCGTCCATCACCGGATGATCCCGGCCATCGAGCTCGCTTTCGGCGAAAGCCCGATACAGATCGAGCTGATGGGTCATGGTGGGCTCGCCGGTACCGCTCATGTCGAGCCACTGAAGGCCCGCCGCCTTCCAGTCGATGGCGTGGATAGCAGCCATTGCGGTAAGGCCACTTACGTTCATCCGTCGACGGTCCTCAGGAGTGGCCTCGTCGATGAGGAAACCCTCTTGGCTGTACCGGGGATGGTCGGGAGGAATCACACCCTCGACGAACCCCATTGCGTAAAACGGGCGGCCCATGATCGACGTGTCGGCCTCGTAGGGAAGCAGCGGCGGAATAGGAGCCGTGGAGTGCTCGGCCACCGCCGTCATGATCCGGTGCTGGAGTTCCGACGACACGGTGCACGCCGGCGTCTGGATGGGAAACATGCCGCCATCGGCCGGCTCGATGCGTCCAACAAAACGTTCCGAGTGCGACGAGCCGCCCTCGGTCCAGTTGACGGTAAACATCACGGTCTCGTTGGAGAAACCGGTAGACACCGGGATGTCGAGATCGGTGACGGTTACATCGTCTCGACCCTCGAACTGGTTCGCGAACCAACCCGCAAGCTTGTCGTTGTACTCGCTGCGATCGACGTTGAACTTGGGTGCGTTAACCCGGTCGCCGTCGGTGATTCCTGTTCCTGTGTCGTCGGTCATCCCACCTTGCTACTCTCCATCAATGGCAGCCTTCAAACTCGCAAAGAATCCTCTCCACCTTGGGTTGGGAGCTACCGCGGTGCCGCTTCCAGAGTTCACCGGCGACATGAGCTGGTACCAGGAGTACGGCGAAGCCCACGGTAACGACGGTGCGGAGGGCCGCTTGGTAACGATGCACACATTTACCGAGGACTGGGACAGCTGGGAAATGCACCCCAGCGGTCACGAGGTTGTGCTGTGTGTCGACGGCGAAATTACTCTCGTGCAGGAAATCAACGGCCACACTGTCGAGACGGTACTCACCAGCGGCGAGGGCGCACTCAACGACCCTGGCGTGTGGCACACCGCCCGGGTGTCCGGCACCGCGACCTGCGTGTTCATCACCGCCGGTCTCGGCACCGAGCATCGGCCGCTCTAGGTGACCGATCTCAAACTGGGATACGGACTCGAGCTCTATCGCGGAGCGAAGCTAGAGGTGCCTGTCGATACCGTCCGTCTTTGCGAAGACTTGGGCTACGACATCGTGTGGACCGCCGAGGCATACGGCTCTGATGCCATGACGCCGCTTGCCTACCTTGCCGCCACCACATCAAGGATTCGCCTCGGCACGTCGGTGGTGCAGATCGCCGCCCGCACCCCCGCGGCGACCGCTATGCAAGCGATGACGATCGATGCCATGGCCGGTGGCGACCGTGTGGTCATCGGCCTCGGAGTGTCCGGGCCGCAGATCGTCGAAGGCTGGTACGGCCGTCCATGGGGCAAACCGAACGCCATGTTGCGCGACTACGTCGCAATCATGCGCAAGATCCTTCGACGAGAGGAAGGCGTGACCCACGATGGGACCCAAATCGCCCTCCCGTACACCGGCCCCGGCTCAATCGGTCAAGGCAAGGCGCTGAAGTCGATCATGCACGGCAACCCCGCTATTCCCATCTTCATCGCGTCGGGCGGGCCGATGAATACCGCTCTCGCCGCCGAGGTCGCCGATGGCTGGCTGCCAATGGGTTACGGACCAAACGGCGCCGACGTCTTCGCCGAGCCGCTGACCAAAGGCTTCGCCAAACGCGACCCTCAGATCGGCGGGCCCGAAACCTTTGAGACCTATCTGAGTCTCACCGTCGAGATCACCGATGACGTCGCCGCATCCATCGCCCGTCGCAAACCGCTCCGCACGATGTACATCGGTGGCATGGGCAGCGAAAGCCACAACTACCACCGCGACGCCATGGCCAGAGCAGGTTTCCCCGAAGAGGCCCACAAGATTCAAGAACTCGTTCTTGCTGGCCGCCGCGATGAAGCCATCGCCGTCATGCCCGACGAATACATCGAAGAAGGGTCGCTCTTGGGTTCGCGAAAACGAATCGCCGAGAACTTTGCCGGCGCGGTCCCGCGGGGCGCCACCGGAGTCACGATCCGAACCGACCAGACCGAAGCGCTCGAACTTCTCGCCGACCTCGCCGGCACCCGAGACACACTCACCGAAACGCTCACCTAGCCGCCAGCAGCACACAGGCCCTTATGACCAACATCGAAACGCCCTACGAGTTCATCCTTCTCGATGAGCCATCGCCCAACGTCAGACGCATCACGCTCAACCGGCCGGACAAGCGCAACGCCATCTCCACGCCCATGCGTACCGAGGTCCTTCAGGCGCTTCAGGCCCACGACCACGACGCCGACGTTCGGGTCACCATCATCTGTGGCGCCGGTTCATGTTTCTCATCGGGCTACGACGTAGGCGGCGAAGGGTCGCTCATGGATGATCCGCCGATCTACAGCGCCCCAGGCGACGGCGTGTGGGCCCGCCAAGCAACCGAAAGCTGGTTCAGCATCTGGGACCTCGCCAAGCCGGTCATCGCCCAAGTCCATGGATACGCCATGGCCGGTGCTACCGAATTCGTATCGGCCTGCGACCTGGTCTACATGGCCGACGATGCCGTGATTGGCTATCCAGTCGTGCGGGCAATGAGTCCGCCCGACTGGCAGTTTCATACTCCGCTCGTCGGCCTACGCGCCGCTATGGAGATGATGCTCACCGGCAATAGCTACAGCGCCGAGGAAGCCGTCCAGGTGGGCTTTGCCAACCGGGCCTTTCCAGCCGACTCGCTTGAAGAGGAAGTCCTCACGATGGCCCGGGCCGTGGCCAAAGTGCCATCCGACCTGCAACAGATCAACAAACGGTCGGTTCACCGATCCTTCGATATTTGGGGTGCGCGAGCCGCGATGCGGGCGGGCACCGAATTTCAGGCATTGGCCGGCCATCAGCTTTCGGTGCAGGAAGCCCGAAAGAACCCCCGCGAAGCATTGCGCAACGCCTTCGACGACACCCTGGGGTAGATCGGTAAGAAAACCCGGGCAGTGCTGTCACCCAGCTCAGCCCTGGTGGAGTCATATTTCTGACGGCTTTGCCGACAGAAAACCAAACCGTTTGGCCTGCAGAAACGTCTACAGGTACAGAACGAATACGGAGGACTCCCCTAATGGCACCCACACGTTTCACTCTTCGATCATGCGCAATGATCTTTGTGCTTCTTAGCCTTTTCGCATCTGCATGCGGATCCTCGGGATCTGGCGATGCAGCAAGCGACAACGTCGCAACAGCAGAAGACTCAGAATCTGACGCTGACTCGTCCGACGATGCAGGCGGCGACTCTGACGATGATGACTCCAACGATGACGGCGGCGACACCAACGACTCAGGCGACATCGAGCTGGCCGACTCCCCGCTCGACGAATTTCTTGGGGTGCCGAGCTTCGATCCGAGCGACGCCGAAGCATCACAAGCCCAGTTTGAGGAACAGGAACGAGCCCGACAAGAGGCCATCGCTGCCTGTATGCGCGCCGAAGGGTTTGAGTACACCCCCACCGATCCATCCCAATACAGCTTCTTCGAAGATGAAGACGGACCGAGTTGGGGAAGCAAAGAGTGGGTTGAGAAGTTCGGCTACGGCGTAACGACCATGGCGTTCTCCCAATCCGAAGTTGGTCCAGACCTCATTGGCTACGACGACAGCCAATTCGGGAATGGCGCCTTCGATCCCGAGGACGATCCAAACTTCGCCTACACGCAGTCGCTCAGCGAAGCCGAACAAGAGGCCTACGAGGAAGCGCTGTACGGCGATCAACCCGAGTTCGATCCAGAGACCATGACCGACGAAGAGATCAACGCAGTCTTTGAGAATCACGAGTTCACCGGCTGCCAGAACGAGGGGCAGCTCGAAGGCGACTTCGGGAAGCAGCAAGCCTTCTACCAGGAGTTCGGCGATGAGATGGATGCGATGTACGAGGCAATGGAATCCGATCCACGGGTGCTTGAAGCCGAAGCCAAAATCGAAGCTTGTGTGATCGACAAGGGCGCCGAATACGTCTCCGAACAGGACTCCTACGAGTTCTACGAAGACGCACTTGAGCCCATGCGAAGCCGTCTCTACGGACAATTCGACGACGCAGCGATCTCGGGTCCAGACGTCGAATCGATGAGCGAGGAAGAGCTTGAAGAGTTCTACAACAACCTGCCGCAGCCCGAGCTGACCGCAGAAGACAAGGTTGTCCTCGCCGAACTCCAGCAAGAGGAGATCACCTCAGCGGTTGCATCCTTCGAATGCGGTGGCGGCTTCGAAAACCAGATCGAGCTCTTCAATGATCTTCGCATTGACTACGAACAGCGATTCCTTGATGACAACCGGGCCGCACTTGAAGCCTTCGCCGAGTCCAACTAACTAGCGGACAACAAAAATCATGGGAAGACGAACCGTTCTCGGCGTCGTAACAGTGGTAGCGGTTGCCGCTGCCTTGCTTGGCTGGGTTGCTGGTCAACGCATCCAGTCGCCCGCCCAAATCGCCGCCGACACCGCGCCACCTGAGCCATCGCTCATCACGGTGCCCATCGAGTCGGCCGAGCTATCGGTCGATGTCATCGTGCGTGGTCAGCTCGAGTTTTCCGATACCGAATCTCTTGCGGTTCAGCCCACCACTATCGATGGCACCACCATCATCACGAGAACCCTGGTCGAGGTCGGCGACGAGCTCAACGAGGGCGACGTCATGATTGAGGTTGCGGGTCGACCGGTATTTGTCCTCGAGGGCGAACTTCCCGAATACCGATCGTTGATTCCTGCTGCCGATGGGCCCGATGTCCTCCAACTCGAAGAAGCACTGGCCCGGCTGGGGCTCGATCCGGGTGCGGTCGACGGCGACTACACCGTTGCCACCGAAGAAGCTATCGAGGCGCTCTATCTACGAGCCGGATACACCGCCAACCTTCCTGGCCCCGAAGAAATCAACGAACTCGAGCTGCTTCGCGACAGCGTCACTGATGCCCAGCGAAACTTGTCGGATCTCCAAAGCTCCGATTCGGGCAGCGACGGACCTGGCCGCTCATCGATCATTCGGGCCGAGGAGTCGCTGCGGCTTGCCCGGATCGAACTCCAACGGGCCAAAGACGAACAGACGTCGGCTAACGCGGCGGCCACTCAGGCCGTCAATGCGGCCAACGCCGCACTCACCGCAGCCGAGGAAGCACTGACCACGGCGAAGATGCGGCTGCGCGAAGCGCGCGAAGGTACCCACCCCGACACCGGTCAACCCCCAACCGCCGCAGAACTTCAAGACCTCATCGAGGTTCGAGACACTGCTCGCGTCACTCGTGACGACGCGATCGCCACTCGCGACCAAGCGGCAGTCGAAAGCCGCGAGATCGCTCGGATACAGGCCGAGATCGTCCGTGCGGCGAGCATCGAAGTGCAAATCGCCGAAGCCGACCTCACTGACCTTCGGACACCGGTCAGCAGTGGCGACGACTCGACCGAGCTGATCAGCCGGGCACGCGAGCAAGTTGCTGACGCCCAAAAGTCGCTCGCTGATGCAGAGGCGCGTATCGGAACTGCATTCCCGGCCGCTGAATTCCGATTCCTCCCAACCCTCCCCCGCACCGTGCAGCGAACTTTTGTGAAGCGTGGCGATTCGCCTACCGATGCGGTTATGGAAGTTTCGGGTTCTGGCGTCTCGGTCACGTCGAGCGTTTCCAAAGCCGACCGGTCGCTTCTCGAAGTTGGCAACAACGCCGTCTTCGCTATCGACGACCTGGGCATCGCTGTCCCGTTAGAGATCAGCTTCCTCGCTGAGGAGCCCGGAGGCGGCGATGTGGGTGGCGACCGCTATCTCATGCGGATGGTGCCGACCGAAGAAACCGTCCCGGAAGAGGCGTACGGCCAAAACGCTCGAGTAACAATCCCTGTCGGAGAAACCAGTGGCGAAGTGCTCGCCGTGCCACTCGCTGCGCTGTCCGCTGGCGCCGACGGCACAAGCCGACTCGAGGTCGAAACCTCGCCGGGCGAAACCAGCTTCGTCAAGGTGTCCACCGGTCTAAAGGCTCTCGGGCTCATCGAGATCACACCCCTCGACGGCGCAGAGCTATCGGCCGGCGACCGGGTTGTTGTTGGGCGCGACAACCAAGGCGCTTCCTCCGACGAAAGCAGCAGCGAGAGTAACGACGAGGACGGCTGATGACCCCCGTCGTCGAACTCCAGGGAGTGACAAGAACCTTTGATTCGACTCCCCCAGTCGAGGCCCTGAAGGCGACCAACCTCGTCATCAATCAAGGCGACTACATCTCGATTGTCGGTCCATCCGGCTCGGGAAAATCCACCATGCTCAACGTGCTGGGCCTTCTCGACTCGCCCACTGAGGGCACCTACCTTCTCGACGGCACCGATATCTCACGCCTGGGCGAGCGGCAGTCGGCCGGACTTCGCGCAACAAAGATCGGCTTTGTCTTCCAGTCGTTCCATCTGCTCTCTCACCGCACCGCCACCGAGAATGTCATGCTTGCCGAGCTCTACAGCGGTCGTGACCGTGGGGGTCGCAAACGCCGAGCCGTCGAGGCGCTCGAGAAGGTCTCGCTCGGCCATCGGCTTGATGCGTATCCGCCCACGATGTCGGGTGGCGAGCGCCAACGAGTGGCTATCGCTCGGGCGCTTGCGGCAAGTCCATCGCTTCTTCTCGCCGATGAACCCACCGGAAACCTCGACACCGTCACGTCCGAGGCCATCCTTCAGCTGTTCGATGATCTCCATCACGCCGGGCTGACCATCGCTGTCATTACTCACGATCTCGAAGTGTCCCAGCGGGCCGAGCGGGTCATCAACATCCGCGACGGTGTGGTCACCGAAACAACGCCGGTGCGTTCATGACGACCGAACTCCCGCCACCGCTTCCCCCAGACGCGGCCAACCCTCACCCGGTCACGGCCTCGTCGCACCTCGGCATTCGAGACCTGCTTGCCGAATCGATCACGGCCCTCACGGCCCGACCAGCCCGGACGTTACTTACGGCGCTCGGCACCGTGCTCGGCGTTGCGGCCTTGGTGGCCACGCTTGGACTAGCGAAAACGGCCGGCAACCAAATCGTTGGACGGTTCGATGAACTGGCCGCCACGAAGGTGAGCGTGCGCCCCGAGTCGGGCGGCTTCGGATCGAGCGACCGGCAAGTCAGTGTGATTCCCTGGGACGCAGGCGACCGTCTGCAACGGCTCAATGGCGTGGTGTCGGCCGGAACGAAATCCGATGTCGATGTGGGTGGCGACTTGGCCCGAGCTGTTCCCGTCATCGACCCGCTTGGCCAAACCGCCTTCCAGATTCCGGTTCTTGCCGTTTCGTCCGGAACATTCGGCGCACTCCGAACCACCCTCGACACCGGCCGCATCTTTGACGACGGCCACGACGACCGCGCCGACAACGTGGTCGTTCTCGGCACCAATGCTGCGCAGCGACTCGGCGTGTCACGGGTCGACAACTCTCCCGCCATCTTCATCGGCGACCAGGCCTTCGCGGTCCTCGGCATCATTAGCGATACCGCTCGAGAGCCCGACATGTTGTCGGCGATCATTCTGCCCAACCAGACTGCGCGGACCCTCTACGCCTTAACTGCGCCAGCCGAGGTTCATGTGGAGGTCGACGTAGGGGCAGCCGAACTCATTGGAACCCAAGCAGCGATTGCCCTCGCCCCAAACAACCCTGACCGGCTTCGGGTGAGTGTGCCCCCCTCGCCACGGGGAGTCCAGAACCAGGTGGAGGATGACGTCAACGCGCTCTTCCTTCTGCTCGGAGGAATCTCGCTGCTCGTCGGCGCCATCGGCATTGCCAACGTGACCTTGGTGTCGGTCCTCGAACGCACCGGCGAGATCGGCCTTCGTCGTGCTCTGGGCGCCACACCGATGCAGATCGCCCGCCAGTTCCTCACCGAATCAGCAAGCCTCGGCGCACTGTCGGGACTCATCGGTACCAGTCTCGGCGTGCTCACCACCGTGATTATCAGCGCTACCCGAGACTGGACGCCCGTCCTCGACCCCTGGCTTCCACTCGTGGCGCCGGTGATCGGCGCAGTGATCGGACTCCTGGCAGGCGTCTATCCGTCGGTAAAGGCAGCCCGCATGGAACCGGTCCAGGCACTTCGCAGCTTTTGACGCCTAAGCAGAAGCCGCTACGCAAGGGCAATAAGCGATACCGCAGCGACTGAAGCGATGAGCCCCACCGTCTGCCACCAGCGGACCTTGGTGCGATAAAGCAGGTAAGCCCCCACCACGGCTACCGCTGGAAACTGCGACCCAGCAATGCTCACTTCGCTGATGGAGCCCTTCTGGGCAGCGATGATGTACGCCGCTGCGCCCAAGGTGCCAAGCGAACCGACCGCCATGACCTTCAGACGACTTCCCGCTGCCGGAAGAATCTGCGGCCCGGTTAAACGGGCCGCGATAGCAACGATGATGAAGCCCGACAGTCGTTGGCCCATTAGAGACCAAAGACCCGACTCTTCGCTCGTGACGGCCAACAGGATCACCATCACGGCAAACAAGAACCCGGCCGCCATCGCCATCAAAACGCCGAGCTTCACGCCGTCGAGGGGCTTCGGGTCAAAGGAAACGAGGCCAAGGGCCACGACCCCGAGCACCACGCCAATGATGGTCAGCGTCATGAGCCGCTCGTCGCGAAATGTGATTGCAAACAGCACCGGCCAAAGCGCCGACTGCACGCCGACCATCGGGACCGCAACACCGACAGGTACGAGCCGGTACGACCGGTAAAGCAATAAGAGGGCGAATCCGCCGAGAACACCGGCATACAAGCCGTTCAGAAAATCACCGAGGATGAACGTACTCGGCACCACCAGAAGCAGCGGCACCGACATGATGACGCCAGCAGCAAAGAAGGCAGCGCTGATCTCCTCGGAGCGATGTTTGTGAACAAACTGACTCGCGAACGCCTCGCCCGACCCAATACAAATCGAGGCGAGTACAGCGAGAGCCAAGCTCACCCGGGACCTACAGGTCTCACGTCGTTGAGGGTTGCGGGCGAGCCGCTGCCGTGGAGGCAAGGATCGCCGCGCCAATCGCGATCGTTGTGAGACCGAGAAGCGCCACGGTAAGTCCAGAGGGCCCGAAGGAGTCCCCGATCAGGGTTGCTGCCGACGTAACGATAAGGGGCATGGCCATACCGGGGTACGCGAGCAAGAAGAAAGTGGAAGTGAGCTGAGACCGAGTGTCGTCGTTGGCGAGTCCACCGAGGATTGCCAAACATCCAGCCGAGATGACTCCCGAGGCCGCTCCGAGCATCAGCGCTGCCGGTAGGGCCAATCCCCACCAGCCGGTACCGAACGCGGTGGTGCCGGCAATGTAGCCACCGATTCCCATGGACATCCCGTAAGGAAGCGCCCGAGATGGACCAATGCGGTTTACCAGTGGTCGGGCAACCATGGCTCCCCAAGCGGTGAGGGCACCTGACATGCCGGCAAGGAGCACTGGTGATCCATCGGTCGCATCGCTCAGGAGCACGGGAAAGAGCGCAAACCCCATGCTCGGAAACGCAAACACCCAAATGGCTGCCGGGACAACCACCAGAAAGAACGTTCGACGGGCGTTTGGCGGAATTCCGATTTTGGTCCGTAGCGATGCTTCGGGGTTACGGGCGTGCGTCTCTCGAATCCCGCCGAAGGCCAGCACCACCAAGGCCGTAACGAGAGCGTGAATCAGAAACGGCACCACCAGCGGAGCATCGAAGAACCGCTCGTAAACGGTTGAAACAACGGGCCCGAACCCAAAGCCCGTGTAGGTGACCACGGTCGTGATGACCGCCGACCGAAGCTCATTGCCGGGACCGAGCAGCTCAAGCATCCATGCCGACCCGACTCCGAGCACCGCGCCGCTGGCCATACCCAGCATCAAACGCCCGAGCAGCAGCGCAGCAAAGTAATCGCGCCCAAAGATCATGACGATCGAGGCGAGGCCAGAGATGATGGTGAACGGGAGGACCAACGGCTTGCGACCCAGACGATTCGAAAGCGGCCCCGCCAAGAACAACGCACCGAGGATTCCCAGCACGTAGACGACGAAGATACCGACCGTTGCGTTGTTGCCGAGGTCGAGCCGCTCTTTGTAGAGCACCAGGAAGGGTGTGGAGACGTTGGTTCCCCAACCCACGACGAACAAGACCGCTGACAGCAGGACGGCGTCCCTCGAGAGCTTGTCGCTCAACTAGCGGCCTTTCGGAATGACTTCATAGCCAGGCTCTTCGGGTTCGTCGTCGACGATGTCAGCCGGGAATCCGGGCGCAGTGATGTCGAGCCCGGTGGCTTCTTCGAGACGCTTGATGATGTTGGGCGACCACTCGCGTGGACCAAACCGCTCAGCACCATCGTTAAAGATCTCGATCATGAGTGGGCTGATTTCGAGCGGCACGTTGTTACGGTCGGCAACCGCTTGGAACAAGCCGATGTCCTTCTGGACCAGGTCCATCGTGAAGTTGATGTCGCGCGAGCCGTTGAGGATCACTTGGCTCTCGGTTTCGTGCACAAAGCTGTTGCCGCTGGAGATGCGGATCGCCTCATAGGCGGTGGCCAGGTCCATGCCAGCAGCTTTGGAGGTAACCAGCGCTTCGCTCAGGCTCAGCAGGTTGGCGGTGGCTAGGTAGTTGGTAACGACCTTCAACACCGATGCCGAGCCGAGATCGCCGGTGTGGAGAACTCGACGGCCAAGTGTGGTGAGCAGCGGAAGAATTCGGTCGAAGGTCTCTCGAGTGCAACCGGCGAAGATGGCGATGTTGCCAGTGGCTGCCCGGTGGCAGCCGCCCGATACCGGGCAATCGACCGGTTCGGACCCAATGGCGGTAACCAGCTCGCCGAGACGGTGAACCTCGGCCTCGTCGGTGGTGCTCATCTCCATCCATACCTTGCCGGCACCGAGCCCGGCCAGGACGCCATCGTCGGCTTCGAGGACCGCCGCCGAAGCTGCGGGCGACGGTAGGCAGGTGATGAGGAAGTCGACACTCTCGGCCATTTCCTTGGGCGAGTCCGCCCACGATGCCCCGAGGTCCAAGAACGGCTGCGCCGCAGTCTTGTCGAGGTCGCGCACGGTCACGTTGTGCCCGTTGCGAATCAGCGAACCCGCCAGCTTGCCGCCGACGTTTCCGAGACCAATAAATCCAACGTTAAGACCCTGGGTCATGAAAGAACCTTCTGTCGCTGAGCGTCCCACGCTGGACACTCGACCAGCGACGCACTCTACGCACCCTTCGAACCCAAAGGAAACGCAACCTCGGCCAGTGTCATGCAGTAAACAGCACTACATGGCATCCACAACTCAGAAGTTCTCGCAGAGTTTTTCCGCACACGGCGATGTGGTCGGCACCGGCCCGAAGGGCGAACTCGCTCATGAGACGACCCTGGCCCATACGCCACGCTTAGCTCGCAAGCTCTGGTCGGTATGTCCTGGCGTGTGGTGTTTGGTGGGCAACGGCCTATCGAACCAGACCTTTGTTGAGGGACCTGACGGACTCATCGCCATTGACACCGGCGAATCCATCCAGGAGATGGATGCCGCTCTCGCTGAGATCCGGGCCCATACAGATGCGCCGGTCGCCGCGGTGATGTATTCGCACTTCCACTATGTGGGAGGCACCCAGACGGTCATCGATCAGTACCCCGGCATCGATGTGTGGGGTCACGAACGAATCGTCGC
>CALGZB010000145.1 GCA_937934655.1 uncultured Acidimicrobiales bacterium | reverse complement strand
CAGCCCGACGACAGATCCATCGCCCGCTGGCGCCGCGAACTCCGCCGCATCGAACGCCGCGACTACCTCCGAAGTCCGGGACATGACGAAGCCCGACTGGCTATCGCCCATGCTGCGACAACAAAGAACACCAGCAACTCCGCCAACGAGGTTTCAAAATGAAGTGGGCAACACGACGCGGCATTCACGTCGACCGAGCAGCATCAGCATGGCTTATCGCCACCCACGTCGACTCTGAGGCGTCCTTCGTCTACGTCGAAAGCATCGACGACGTGCCCGCCGACGCAACACCCTTCGATATGAGATCGTGCGAGCTTTCGCACGTTGGCGACGACGTCACGTTCGAGACAATCCTTCGCCGCTATGAACTCCACGACCCTGTGCTTTGGCGGATTGCCGAGATCGTGCACCAAGCCGATGTCGAAGACGACAAGTTCGATGCCCCCGAAGCCGCCGGACTCGACATCATCATTCGGGCCCTCCACACCGACCACGATGATGAAGCGGTTCAGCGTCTCACCAGCGAGATCCTGACCAGCATGTACAGCCATCTCCGACGCGAAACCCTGGGGACCTGATCGCTTGAAACCAACTTCCCACCGTGCGTAGAATTTGTCAGGCGCCTTCCTGCGCCTGACCTTCGCTCGACAACCACGCTGTCGGCCACAGAAGGCAAAGGGGACCTCGAGTGCTCGGGATCCTGTTTGCAGTGTTTTCTGTCCGTCGCAGACCGGAGATGAGCGTGGTTCGTCCGTCGGCTGTGACCGAACAGGAAGATCTGAAATGACCAAGCAGGAATCGTTCAAACGTCGGATTCGTGAACGCATGGAGAAGACCGGCGAACGTTATGCCGAAGCACGCCGAGTACTCATCACCCAAACCAGCAGCCAGGACCGCCCCTGGGTGTCACTGCCCGAAATTTCCGACAACGCGGTCAGCGCCGCAACCGGGCGCAGCTGGAACGAATGGTGCGAACTCATCGAACGTTGGCCGGGGCATAGCGAAGGCCATCAGGCGATCGCAATATATCTCGAAGCCGAACAGGGTCTCGACGGCTGGTGGTCACAGGCGGTCACCATCGGCTTCGAACGCATCACCGGCCTCCGGCTCCCCCACCAGATGGCCGACGGCACATTCACCGCAAACAAATCACGCACGATCACCGTCGACGGCCAACAGTTACGAACCATGTTGCTCGATGAGAACGCACGCACCGACCTGTTCCCCGGCGAATCGACCAACCTGACTTCGAAGCCGAGTGCGAAGAACATCCGAATCGCTATCGGGGGCGGTTCGGCCCAGATCGCAATTGCCGCTGCCGGCAACCGAACAAAGATCACGATCCAGCACTCGCGACTTGCGACATTCGATGACGTCGAGCGATGGAAGTTCTACTGGTCGGACTGGCTCGACACCCTTGAGCGCGAATCAGCGACTCCCTGATAGTTTTCGGTCTCCTAAATCGCTGGCAACCAACGAGGCCAACCATCCGTGTCTTCTTCAGCCGCAGCATCGGCCGCCCCACTTTGGGCTCCCACCAATGAACGCATCGCCTCGGCGCAACTGACCGCCTTCATGGCTTCACTCGACCGCCCTGCGATCGATGACTACCCGAAGCTCCACGAGTGGTCCATTACCGAACCCGATGCGTTCTGGGGTGCGGTTTGGGAATTCGCCGATGTGCAGGGTCACCGAGGGGATCTCGTTTGTCAGGCTGGCGAACGGTTTGCCGATACTCGGTTCTTTCCCGACGCGACGCTCAATTTCGCGGAGAACCTGCTGCATGGCCAGTTCCGCGACGGTGCCAGCGAGACCGCTCTGATCTTTCGGGGCGAAGCCGGCCACCAACGCGAGGTCACCTGGGTCGAACTCCGCACCCAGGTAGCCGCCATTGCCGCCGGGCTCAACGCTGCCGGCGTGCAACCGGGCGATCGGGTTGCGGCCTGGCTCCCCAACACGCCCGACGGCTACGCCATCATGCTTGCGACCGTGGCGATCGGTGCCACGTTCACCTCGACGTCACCCGACTTTGGAACCTCCGGCGTCGTCGACCGGTTCAGCCAAACCGAACCCACCGTGCTGTTTGCCACCGACGGCTACTTCTACGGCGGCAAACACCACGACACACTTGGCCGGCTGGCCGACATCGTCGGGCAGCTCCCATCGATCGAAACGGTGGTGGTTGTCCCGTACGGCGACGAGCAACCCGAGCTCGACGGCCTCGGCGACAACGCTGCCCTCTTCGCCGATTGGCTTCAGCCGCATCACGACGCCGACCTTTCGTTCGTGCAACTCCCCTTCGATCATCCGCTCTACGTGCTGTACTCGTCGGGAACCACCGGCAAACCCAAGTGCATCGTTCACCGGGCGGGTGGCGTACTTCTCAAACACCTGGTGGAGATCATGCTCCACACCGACGTTCGCCCCGGCGACCGGTTCTTCTACTTCACCACCATGGGATGGATGATGTGGAACTGGTTGGCAAGCGGGCTCGCTGCTGGCGCCACACTGGTGCTGTACGACGGCAACCCGGCCTTCCCCGACACGAACCGACTGTTCGATCTCGCCGACGAACTCAAGATCACCATGTTTGGCACCTCAGCCAGCTTTCTTGACGCGCTCAACAAGGGCGGGCTCCGACCCGTCGACACCCACGACCTCGGCAGTGTGCGGTCGATGTGTTCGACCGGGTCACCGCTCACGCCCGAAGGCTTCGAGTACGTCTACGACGCCATCAAGGCCGACCTCCACTTGGCTTCGATGTCGGGCGGCACCGACCTGTGTGGGTGCCTGGTGGCGGGCAACCCCATCGGTCCAGTTCATGCCGGAGATATTCAGGTCGCAGTGCTCGGACTCGACATGGATGTCGTCGACGACGACGGGCAGCCAGCAGGTCTCGCCCAAGGCGAATTAATCTGCCGCACCCCGTTCCCGTCGATTCCGCTCGGATTCTGGAATGACCCCGGCGATGAACGGTTCCTCGCCGCCTACTTCGACCGGTTCGACGGGGTATGGCACCAGGGCGACTTTGCGTCGTGGACACCAACCGGCGGAATGGTGATCCACGGCCGTTCCGACGCCACACTCAACCCGGGCGGCGTGCGTATCGGCACCGCCGAGCTCTACCGACAGGTCGACAAGGTCGACGAAGTTCTCGACAGCCTCGTCATTGGTCAGCAATGGTCGCCAGACACCCGCATTGTGTTGTTCGTGGTCCTGCGAGACGGCATCGAACTCGATGACAACCTCCGGGCCCAGATCAAGGCCATCATCCGAAGTGGCGCATCACCGAGACACGTGCCAGCAAAGATCGTGGCCGTCCCCGAACTGCCCCGAACTCGCTCGGGGAAGCTGGTCGAACTTGCGGTCCGAGAAATCGTGCATGGCCGCGACGTCAAGAACCTCGAAGCGCTCGCCAACCCCGAAGCGCTCGAACACTTCCGCGATCTCGAAACGCTCGCGACGTAGCCAACTAGGACTGACACGAATCGAGTGTCGTCAAGGCGTCGTCAGAGCACCTCAAAGGTGGTGGAATCCACCGCCATCAGATCAGAAGTAGCTATCGTCACAACGCGTGGCATGGGGAAAGACCAAATCCGGAAGCGAGGGAGAACCACCGGAGGAAGCCGCCCCGGACCGCGACACGGTTCTCCTTGCCTTGGTCGCTCAGACCGAGCAACTCAACGAACGACTAACCAAGCTTGAAGACCGGTTCGACGCGGCAATGTCCGATACAAGGGAGGTCGACACCGACCTTCAGGACTTGCAAGTGAACTCGGCCCGCTTGGCCGTCGAGCTGCAACGAGTCACCGAAGAGCTCCGCACCGACATCGATCTCACAACCCCGGTAGACGCACCGGACATCAATCTGTCCGAACCTGAACGAACGAGCGATTCCGACCCAACGTTGCGACTACCTCGCCCCCGAAGCAAGAACGGCTGGCTCCCCCTCGACGACTAGCAGCATCACCACGCGTCGCCGCAGAACGGTCCGAACGACATACATTTGTCATTAATCGCACTTGTAATTCTGTCGAAAGAACAAGGGTGAGCAGTCAGAATGAAGCACCGCGGCTTCACGAAGAGCAAAAAGGCCGAACCATAGGGTTCCAGGCCGGGCTCGTCATTCTCATCCCTTTTCTCCTTGGCGCGTTTCTCATCCTTAGAGCCGAGGCCGAACGACTTGAGGGCTACCAGAGTGCCGCGCAGATCTCTGATATTTCTGAACGAACCGCCGAGCTTCTGAACGCCCAAACGCAACTCCAAAACGAATGGCAACTCAGCATCGATACGGCGTCGATTTCCACGCTCGATTTCGCGACGCTTTCTGACGAGGTAGACCGGCGAATCGGCGAATCATTGGAGTACCAAAACCGCAGCCTGGTCGAGGAGTCGATCCGCAGCACCGATCAAGCGCTAGCCCACGTAGATCTCGAATCTCTTCCCGCTGGCGCCCAAACCCGCCTCGGACGCCTCGACGAACTTCGACGCCGACTCCCGAACGAGCAAATCACACCCGTCGAACTCGATCTGTTCTATTCGAGACTCATCGACGACATTGATGGCACCCTCCAGCGAGACCTTGATCGCCTCGAACCCCGCGCTGGGCTGCAAATCCAGATCGATCTCAACCGGCAACAGCACCTCACCGACACCATCAGCAAAGCCAGTTTGGTTCAACAGCAATTGACTTACGTGGTGCAAGACCTCCTCCGAGTCGAACAGCCCGACTGGGATGAACTCGAGCATCGGGCGATCGAGGCAACGTTGGTAAACGAATCACTCGAGCGCTTCGAAGCGCGCTACAAACGGGATCAGGAAGCTAGCAACTCACCAAACCAGGTGGCGCCAGAGACCGACTTCTCAGCCATTGAGTCCCTCGCCAACGACGCTCGAACTACCGATGATCCCGGTGCGCTCATCGGCGAGGCGCTACAACTCCGTGAACAAACCGTCCTCGACACGCAGGATCTTGTCGACCGACTCCAAGTAACTGCGGATGAAATCGCAGCGAAAGGCCAAACCATCCGGGATGAAGCGCGCCAGACACTCATCGAGTCGGCGGTGCTCTTCGTCCTGAGCTCCGTCCTACTCCTCGCGGCCATCCGATACCTCGTACGTTCCATCGGACTGCCGCTTCGTCGAGCGGCAACAACTGCGGCCAAGGTCAGCCAGGGCGACCTCGACGTCGAGGTCAGCAACACCGAGGGTCCGCGCGAGGTTCGGCTCCTGTCTTCAGCATTGGCCGAACTGGTCGAAACCGTTTCGGTTATCGAGCGTCAGGCGGTCGCCATGTCAGAAGGCAAGCTCGATTCGCCCGCATTATCCGAGCGACTGCCCGGAAAGCTTGGCCGATCCCTCGAATCGTCCATCGGTCGCTGGCGAGACATCTCACAACAAGTCCAAGCCTCAAACCGAATCACCTCAGCGATTAACGAATCGACCAGCGATGCCCAGCTCCTTTGCGACGCAAATCTGGTGATCACTCAAGCAAACCCGGCCGCAGCATTGTTGTTCGGGATGCCCGCCAAACAGATGGTCGGCTGCGGGTTGCCTGACCTGGCGTCGATGCCGTTGCTCTCGACGTTGACCGAAATCGGCGACAACGGCACCCTCACCGACCAAGCAACCATCCATTCTCGGTCCGGACCAATCAAGACGGTGTCGACGGTTACCCGAGTAACAACCGATATTGGCCAAGTGCACGCCGTGCTGCTGCGTGACGTCTCCGAGCAGCAGCAGATCCTCGACCGGTTGTCACACGAGACCAAACACGACCGGCTTACCGGACTCCGCTCAAGAGAGAGCTTTGTCAACAAGCTGAAGCAACTTCTGGACCGAGGCGCAACCGGGGTGTTGATTGTGGACATCGACAACTTCAAGACGGTCAACAACGTTGGGGGCGAGTGGGGTGGCGATCAGGTTCTCAAGATCCTCGCTGACCGGCTTCACAATGCCCTTGGCCAGGACTATCTCCTCGCTCGTATCGGAGGTGACGAATTCGCGATCGCAGTCCAACCCGACAACGGTCTCACGTTGTCCGAGCTCGACAACATCGCCGAAACCATCCATCCCATCGTGAACGCCGCCGTACGAATCTCAGAGCAAGTCGTAGAGCTGACCGCATCGATCGGATTCGCAGTCGGAAACAACATCGATGCGCAGGAACTCATCGGCGATGCTATGGCAGCGAAAGTCGCAGCGAAACGCCGAGGCGGAAACGGCGGCGTCGGGTACGACGATGATTTAGCCCTCGTCATCGCGCAGCGCCGTCGGGTAGAAGGCGAGCTCAAGCTGGCGCTCGCGAACGACAAACTCGAACTCTGGTTGCAGCCGGTTACCACGATGCACGATCAACGCATCTGTGGTGCCGAGGCGCTTGTGCGTTGGCCGCAGGAAGACGGTTCGATGATCTTTCCCGATGCCTTTATTCCGATTGCTGAGGAATCGTCGCTGATCATCGAACTCGACAAGTGGGTTATCGACAAGGCATGTGAAACTCTCGCCGGATGGGGACCGGTAGCCCGCGATCTGCACGTCGCGGTCAACGTGTCCGCCCGCCACCTTACCGAGGGTGATCTTGTCTCGGCGGTTCTCGACTCGTGCCGCCGATGGAGTCTCGACCCATCGCGGCTCGGCATCGAAATTACCGAATCGCTCCTCGTCGTCGACAAAGAAGCCTGCCAGTTTGTGATCACCAGACTCCGCGACCTCGGCGTCACACTCCTGATCGATGACTTCGGCACCGGCTACTCGAGCCTGGCGTATCTCCAAGATCTTCAGTTCGATGTCCTCAAGATCGACCGAGCCTTTGTGTCGCGTTGCAACGACGACGAAAAGAGCGAGGCCATTGTGAAAGCCATGGTCGGACTCGGGCACACCATGGGACTTCGAGTACATGCCGAGGGTGTCGAAACGCTCGACCAACGGAGCCTTCTCGCCGGGCTGGGCTGCGAGTACGAGCAGGGTTACCTCTTTTCGCCTCCTCGCCCGACCGATGAATTCATCGACATATTCAACGGCCAATTGTTAGCCAACAATCACCTCCAACAACTCCATCCATGACTTTTTTCACCAAACCCACAACCCACCCGAAGTTCGTCTCTGCGCTTCTCATCCTTTTGGTTGCCGCCACGGCGTGCAGCGACGGACGCGACTCAGCTCCTTTGGCGTTTACCGATGGGCCCACCGTTCTCACGATGTGGAGCTGGGGTGGCACAGGACACGAGCTGATGATCGATCAGTTTGAGGCGGCGAATCCCAACATCATTGTGGAATTCGAAGAAAGCAGCTTTGATCAGCATCACCGAGGTCTGCTGAACGCGGTGGAAGCCCGCGGTGATGTACCAGATGTTGCAGCGGTCGAAGCCGCGTACTTGCCGCAACTTTGGGAGCACGAGGAACGCTTCACCGACCTTCGAGACTTCGGCGCCGACGCGCTTGAAGGCGACTATCTCGACTGGCGCTGGGACCAAGGCCGCACCCCTACCGGAAGTATTATTGGTCTCCCCACCGATGTTGGTGGCCTATCGCTTGCGTATCGCCGAGACCTCTTTGCAGCAGCCGGACTTCCGTCGACCCCGGAGCAACTCGAACAGCAGCTCCAGACCTGGGACGACCTCATCGAACTTGGCGCACAATTCACTGCTGCCAACGAAACGACGGCGTTCCTCGATTCGCCCGCTTCGCTTTTCGAGGCCCGATTCGGCCAAGA
>CALGZB010000144.1 GCA_937934655.1 uncultured Acidimicrobiales bacterium | reverse complement strand
GAGGTTTTGGTTTCGCCATTCACCACGATGTCGTCGACCTCGTTGTGTTCGACGACCATCTTCATGACGGCGGCTGGGTCGGTGGCGGCAACGGTGATGTCGATATCGCCGATCGTTTCCGACATGCGGCGAAGCGAGCCGCAGTACATAACGTCGACAACACTCTTCACGGCCCGAAGGTCATCGACGAGACGCTCGGCCAGCGGCATCGCGTCGGCGATTGGGGTGCGACGGTCCTTGCCGGAGAGCCCAAGGCGGTCGATTGACTTCGCGATCTTGGCCTCGCTGGTTGCTCCGAGACCAGGGAGTTCTCGCAGCTTCTCTGCCTCGATGGCAGCCTTAAGATCGTCGACGTTTTCGACTCCTAGTTCTTTGCGGATCAGCTTGAGCGTCTTGGGCCCGATGCCGGGGATCCGGGAGAGTTCGACGAAGGCTGGCGGGTACTTCTTGCGGAGCTTCTCGATCTTCTCTACCGAGCCACCGTCGACCAGTTCGCGGATCTTGGTAGCCGTTGCCTTCCCAACACCTTTGATCTTCGTGAGCTCGGAAACTTTCAGCCCAGTGACATCGTCGCCATGCTCTTCGATGCCAAGTTTCGCGTTCTCATACGCCCGAACCTTGAACGACTGCGGGCTCCCCTCTTCAAGGGTCGTGAGCGTCACAAGCTCACTAAGCATCGCCAAAACGTCTCGGTTGTTTGCCATAGCCGAACTCTACTTTCGTTGGTCGCTGCGGCAAGCCTCCGCAGTCTCTCGGCTCGTTGCATCGCGACCCCGCCAATCGACCGCATTTGTTCATCTGGGCGCTCCACACCTGGCACCAAAACCCCATTTCGGTGCCAGGTGGAAAACCATCCATTTTGTGCCAGGTGGAAAACCACGTGTTTGGTTCCAGGTGGAAAACCGCCTGTTTGGTTCCAGGCACCGAGTACCCGAGTTCCCGAGTTCCGCAGGCGTCACGCAACGTACGGTTCAGGCCCCAAATAATTTGGGGCAAAGCGGCGTGGTGCCTAGAAGCGGCGCTCGAGCCCCGCCAGGCGCAAGCCATCTAGCTAGGCGGGTATGCCTTATCCAGAGCCACACGCATTTCGGCTACGAAGCTTGCGGCTTGATCGACGGACTCGCCGTTGAGGACCTTGCGCATGAGTGCTGAGGCCACGATGACCCCATCGGAGTCTTTACTGGCCGCTACCGCTGTTTCTGGTCCGGAGATTCCGAATCCAACTACTGCTGGTTTGGAACCGACCGCCTTTACCCGGCGGGCCAGGATGCTCGCTGCATCGTCGACGTCGCTTCGTTCGCCAGTGGTTCCCATCGTGCTCACGACGTAGACGAACCCTGCGGTCTTCTCGACCACCTGTGCCAAGCGCTCGTTACTGGTTACCGGTGCGGCCAACAAGATGTTCTCGATACCATGCTCAGCGCCAGCGGCGGCCCAGTCGCCGGCCTGCTCCATCGGAAGGTCTGGAAGGATTGTTGCTCGCACACCGGCCGCTGCAGCATCGGCGGCGAAGCGTTCGTGTCCGTAGCGGTAAACGAGGTTGTAGTAGGTCATCGCGATAAGCGGCACGCCATATTCTCGACCTCGCAATTGATCGAGCGCGCCGGCAGGTGTGATGCCGCGGTCGAGCGCCACTACTGATGCTTCCTGGATGGTCGTGCCGTCCATGGCCGGGTCGGAGAAGGGAATGCCGATCTCTACGGCGTCGGCGCCCGCATCGATGATTGCTTCGACCAGATCAACCCAATCGTCGGTGATTCCAGCGGTTACGTAGGGCAGAAGCACCTTGCCGCCGCCAGCGATTCGTTCTTGAAGGTGCGCCTCGAGCGAGACGGTTGTTATAGCGGTCATTGGGCTGCTCCGTTGACGGTGCCGTCTTGTACGTCGAGGATCTCTTGCACCTGGCGGACATCTTTGTCGCCCCGACCCGAGAGGTTGATCAGCACGGTCTTGCCGGCCAACTGTTCCTTCTCCTGCACAACCCACGCGATGGCGTGCGCCGATTCGAGCGCCGGAATGATTCCTTCACGACGGCTGAGTAGCTGGAACGATTCGACCACTTGCTCATCGGTAACCGGGTAGTACTCGGCCCGCTTGTTAAGTGCGAGATGCGAGTGCTCGGGGCCAAGACCCGGGTAGTCGAGACCAGCCGAGATCGACTCGGCTTCGAGAATCTGGCCAACTTCGTCCTGCATAAAGTACGACTTCATGCCGTGCACGATGGCGGGCACTCCCCTACCAGCGGCCGCGCCACCTGCGGGTTCGGCGCCGATAAGACGAACCGACTCGTCATCGGCAAAGCCGGCAAACAGACCAGCGGCGTTCGAGCCACCGCCCACGCAAGCAACGGCAACATCGGGGAGTCCGCCAGTGAGCGCTTCGACCTGCTGGCGGGCTTCGGTGCCGATGATCTCATGGAACGTGCGCACCATCCACGGGTACGGGTGTGGGCCCATGACCGAGCCGAGGCAGTAGTGGGTGTCGGTAACTTCGCCCACCCAAGCTCGCATGGCTTCGTTCACGGCATCTTTAAGGGTGCGGGAACCCGACATGGCCGGAATGACCTCGGCGCCCATAAGGCGCATACGGAAGACGTTGAGCGATTGGCGCTCCATGTCGACTTCGCCCATGTACACAACGCAACTCATACCCAACAGCGCTGCGGCGGTGGCGGTCGCAACACCATGCTGGCCAGCGCCGGTTTCGGCGATGAGGCGGGTCTTGCCCATGCGCTTGGCAAGCAACGCCTGGCCGATGACGTTGTTGATCTTGTGACTGCCCGTGTGGTTGAGATCTTCACGCTTAAGAAGGAGACGAAGCCCAAGATCGTCACTCAGGTTGGCGCACTCGGTGAGGGGCGATGGACGGCCGCCGTAGTCGCGCAACACGTCGATGAACTCGTTGCGGAACTCTGGGTCGGCCCAGGCATCGATAAAGGCTTCCTCAAGCTCTTGGCATGCACCGATGAGTGGCTCACCCACGAACCGACCGCCGAATTCACCGAAGAAGCCAGCCGAATCAGGCAGCCCCATATGGGTCGGCGATGCGGCCTCGGGGAAGGTGTCGCTCGTTGATTGTTCGGTCAGGGCCATGGTGATGATCTTTCCTACGCTTGCAACTCTTCTAGAACTCTAGATTTGTAGGATAGGTTCGAAGGCGAAACCTTTGCAACCTGAATGACCGAAAGCCACTGGCGGGGCTGCGCCACAGCGAATTGAATAGGGTTCCTGGAACCCTCTTCAGTTAGGAGTCGGCGAATCCGTAGCTGATACTCAATCGGTCTGAGGTTCGGTCGGCGGCGATGGTGCAGCGGTCGCCTACGAGAATCGCTTCGTCGTACAGAAACGGCACCTCGAACTGGTTCACCGATGTCCGAATCGACAGCAGCGACGGCTGGGACGCCTTGGTGTCGAGCAACGCAGCGTCGGGTTTCGAGGGGTGCACCGCTCGGATCGCTTCTCGAGCTGAACCCACCGTCCAGCCGGAAGCCGCCTCGATGGAGCGATAAAGCGAGTCGTCTACCAGTGCGGCGAAGTCGATCTGATCACCGAGTTCGGCGCTTAGATAACTGCGCTGCAGACTAAATGGCACACCATCGACCGACCGACGCCGAACCAAGCACACGAGCCCGCCGGTGGCCCGCAGAGCGGAAGACGCTTCGGGAACGTCGTGGCCAGACTGTTGTAGAACATCGAGAACCTCGGTGGTGAGCTTTATTCCGGCGGCCTGCATGGCTCCCGCAAAGCTCGAAAGGTTGCCCACCCGAACGTCGATTGGCCGCTCGGCCACGTAACTTCCGCGACCGGCAGCCACCACGATCAAACCATCGGCTTCTAAACCCGACAGCGCTTGTCGCAATGTCATGAGCGAGGTGTTGTAGTTCTCGGCCATCACCTGCTGAGACGGAAGCTGCTCGCCCGGCTTCAGCGCACCAGACAGGATCTGCTCACGCATGGCCGAGTAGATCACCTGATATTTCGGCGGCTGCGGTGCTGGCACCCGATCAAACTACACGCCAGCCACACCCCACCTGAGCAGCGCCTAGAGATCGTAAGCGAGACGCAAGCCGCCGGTATGCCAGCGTGTCTGGGGGTAGAAGAAGTTCCGATACGTGGTGCGAACGTGGCCAACCGGTGTCAGGTAGCCGCCACCACGCAACACGTATTGACTTGCCATGAACTTGCCGTTGTACTCGCCAACTGCACCCTCGACCGGCTTGTAACCGGGGTACGCCGAGTAGGCGCTCGAGGTCCATTCCCACACCGAGCCGAGCGCCCCGTTCTGCTCAGGCGATGAACCAACCGGATGGAAAATGTCTCCGGAGCGAACCTGGGCGGCTGCCGGGTCCGAATCGCCGAACGCATGCTCCCATTGGACTTCGGTGGGCAGGCGACACCCCGACCAACGGGCGAAGGCATCGGCCTCGTAGTACGAGAGGTGACTCACCGGCTGGTTTGGATCGAGTTCATGAAGTCCGTGCAAGTTGAAGATCGAACCGTCGGGACGCCAATAAAGCGGGCGGACCCATTCTTCGCGTTGCACCGTTCCCCAACCATCACTGAGCCACAACGCGGGGGTTTCATATCCGCCGTCGGCGATGAACTCCTGCCACTGCGCGCAGGTAACCGCGGCGTTGGCGATCTTGAATGCCGGAACGAGTGCTCGATGCCGTGGACCTTCATTGTCGAAGATGAACTCGTCACCGTCGTTGCCGATCTCGACAATCGCCTCATCGAAGGTGGTCCAGCCACCCGGATGCTCTGGCGACACCGCAACCGGGTCGGTGACGTACGACGGCGAGAACGGATTTTGAGCGAGGAGGTGAAGCGCATCCATGAGCAGTAGTTCTTGATGTTGCTGTTCGTGGTGAATCCCCAGTTCAACCAAGTCGAGAAGTTCATCATCGGCAGTGCCAAGATCGAGAAGAGAGACGACCGCCTCGTCGACCTTCCCTCGATAGGCAACCACGTCATCAGCTGTGGGGCGGGTGATAAGCCCACGCACGTGGCGCGGATGCCGATCGCCGACAGCTTCGTAGTACGAGTTGAACAGGTACGAATACGTGGGGTCCACCGGGTCACCGGGCAGAACGAACGTTTCGAAGAACCATGTGGTGTGCGCCAGGTGCCATTTGGTTGGGCTCGCGTCGGGCATCGACTGCACCACCCACTCCTCGGCCGACAAGGGAGCGGCTAGCTCAAGCGTCTCCCGACGAACCTGGGCGAATCGTTGGGACAGGTCATGAGCACGATGGTGAGAGTCAGACATTTCAACAAGAAACGTAGTCGGCGGGACAACTATTCCAAGTCGCCCCGCCGCCAATAATTGTCGTTTCGGTGTTTGTGCGAACTTTATTACCAGGTGGCCTTGAGGAATTCACCGATCTGATCGGCCGCAACCTGGGCATCGGTCATGACGCCAATCTGCGAAGCGAAGCCGTGAACTTGGCCGTCAAAGTTGGTGTAATCAGCAGTCACGCCGGCTGCCGAGAGCGCATCGGCGTAGTTCTTGCCGTCGTCACGGAGTGGGTCGAACTCGGCGGTAAGCACGATGGCCGGCGCAAGCCCTTCGAGCGAGTCGGCCAGTGCCGGAGATGCCGCAATCTGTGACCGGTCGGCGGCGTTGGGAACGTACTGATCGATGAACCAGTCCATCCAGCCTTTGGTGAGCAGGTAGCCCTCGCCGTTCTCTTTGTACGAAGCGGTGTCGGGTGCAGCCAGGTTGGTTGCCGGGTAGATCAGGACCTGCGCCGCAAGGCTGGTGTCGTTGTCGCGAGCCCACATAGCCACAGAGGCCGACAGGTTTCCGCCAGCACTATCGCCAGCAACCGCTACGCGAGATGCATCGGCACCGAGTTCGGCTGCGTTGGCAACCGTCCACGCGAAGACCGACACACAGTCGTCGTATGCCGCCGGATACGCGTTCTCCGGGGCAAGTCGGTAGTCGACGTTCACCACAAGTGCGCCCGCAGCGTTTGCCAAAGCCCGACAGAGGTGGTCGTGCGAGTCGAGGTTACCGATGACCCATCCCCCACCGTGGAAGAACACGATGGCGGGAAGGCCGTCGTCGTTAGAAGGACGGTAGATCCGAACCGGGATGTCGCCGGCTGCTCCAGGAACCGACCGGTCGTCGACCGATGCCACCTCGGGTGGTGTGGGGCCGTCTGGGTTTTCGGCACCAAACATCGCCCGCTGCGTCTCGGCGTCGAGGGTTTCGAGTGGTGGTAGTTCGAGTGCGGCGAGGCCGTCGAGAAACGCTTGAGCTTCTGGATGTAGCGGCATAGTCATGTTTCCTTGGTAGGTCGAAAAGAGTGTTTGGAGAAGAACGTTTAGAGAAGAGTCTGGGGACTTAGGAGTCAGCTGGCTCGTTGAATTGTTCGCGCAGGATGCGCTTGAGGGCCTTGCCCGTTGGGTTGCGTGGAATCGCATCGACAAACTCGACTCGAGCCGGCTGCTTGAACTTGGCCAGCTTGGACTGGCACTCGGCCAGCACAGCTTCGGCGGTGAGCGAGTCGTCAGCTTTCACGACCACAGCTAGCGGCGATTCGCCCCACTTTGCCGACTCGATACCGATAACGGCGGTTTCCTTCACGCCGGCAACACCGACAATGACGTTCTCGATTTCGGCGGGGTACACGTTCTCGCCACCCGAAATGATCATGTCTTTCACCCGGTCGTGGATGTAAACGAAACCCTCCTCGTCGACCAGCGCAATATCGCCGGTGAGTAGCCAACCGTCAACAACCGATGCGGCCGTTGCGTCAGGGTTGTTCCAGTAGCCGGCCATGATGTGTGGTCCGCGGACAAGAACCTCACCGGGTTCGTTTGGTGCGGCGATTTCGCCCGCCTCGTCAACGACCTTGACGTCGGTATGGAAGAAGGCTTTGCCGGTTGAACCAGCGCGGCGAATGGCGTCGTCGGGGCCGATAAGACACGCCGGTCCGCCGGTTTCGGTGAGCCCGTAGACCTGGTGGATTTCGATACCCATTCCGGCGTAGGTCTCGATGAGGTTGGCGGGCACCGGCGAGGCGCCACTCATAACCCAACGCAGTGTGGAGATGTCGTGCGCATCCTTGTCGTAGGTGAGCAACATGAACTGCAACATGGCGGGAACCGCCAAGGTGCACTGAACCTTCTCTTCGCCGAACAACTCCCAAATTCTGGTGGGGTCGAACTGGTTCATGATGATGGCCGTGCCACCCGAGTAAATGGTGGTGAGCAGCGGATTCATCGCACCGACATGGAACAGCGGGAGGCAAATGAGGTAGCGGTCGCCTTTGCGCATCTCGGCCGTTGCCGCGCCAGTAATGATTGCCCACGTGGTGGTGTCGTGGGTATGCATGACGCCCTTGGGCAGACCCGTGGTTCCCGACGTGTACATGATGAACAACAGGTCGTCGCCGACACCGACGATTTCGGGTTCGTCATCAGACGCTGCGGCCAGGAGATCCTCGTAGCCGTCGGCAAAGTCGGGCCGGTCGGCCGCATCACCCACGTGAATCCAGCGGGTGACCTTGGTGCCCTCGGCGCCGCGACCGTGGAGATCGGTGACGACCTCATTGAAGTCGGTGCCAAACACCATTGTTTCCGCACCACTGTCGTTAAGAATGAACGAGAGCTCCTCGGCCACGAGCCGCCAGTTGAGCGCAACCGTTACGCCACCAATCTTTGCGAGGCCGTAGAAGACCTCGACAAAGTGGTGACCGTTCATCAGGAGGGTCGCGACCCGGTCGCCCTTCGCTACACCAAGCGTCTCGGCGGCGTGCGATACACGGTTCACTCGGGCGTTCGCCTCGGCATAGGTGAATCGGGCGTTCGCGGCCACGTCAAAGATGGCTTCCCGGGCGGGGTTGAGCGCGGTTTGTTTGGCAAAGAATTGGCCAACGTTGTTTTGCATGGGTCCTCGACTTCGATCTGGGGGCAGCTCTGCTGACGTCTAGTGACATCTCGTGGCAGAGCCAGACGTCACACTAGCGATCATCGGAGGGGTCCGGAAAAGTGCGTTCTTCTCGGCGAAACCGATCGGGTACGTTGAGCACATGAAACTCGGACTCCTCGCCGCCGCGAGAATTACCACAAGCGCCATCATCGAACCCGCCGCAGAACTGGATTCGGTCGATCTTGTCGCCGTGGCGGCGCGAGATATGGAGCGAGCCCAAACCAGCGCTGCCGAGTGGAACATCCCCACCGCGTACGGCAGCTACGAGGAGCTGGTGGCCGCTGACGACATCGATGCGATCTACATCGCCACCCCAGCGGCGCTTCACCATCGATGGACCCTCGCTGCGTTAGCAGCAGGCAAACACGTGCTGTGCGAGAAGCCCATCGCCGCGAATGCGGTAGAGGCCCGAGAGATGGTGGCTGCGGCGGACGAAGCGTTTGCGACAAATGGCCAAATCTTCATGGAGGCCTACCACTGGCGGTATCACCCGATGGTCGCCCAGATGCGCGACATCCTCGACTCGGGCCGGTTGGGTGCCATTGAGCGCGTCGTCGGCCGGTTCAACCTGCCCAACGATTTCATCCCCCGCACCGACATTCGTTGGGATCTCAGTATCGGAGGCGGCGCAACGATGGACCTGGGCTGCTACCCCCTGCAATGGGTTCGCTGGGCAATGGGTTCTGAACCAAAGGTCGTTTCCGCCACCGCCGAGGTGCCTGTCGAGGGCATCGACGGGTCGCTCGTTGCGCAACTCGAGTGGGACGGCGGGGTCACCGGACAGATCGAGTCATCGATGATCGGCGCGGCAGGGGAAATTCAGATCGATCTGGTCGTCACCGGTGCCGACGGCGAGATGTTCGCCCAGAACCCTCTAGCGCCGCAGCAAGGCTCGAAGCTAACCGTCACCGACGCTGCCGGAACCGAATCGATCGAGGTCGATATGAGCACCACCTACTTCCATCAACTCGTCGCCTTCCAACAGGCGATCACGTCGGGCACACAGCCGATCACTTCGGGTCACGACACCATCGCCACCATGGAGTTGATCGACGCTTGCTACCGAGCCGCCGGCCTCGATCCGCGACCATCATGTTGAGCGAGTCAGAGCGGGTTGCTCTGGTCGAAGCCATCCACGCATCGCCGACCCAGCTTGTTCTTGCCGTCACCGGGGGCGGCCAGGCGGTCATCACAGATCTGCTCAATGTGGCCGGAGCTTCGGCAACGGTTCTCGAAATCATCGTGCCGTATTCGGCCGATTCGCTCAGCGACTTGGTAGCCGGCCACGGCGACGCCGACTCGGCGGTGTCGGCCGAGACAGCCATTTCGATGGCGGCTGCGTGCTTGGCTCGGGCAACCCAATTGGCGCCAAATACATCAAGGGTTCTGGGCGTTGCATGTACTGCTGCGATCGCAACCACCCGTGAAAAGCGAGGCGAGCATCGTGCTCACATCGCAATCGTCGGCCACTCGGGAACCGTTGCAACCGAAGCAGTCGAACTCACAAAAGGCCAGCTCAACAGGGTGGAAGAGGACCGTTCGATTGCCGATTCGGTGCTTTGTCAACTCGCTGCGGTGGCAGCAATCTAAGCATCCGTCCACGCAATTGTTACATTTGCGTTACAGTCAACACCGACGAAGTACAAGCGATCCAGAGCGGGCAGCGACGGGGAGCACATGCAACCGATCAATCAAGAGACCGACTGGTCCGGACTAAGCAACATCGAACTGAGCGACATCATCGCTGGCGTGGGCCCGGTGCTTGGCCGACTCATGGTGGTGGGAATTGCTGCGGCGCTAGCTAGTCAGGCCACCCGGCATATCATCACCCAGGTGGCCGACATTCGCATGCGACGACAGCTGCTGTTCTTCGCCCCGAAAATCGTGTGGACGTTGGTGACGCTCATCGGCCTCGACCTCGCCGGAATCGATGTCTCCGGCGCCGCAGCGCTACTCGCCGCTGTCGGTGTAACCGGCACGGTCGTCTTCACACCCGTCGGCCAGAACTATGTGGCGGGGGCGATGACCACCATCGACAACCTGTTCGAGGAAGGCGAGATCATCACCGTCGGCGACACATTCGGCCGGGTGATGTTTCAATCGGTGCTACGCACCGAGCTGGAGCTACCCGACGGCACCAAGGCGTGGATACCCAATGCCATCTTCCAAGAACAAGAGGTGTTCAACCACAGTCGGATGGGCGGCTATCGCATAGCGGTCGAGGTGCCGCTCGACGGATCACCCGATCGCGCACTAGCCGTCGAGGTTATGGAATCGGTGCTTCACAACCTGTGGTGGAACGCTGCCGACAAACCCGCCTATGTGGTGTTCGACCATGTCGGCGGCGAGGCGATGTTCTTCAAAGCGTTCGCCTGGATCGACGACCGAACCACCGAGCCCTACTACCAAGGATTGCTCCTCACGTCGCTCGTCGA
>CALGZB010000143.1 GCA_937934655.1 uncultured Acidimicrobiales bacterium | reverse complement strand
CGTCGTGGCCATCAAGTACAGCGTCGAACGTTCGATGTATGCAGAGCTCACCCGGTTGGCGTCAGACCGGATCCAGGTCAGTACTGCATCGGAGCCCGAATGGCTCGACAACATCATCGACCTCGACTGGAAGCTCTACCTGTGCTCGTCGCCGCCGTTCTTGCTGCAAAGCGCCAAGGACCGCCGCATGCACGACTACACCCAAGCGGCGTTGGCCGGAAACGTCGATGAGGCCAAAGCCATCCATAAGAGTCTCGACCCAGTCCGCGAGGCTCTCTGGGGCACTCGGCCGGCCGAGAAGCCTCACTCGCATCAGAAGTACTGGCAGGAACTGCTTGGCCAGGTTGGTGGTTCGGTTCGGTTCCCGCTTCTCGAACTTACCGACGAAGAAAAGGCCGTCACCCGCGAAGCGTTTGAGCAGTGCGGCCTGGAGGTCTGATAGGTGGCTCCGAAGCCACCGCTAAGGGTCGCTCTCATCGGTTGGGGTGCCATCGCCCAAACCGCCGCCGATCTGTTTGACGAGTCCGTGGAGTTCGTTGCCGTCGCGGTTCGTGACCCAGATGCGCAACGACCGGACCTGCCGAGCGGGGCACGGCTGCTCACCAATCCCACCGAACTCCTCGGGTGCAACCTCGATGTCGTTGCCGAAGCCGCTGGGCGAGATAGCGTTCCCCGGTGGGGGAGCGAGAGCCTTGCGGCCGGGGTCGACTTCGTCGTGTCATCGGTGTCGGCATTCGCTGACGAGACCCTTCTCAACCAGATGACCGAGACCGCCCGGGTCAATGGAGCACGGCTCATCATCCAGCCCGGAGCACTTGCGGGCGTCGAAGCGCTTGCCGCAGCGAAGCTGATGGGTGTCGACGCAGTCGAACATCGGATCATCAAGCCGCCTAGCGCTTGGCTTGGTACGCCGGCCGAAACGCTTTGCGACCTCGGATCCCTTCACGAGCCGACGATGTTCTTCTCGGCCAACGCTGCGGAGACCGCCTCGGCCTTCCCGAAGAATGCAAACGTGGCGATGACCACTGCACTCGCCGGAATTGGACCCGAAGCCACAACCATCAAACTCATCGCCGACCCAAAGGCCGCCACGAATCGGCACGAGCTCAGCGCTCATGGAGCATTCGGGAAACTCGATGTAGCCATCGCCAACAGCCCGCTGCCCGCAAACCCGAAGACGTCGGCCCTCGCGGCACTTAGCCTGGTTCGCACAATTGCGAACCATGCCTCAGCTTTAGTGATCTGACAACGAGTGACTACGCGTTCACCCGTTTCGGTGTGAGCTCGGTCTGGATGGTTTCGATGAGCGCAGCGACAGCATCAGGGCGTTCGCCGGGAACCGATCGAATGATCTGGGTGACCTTGGGAAGCGGGTCGAGTTCGACCGGTGGGCGCCACTCGACGATGGAATCGTTGATGTAGCGGGCCCCCAACACCGCAACGCCGATTCCCGCTTCCACTGCCGCCCCCACATCAAGCGACGACGACGCGGAGAAAACGGTCCGGAAAGGAACGTCGGCGTCTCCAAGGATTTTGTGCACGAACTTGTTGTAGTAGCAGTGGACACCGAAATCGATGAGCGGGATCGTGCCGTCGTGTGGGGGCAGATCGCCTGAGGTGACCCAGTACAGCTGCTCGGTCCAAAGCTCGATGTCGCCTGGCTGCAACTTGTCTTCGGTGACCTGGAAGATCGCTAGGTCGATCACTCCGTCGTCGACCCAATTGGTGAGATCACCGGTGTGGTCGAGCGTGAACTCCACACACGCTCCCGGGTGTCGACACTTGAATGTGCCAAGCAACGATGCGATCTGGCAGGTGTTGACTTCGCCGTTGGAGCTCAGCCTCACCGTGCCGGTGAGATCCGAACTTTGAAGCCGCGCTACCGACCGATCGTGGAGCTCGATCATCGCTCGGGCATCAGCGAGCAACGAACGCCCTTCGCGAGTTGGGCGCAGCGTATGACCGTCTCGGATAAGAAGCGGGTTGCCGACCCGTTCTTCAAGCCGTTGGATCTTCCGGCTCACCGCCGACTGTCCGAGGTGAAGATGCTCGGCGGCCTTCGTCATGCCTCCGTAGTCAATAACCGCAAGGAGCGCACGGAGGGATTCGATATCTAACTGCATCACCTCATCGTACTCGCCATCGCTATGACACATTGGAATGAAAACCAGTCAAACATGTCGCTGGAGTATTGCCGGGTCGAGGCGGAAGATGAAGACATGACCCACTCAGAGAGCAACCACAACGCCCGGAGCCACACGCAACTATCCAATTCGATTCGTGAGGCCATGGGCCCCGGTTACGCATCTGCTGCGTTCGGCAGCGCAATCGAGAGCCAGCTTGGCCATCGTCACGTTCCAGCTCGGACGTCGTTGCCGCATGAACTCCTTGTCGAGCTACCGACGGTTCGAGCACAACGACGATTCTCGGGGCGCCGAATCCTGAGGCGACTCTCTAGCATCACGCCATGGGCGATCCAACCGGTTCGTATCGAGGCCGGAAACAGCTTGTGCTGTGACGCTACCTAGTCGTCGGTGTCGACAGTGCCCTGTTCGAGATAGTCGATATGGGGGAGAGGATCGACCGCAACCCCGACCACACCGCGAAGGTTGGCCACAATCCGCTTGAGGTAGCGGTAGTAGATGGCGAGGGGAACCACTTCATAACCGGGCTGCGGTGAGTGAATATAGGAGTCGATACGACCCTGGAAATCCAGGATCAGCTCGGACACCTTGGTGACAAAGGCTTGCGCCTCGTCGTCGGTGGGGTCCGACAGCAGCCGGCCTGCAACCTCAAACAACGCCGACACCTCCGCCTGTTCAGCGTTCAGGGCATCGCCATCGCGGCCATCGGAAAGGCAGACGCCG
>CALGZB010000142.1 GCA_937934655.1 uncultured Acidimicrobiales bacterium | reverse complement strand
GCCAGCCCTTGTCGGCCCCGCTCCATCTGGTCGTCGGATTCGATGGGGCCAAATGAACCTTGCGAGATGTGCACCACGGATCGTCCGGGGGCGTCGCCGGGGTAGATACGGATCAGTTGCGGTGACGACGGCGAGTCAACGAGCACACAGCTTGGAAACAGGAAGTGGACAATGGTTCCCGTGAAACGTTCAGGCCATTTGTCCTCCGGTACGTCTCGGAGTTGTTCGATGGCACGAAAAGGAAAGGCCCAGCGAGCGTGCCGGCCGTAGATGTCGATCATTGAGTTATTGGTGGCGAACGGGGCCAACGTGGTCTTGTGAAGTTGGGGGAAGTGATACCCCTCGAAATTCACGTCGACCACGAACTTCCAATTGGCGGCCACGTCGAGGGTCTCGGTGGCGGCATGGGCGTAGCGGCCATAGTCGTAAGCCGAGAGTTCGACGGCGACGTCGTCGAGCACCCCATCGAGGGTTTGCGCAGGGTTGAGGCTTACGACGAGGAGGCCGGCGATTTCCGCTGCCGGAAGCGGCACGAGACCCAGATCGGTGATGGCTTCGGGATCGAACATGTCGCGCCCCGGAAGCCCCACGAGAACCCCGGCGGGGTCGTAGCTCCATGCGTGGTACTGGCACGTGAAGCGTGCGGTGCTGCCGCTTCCTTCGGCCACTTTGGCCCCTCGGTGCGCGCACCCATTCACGAACGCTCGCACCGAACCGTCGCCGGCCCGGTTGATGATGATCGACGTGCCGGCGACATCTTTGGTGGTGAAGTCGTTGGCGTTGGGAATCTCGCCGCCCCAGCCCACCACATGCGGAGCGGCCTGCATCATGGCGTTGTCGCTGCGAAACCGCTCGTCGCTCGTGAACTCGGTCGCAGAAACACGGAGGGTGTCATCGACGACGTCAAGGCTGTCATTGTCGAAGTGGGCGAGTGCCCGGCGGGTGAGTTCGATGCTCATGCTGGACATACTTGCACCTCCGACTCGCTCTTCTGTAGTGCGGTTTTTGTTGCGCCGGTTGCCCATGGTCTGGCAGGATCCGCACATGACCAACGCATCTGTCCCGTCGGCGCAACCTGTCCTTCCTGGTCGTCTTGGCGATCCAACGATGGAGATCCGAACCGATCCACGGGCTGATCCGCGAATGGTGGCGGCGATGGCGCCTGTTGGGCTCGATGCCGCACCCGAGCCTGCGCCGGTCGACATCAACTCGCCGAGCGAAGCACTCCTTGAATATGCGATGGCGGCCGAAGAGGGCTTTGCGCTGCTCGGCGGAATCTTCGCGAGTAACGCACCATCGATCGACAACGTCGACCGCAGGACCGAGGTCATCCGTGGTATCGACGGCAATGACATCAGTATCTACATTCATACGCCTACCGATGTCGAGGGTCCGGTCCCGGCCATCGTGCATTGTCACGGCGGCGGCATGGTCATTATGGAAGCCGCTGACCCGGGCTATGTCCGGTGGCGCGACGAGTTGGCCACAACCGGCCTCGTCGTCATCGGCGTCGAATTTCGCAATGGTGCCGGCAAGCTCGGTCCGAACCCGTTTCCCGCCGGCCTCAACGATTGCTTCAGCGGCGTGACCTGGGCACATGAGAACCGTGAGGCTCTCGGAATTTCGAAGATCGTCGTTTCCGGTGAGTCCGGCGGCGGCAACCTCTCGCTCGCTACCACGCTCAAGGCCAACGGTGAAGGTGTGGTCGACATGATCGATGGCGTCTACGCACAGTGCCCCTACATCTCTGGGGCCTACGCCGAGAAGGACCCGGCGCTTCCATCGCTTTGGGAGAACGATGAGTACTTCTTGAGCTGCGCCATGATGGGCTCGATGGTTCGGATGTACAGCCCCGACGGGACCGACGACACCAACCCGCTCGCCTGGCCATACCGGGCATCGGTCGAGGATCTCCAAGGCCTTCCCCCACATTGCATTTCGGTCAACGAACTCGACCCGCTTCGCGACGAAGGTCTGGCGTACTTCCGCAAACTGCTTGCCGCAGGTGTGTCGGCATCGAGCCGCACCGTCAACGGCACCTGCCACGCTGGTGATTGTCTTTTCCGCGACGCCATGCCCGAGGTGTACCTCGGAACGATTCGCGACATCAACAGCTTTGCCAACAGCCTGTAGAGGTCCGGCAGGCACGTTGAATCGTGCTGTAGATCGACCCGAATTCCTGCTTTGCCAACGGGTACACTGAGAGGTCCCCCCGTCGAAGAAAAGTTGGAGCGTGCGCACCGTGAAGGGCGACATCATCGTTCTTGAGGAACATCACATTGCCGCGGCACGAGCCATCGTGCCGGGCATCCTCGAGGCAGTTCAGGCCAAAGTAGGCCGCTACACCATCACCGTCGCTGGCGAATCGGGAAGTGGAAAATCTGAGACCGGCAAGGCCATCGCCGACGAGCTCGCAGCAGCGGGAATTTCGGCGGTCCTTCTCGGGCAGGATGACTATTTCAAGTTGCCACCGAGGTCGAACGACGCAAAGCGTCGTGAAGACGACAGCTGGCTCGGCCCGCATGTTGAGGTAAGCCTTGACGTACTCGAGCAAAACCTCATTGACGCAATCAGCGGAGCCGACGAAATCGTCAAACCACTCATCGACTACGACCAGAACTCGGTCGAAGACGAAACCGTCAGTCTCGTAGGTATCGACGTCGTTATCGCCGAAGGCACCTATACATCGCTCCTGAAGAACGTCGATACCAAGGTGTTTATCGCTCGAAACCGGGTCGACACGCTCGAGCATCGCCAGAAGCGCAATCGGGGCAACGAGGTCGGCGATCCGTTTATTGAGAATGTGTTGAAACTCGAGCACAAGATCATCGCCGGGCATAAGCAGCTCGCGGACTTCGTGATCACACGCGACTACGACGTCATCCCCGTCTGAGTTGGCCCGAATGAAAAACAACCTTCCAAATGGCGTGATGCTCAACGCCTACCCCGACAGCATCGATTCGGACATGGCCGGCATCGTGCGAATGCTCCAACGGCCCGAACTCGCCGACGTGTTCTCGCTTTTCTATGTTCTGCCGACGGTCTTTAACAGCGACCTCGACCGGGGTTTTTCGGTTATCGACTACGACCTCAATGACGAACTCGTGAAGACCGCCGATCTCGACGCGCTCAGCGACCTCGGCATCGAGCTCAAATTCGACTTGGTGCTCAACCACCTCTCGGTTGGGTCGCCGCAGTTTCAGGACATGTTGGCCAACGGCGCCGACTCCGAGTTCGCCGACTTCTTCATCGACTGGAACGCCTTTTGGGAAGGCGAAGGCGAACTTCACGAGGACGGCTACGTCGTGCCGTCGCCGGAACATCTCGATCAACTCTTCATGCGCAAGCCAGGATTGCCGATCCTCAAAGTCGGATTCCCCGACGGCACCGACCGCTTCTACTGGAACACCTTCTACCAGCAGGTCGATGTTGTTGACGGCGAGCGGACCTACCTCGGTCAGATGGACCTCAACGCGAAGAGCGACAAGGTCTGGGAGTTCTACCGCGAGACGCTGCGCAAGGTAGCCGCCCAAGGAGCGAAGGTTCTTCGCCTCGACGCCTTTGCCTACCTGCATAAAGAGATCGGCCAAACCAACTTCTTCAACGTGCCGGGTACCTGGGACTACCTCAACCGGTTGCGAGTCATAGCGGAAGAATTTGGGCTTATCCTCCTCCCCGAGATTCACTCCGAGTACGGCACGGGACTCCACGAGGAACTTTCCGATCAGAACTACCCGGTCTACGACTTCTTCCTTCCGGGCCTGGTGATCGACGCGATCGACAACGGGACAAATGGTCCGCTGTTGCGTTGGATCGCCGAGATCATCGAGCGAGATATCAAGACGGTCAACATGTTGGGCTGCCACGATGGCATTCCTGTGATCGACCTCAAGGGCGGGGGCGATGAGGTCGAAGGCCTGGTTTCTGACGCAACGATCGAGGCCATCATCGAGCGTCTTATGGAGCGAGGCGGCAGGGTAAAGAACCTCTATGGCCCCGACGGCACCAAGATCTCCTACTACCAGGTCAATGCCACGTTCTTCAGTGCTCTTGGCGAAAGCGAAGCCCGACTCCGGCTAGCGCGGGCGATCCAGCTGTTTATGCCGGGCACGCCGCAGATCTGGTATCTCGACCTCTTCGCCGGAGCAAATAACTACGAGGCCGCCGACAAGGGCGGCACTGGCGGGCACAAAGAAATCAATCGAACCAATCTCACCGCTGCCGACATCCAAGCCGGTTTGCAGCGCTCGGTGGTGCTCGATCAACTCCAGATGATGCGGTTGCGCAATACCTCGGCGGCATTTGACGGTGATCTCACGGTCCTTAGCACCGAGTCGAGCGAGCTCGGCCTCCGGTGGTCGAATGGTTCGGTACACGCCACACTTCACGCCGACCTTGCAGCCGGAACGTTCTCGATCACCCACGATGACGATGGCACCGAGATGGTCTTGAGCTTCGGCTAGTCAGTGCTCCGAACTGCTACGTTGCGACGCATACGTAGGGGGAAGAAATGACCGATAGCTCACAACCGCGCAACGTCTGTGTTGTGCTGCTCGACAGCCTCAATCGGCACATGCTCGGCTGCTATGGCGGCGACGAGTTCGACACACCGAACCTCGACCGTTTCGCTGCGACCCAAGCCACGCGGTTCAATCAGCATGTCACCGGTTCGCTCCCGTGTATGCCGGCTCGCCACGACATCCTTTGCGGAGCTCTCGACTTTCTTTGGAAGCCGTGGGGATCGATCGAAATCTGGGAGGAGCCGATAACCCGGGTCCTTCGAGACCAAGGCGTGGCCAGCTACCTCATCAGTGATCACCCACACCTGTTCGAGACCGGCGGCGAGAACTACCACACCGACTTCGGTGGGTGGGACTATGTGCGCGGGCACGAGGGCGATCCATGGCGTCTTCACGCCGACCCATCGTGGATTGGTTCGCCCGCAATGCCAGCGCACAAGGGTGGGTGGTTCTGGTCGAAACAGCTCGGCACTGAAGCGAGCGAGCGACCCTATGACAAGAGCCGGACCTTCTTTCGCGACGAAGCTGACTACCCCGGCCCGAAGACGATGACGGCAGCGTCGCAGTTTCTTCGCGACTCCGGGCAGCTGCCAGACCGGTGGATGCTCTTCGTCGATGAGTTCGACCCGCATGAACCGTTTGATACGCCCCAGCCGTGGGCGAGCCGATACCAAGACGGCGAGGTACCCGACGAGTCGATGATCTGGCCGCCCTACATCGTTGGCGGAGTGAGCGGCGGTGTGATTTCCGAGAGTGAGGGCCGCCATATTCGAGCCAACTACGGCGCGAAGCTCTCGATGATCGATCACTGGTTCGGAAGCATTCTGGACGCCTTCGATGAGCAGAACCTGTGGGACGACACCGCCCTCATCGTGTGTACCGACCACGGTCACTTCCTGGGCGATGTTCGCGACGGCAACGACATTTGGGGCAAACCAAGCGTTCCGCAGTACGAACCGATTGGGCACACGCCGCTGCTGATTCACTGGCCGGGCATCGACGGTGGCGGCACCACCGATGCCCTCACCACCAACGTCGACCTGTTTGCCACGCTCGCCGATGTCTTCGATGCCGACGTCGTGCAGCAGACCCACGGCAAATCTCTGACGCCGCTACTCACCGGTGCTGCCACATCGATTCGTGAGTGGGCGATTGGTGGCGTGTGGGGCAACTGGGTTCAGATCACCGATGGACGGACCAAGTACGCTCGCGGGGCGGTGGGCGAGAACCTACCGCTCTCGATGTGGTCGAATCGGTGGTCGACCATGCCGATCCATGTGAAGGGTTTTACCGAGCTTCCGCTTCCCGATCAGCGAGCGTGGCTCGACACCATGCCGGGCTCCGACGTGCCCGTTATCCGCCAGCCCTATGCGGCAGGCGACCAGATGCCGCTCTGGGCGCTCGGAGCCGCCGCCGTCGACCGCCACTTCCTCTTCGATCTTCACAATGACCCCACAGAGGTAGAGAACCGTGTTGGTTCGAAAGGCGAACCCGAGATGCTCGACCTTCTCCGGCACGCACTCAAATCGTTGGAAGCCCCCGACGAACAACTCGCAAGACTGGGCCTTTAGCTCACGTCGAGGCCGCTCAGATCGAATCTGGTGATCGTGGGCGGGTTGAGTCGGTCATCGGGTCGACAGGCGACGGCCAAGATGTGTTCGTCGGCCTCATGGCTGAGCGCGAGTGTCCATGCTGAAGCGTCGACGCCGCTCTGTGGGGTACAGCTGAAGGTGATTCCATCGGGGGGCGTTGGGTCGAACGTGAAATCGGCCAGCGAGACATGTCCGCCGATGCCTGTCGCTTTCAGAAAGGCCTCCTTGAGCGTCCATATCTTGGTGAACAGTTCTGGTTGCTCAGCGTTAGACGCGTCCTGAAGCAGCGATCTCTCGTCCGGCGAGTAACTCGTTCGAGCAACTGAATCGATGTCGGAGACCCGCCCGACCCTCTCGACATCGACCCCAGCGTCAAACCCTCGATGGACGACGACGGCGACCATGCCGTCGGCATGCGAAAGGTTGAATCGAAGGTCCTGGGCTGCGGTCGCATGGATGATTTCCGGCCGGCCGTGTTGGTCGGCATGGAACATCCAGGCGGCTGGCTCGGTGGGGGCGTACTGCGAGAGCACCCGGCGGAGGGCCACATGGGCGTAGGCAAACCGCTCTTGGTCGGCGGGTCGTAGTAGCCGGTTCCATCGTTGCTGCTCTTCGGGCGAAAGGACCGCTTCTGCGTCTGTCACCAGGAGAGCCGCGTTCTCGAGCTTCGGTGGTCCGACCCAGAGGTGTATGGCGTTGTCGGGGAGTTCAAGCAGGCCAGCGCCGGGGTCTGGCATCGCTAGCGAGGTGGAAGGAGGTACGTGTCGACGGCGAACAACTCGACGACCGGGTTCCCCTCGCCATCGGTGGCGACGATGTTGGTCCGAACCCTAGAAGCGGTGGCTTCCACTGCAGCCAGCGTGGCACGGAGGCTCCCGTTGGCGGGGTGCGAATGAATTCGCACCGCACCGATCGATGTCGGAAGCGACGGGCCACCGAGCAATTCTTCGGTCCAGACCAGCGCAAGCTGTAGGAGACCGTCGATCATCGCTGGATCTGAGACCCAGGGTTCATCTGCCCATCGACGGTCGACAACACCGGCGACGACGGCAGTTGCACCTTGGCCAGGGAGGACACGAACGTTGGAGAGGACCTGAAACGCTGGTCCGTGAAACAGAACGTCGCTGCGGTCATAGATCGATGCTTCGCCAACCGACGAGAGACTAGGGACGGACAACGCATCGGAAGGAGCGATGGTTGGGATTTGATCGGGCATGACGCACCGGTAACGAGGCCGGTTCTCGCCGGGGTTCGCAAGCGTGAGCGCAGTCCCGACCGTTCGGGTGCTCGGCGCAGCGGAAAGCTCGAGTTCTAGCTTTTCGCCGTTCTCGAAGCCGTCTGCAACGACGCCCTTTAAGACCGCAACATCGACCAGATCGACCGGACCGTCGGGTGATGCTTGAAGGGTCCTCGCAGTTCGAGCGAACGATTCGAGCACGAACGCCAGCGGAAGCACCGGAGCGTCCTCGACGACGTGATCGTAAAGATGAGGGTGAGATGTTGCGTCCCAGCGAAGGAGCATTCCCGAGCCAGGTGGTGCGGTGTGTGCCTTGTCGGACACCAGAGACCCGCAGAACATTTCGGCTGTCTCCCGAAGCCAACCATCGGGCGGAAACGATTTTGCCGAAGTCTCGCCTGCGGCAAGCGACCGAAGCGTCTGCGTCTCGGTGCTGGGTGTTTCGCACGTGGAGAGGACCTGCCAACAACCGGCGTACACCTCGTGCACTCCAGTCTTCTGTTGCCAGGCAGCGGTCCGGGCGACCAGACCTGGGTCAGTCGGCAGCGGCTCCTCGGACGTATTCGGCCCGCTCAGGGTATTGATGGCATCGACGACCGAGTCGACGCGTTGCCGAAGACCGAGCGACCGTAGCGTCGACGCTTCGATGGGGTCGCCAATCCAGTAATCCTGCTGACCCTGGTCGACCGGAAACTCAGACTTCCCGGTAATCGGTGCAACCGGCAGGCCGCCGACGAATCTCACCGGCACAATCGGAAGGTCGAGCTCTACAGCCAGATCGACAAACACCGAGCTGCAACGCTGGGTGGGGGTACGGCAACTTTGGGCACGGGTGCCATCGACATGCACAAAGAACGAATGGGGAGCGGCTTGTGCCCGTGACCGATAGTCGCCGATCAGGTCGTACATCGACTGGGGGTTTGCCTGGTCGAAGTACACGATCTGCTCGAGCGGGATCGATCCTGGGTACTGTCCGACGGAGCGGATCATCTCGCCGATCCATCGCCTCTGATGCTTGGCGTTTGCGATGGTTGTCATCGGAACGCCGGTGAGCGCTGGGAGGAGGTTCGAGATGAGCAACGACTCGACTTGTACCTGGTGATTGGCAACAAAGAGCGCAGGGCGGCCGTAGAGCCGCTCGAGGGTGCCGGGCTGTTGCTGCATGATCCGACGCACATATCGATCGAGTAACCCGTCCATGAGATCGTCGACCAGGCATTGCTCGGGGGTGTTGCGTTGCTCGCGCCAGTAGCTGCTCATCGTCGATCGGGCAGTCGCCTTGTCGAATTCGGTGGCACTGTCTTCGGTGGCACTGTCTTCGGGGGCGCTGTCTTCGGCTGGGCTCGCCGAAACCAATTCAGCAGGCTTGGCGGGCCCGCCGACTATCCGCATCCCCATATTCTTGACTTCGTAAATACGGATTCCGTCGCACCAGAGTGAGCCGGTGCCGATCACAAACGGGCCGTGGTCGTCGGTGCCGACTTCGGTGACTTCCATGACCGAGGTGATCACGTCGTTGTTCGGAGTTACCTGACCGCGATACGACCAGGTCAGCGGGGCTCCGAGCATGATGGGTTCGAACCGGGCGTCATCAATGCCTTCGCCCATCCCGGTGTCGATCATGAAGAATTGCAACAGCTGGAGCAGAGCTTCCACACCAAGGGAGCCCGGCTGAACCGGGTCTTGGAAGAAGTGTGCTTTGAAGAACCACTCGGTGATATCGACTGACTTCTCGCCACGGAGAACCCCAAGGCCAGCCCGGCCGGCATCGGGCACATGCGTTGCACGGTCGAGCATTAGCAGCATCGGGTTGGCCAGCTTCGGTGAGCCCGCACAGTAACGATCTGGGCGCTGTGTCAGATCGATCATCTCCGGAGCGTCGAGTTCTCGCGGGCCTCGATGCTCGTCGGTGATCGCCATGCCGACTTGGTTGACGAACGCTTCCGGCGGGAAGAACCCGAAGACCGTGTCCATCGTGTAGACCGACCGGTCGCCCAAGAAACACTCGACCTCGAAGCTCTCGATGACCATGCCGCCGGCACGGGACACATTGGTCACCTTGACCCGAGTCGAGAGTACCTCGGAGGTGCGGCTGAGTTCGCTGGTAAGGGTGCCGGTGCCGTCGAGGTTCCGGAACAACATGTCGGCGCCTGAAGCGCCGCCCTCGGAAGCTGACCCGATAGCCGAAGCAACCCACCCGCACGGCTGCAAAGCCGCTTCGAGCAGGACCGCGAACGGCATCGTCTCGGTGCCGTTTTCGTCGAAGTACCAAGCATCGGAAGGAATGTCGTACTCGCACACGATTTCCATGCCGGCCTTGCACACGCCGAGGTCTCCGTCGATCTGCATGATCCGACTGATGAAGTGGTACGGCGGACCGGGGAGGCGTGGTGACCGGCGGACGCCATCGAACATCTCGTACATCGACCCGAAGGCCTCCGATGGTCGACCCCAGGCGCACGACAACATGGCTTTCCAATCAAAGGGGAAGCCGAACTGGTCCCGGGCCACCGCCATGTCGGTGCTCGTCGTGGCATCGGTGGTGGCGAGCTCAGGCATCGACGTGAGCGGCCAATCGGGCACCAACTCGACGCCGATGTCATGGGCATGGAATGCCGGCTTGCCGTCGACGAACCCGACAACGTCGCAAATGATGGTGGGGTGAGGACCC
>CALGZB010000141.1 GCA_937934655.1 uncultured Acidimicrobiales bacterium | reverse complement strand
AGCTGAAATACTGGGTCGACGGTCGAACCGTTGTCGCCGTCGGAAAGAGCGTTCACCCAACTCGTTAAGCCGACAACAGCTGGAAGTGTGCCGGCAGTAATTGCCATTATCAGCGGAGCGTTTTGCTCTGACCGACCAGCGACGAGCACCAACCCGAGGAAGCCTCCTGCGGTGGTACCAGCGATCGCAGCGACGACTGATCCAAACAATGCGATCAGGACGAAACCGCCGGCCGCGTCGCCGCCATCATCGGCGAGCCTGGTATAGCCGGCTGCCCACACTGCAAGGCATAGATTGGCGGTGAGTCCTGCAGCGAGGCCTGTCGCTGCTCCCCATTTGAGCCCTGCCCTGGTAGGCCGGTTTGGAGAAGTGTGTTCCTTCTCCGAAGTTGGCTCGATTGGTTGTGTGTCCATGGCGTCCCTCGTTAACGCCTATCGGTTAAACCGATTGGATCTGGAGGCTGGTGCCGATCACATTGTTCAGCCTTCAGCCCACCGCAGCCGGGGTCGGCAACAAACAGCGGTCACCCGACCAATGTCTGCCTCCTCAAATACCAGCGGATTTCGGCCGCCGGGTGAGCATCGGAGACCGCCGGCGATGTGCCGTTCTCGAGTGGGACACGCGTACACCAGACTTCGCTGGTGTCTACACGGCGAAATGCACTGGAACGAAGGCCCGAACCTTGACCGTCCGGCCGTTGACGCCAACGACGAGGTCGACTTGGGGCACATCGACGCGTGGGTCCAGAGCGGCGACCGGCATATGTTGGAGGGTGATTGGGGAAACGTGGTCATCGATCGTCCCGTTCAGACCGTCAACTACCTCGACGGCTGAAAGGGGAGTGGTGTGTTAGAAGACCCCTTTGTCTCTTCGTCTCGAACGATTGAGTCGAAGCGCTGCCGCAACCATTGCGCCTAGGCCAAGGGCAGCCATTGCCCGACGAATCATTGCCATCACGTAGGTATCGTTGAAAAACAGGGCGGCGCCAATGCAGTGACATCGGATTCGACGTGTCGCTGATGTCCCCAAGCGAACCCGATGGGTCGCTGGCTCACTGCTCGTCGTCTCTCGGGGCAGATTCGACCTGCCCGTTTTGGCCAACGAAGGTGAGCGTGAAGCGGGTGCCACCATCTTCGGAAACCGGCGAAAGCACTTCGATACCGCCGTGAGCTTCAGCCACCTGTTTCACCACCGAGAGTCCGATTCCAGCAGCGCCGCCATCTTCGGGATCGCCCTGGTAGTAACGCTCGAAGATGGCGTCGACCTTGTCGCTGGGTATTCCGGGGCCATGGTCGGTAACGGAGAGGAGCGTGACATTTGCGGTTGGGGTGACGTCGATCTCCACCGGGACACCGGGTGGCGAATACCGCGCTGCATTCTGCACGAGGTTCTCGATGGCCCGCTGCACGCTTGGACCGTCGATTCCCAGGCGGAGCGACGCTGGGCCTCGAACCACGATAGGGACATCGGGGCTTATTACCCGGTGCTGGTCGGCGACTCGGGCAACGATGGCCAGGAGGTCGTTGTCGACCTGTTGGAGCTGTTGGCGCTCGGCCCGACCTTCGGCGAGTAATTCGTCGATGGTCAGCTGTAGTCGTTCGACAAGAGCCTGATTTCGCTCGATGGCCTGCCGGTAGCCGTCAAGGGTCGGCTCGCTTGCGTCGAGCGCTACCTCGTTGTTGATTGCGAGTGCCGCGAGCGGTGTACGCAGCTCATGGCTTGCATCCTCGATCATGCGCTGCTGTGTGCTCGAAGCTTGGGCTAGTCGGTCCAACATTTGGTCGAAGCTGTCGGCGAGTTGCTGGACTTCGCGCGTCCCGCCGTGCAACCCGATCCGCCGATCGAGCGAACCCGCCTGGATATCGTTTGCAACGGCGGTGATTTCGGCCATCGGAGCGACGGCTCGCCTCGACCAAAACAATACGGCTCCAGTGCCGCCCATCATGAGCAAAACCGTGGCCCCTAGCACGCCGGCGGGTACCCCCTCGTCGTTGGTGATGACCACCGGTCCGTCGTCGAGAGGTTCTTCCGGCTCGCTCGGTTCAGCTGGTTCCGGAGGCTCTGGAGGCTCGCTGAGATTGTCTGACGAGTTCGCAAAGGCGAATACGAGCAAAAGGAGAAGAAGTGGAACAACGACCACACCTACGCCGAGAAGCGTGAGGTCGGTTGTGAAGGATCCCGAGGCGGTGGTTCCGCGAAGCGCTAGACCGCTTCCGCCCAACAGCAGTGTGAGCGATAACGGAATCACCGCGTCGCTGGGTTGATCGAATCCACCGTCGAACAGCACGGCGAGGAACAAGGATGCCATCAACGCGGCCCCGACCAGAAGACCGGTGCTCATTACCGTTTTGGCTAGGCCCTCTCCATAGATCGGCCCCTCGATTCTTCGGAGCACGATCACACCCGTGCCGATGAAGAACATGGACAGAAACACTGGAATGCCGGCTTCGCCGCTGTCGAACATGATGGCAAGCGAAGCGGTTGCCAACAGTCCGCCTATGACCAGACACAACGTGCCGAAAATTCGCTCAGCCATCAGGAGGCCTCCGATCCGCCGAAGCGGTAACCCACGCTCTTCACCGTCTCGATGACGGCGGGCTCGCCTAGCTTCTTGCGAAGGCGGCTCAGAATGACCCGGACGCTGTTGGTGAAGTCGTTGGCGTTGGCATCCCAGCAATGCTCCAGGATCTCCTCGGTCGAGACCACCTGATCCGCATGAGTGGCGAGGTAGCGCAAGACGGCAAACTCGCGGCTGGTGAGCTCGAGTACCACGCCGTTACGAGATGCCGTATGGCCGGCGATATCGACTTCGACGTCGCCGACGACGAGAGGGCCTGCTGGCTGTTCGTCGCGCCGGCCCAGTGCCCGAATGCGGGCGCTAAGTTCCGCCATTCGGAACGGCTTGACCAGATAGTCGTCGGCGCCGGCGTCGAGTCCGGCGACCCGGTCCGTCACCGCATCACGAGCGGTGAGGACCAGGATGCGCCGTGGTCGAGTGAGGATGCCGTCGGGGTTCGATGATCGAAGCTGCCGGCAGAGATCGAGGCCTTCGCCATCGGGCAGTCCGAGGTCGAGACACACTACGTCATATTCCGTTCCGACCAGAAACTGTTCGGCGTCGGCGAGTGATGCGGCATGGTCGACAGCGAAGTGCTCCTGGCGCAGGCCGATGAGCACCACCTCGGCCAGGTCGGCATCGTCTTCCACAAGCAGCAGGCGCATCAGACGAAGTCTCGCATGTTGAGGCCCTCGGCTGACTTTTTGCTCATCAGCCAGCCGATTCCGGCAGCCACGAGCGGGAAGATGACCAGTAGCGAGATCACCGCGGCCCACGGCACCACGAACGGGAAGTTGTTGGCCGAATTGCTGATCATCACCGTGAGTGGCAGGTAGCCGATGACCACTGCCAGCATCGCTCCGACGAGTGCCAGCAGTCCGGCGATTGCCGCCGACATCCGGCGTCCAGCTCGAGGCGCTGCGCCGAGCGAGGCAAGCACGGCCGACTGGCCGGCGAGTTCGCTGGTGAGCATCACCACCGCGGCGATCGTGATTCCCAGACCGATGAGTCCCCCGATGAGGAGACCGACGGTCCGAAGCGACGAACGCGACGCTGGTGGCTCGGCCAGCTCGAGCTCCACACCCGGCAGGTTCGTCTTGCCGATAGCGGTGAGGGTTTCGGCATCGATCGCCGAGTCGCTGGTTGCCAGCCATCCAACGGTGGTGATCGTTGCATCCGGTGCAAGATCATCCCGGTGAAGTAGCTGTGGGAACGAGCCGATGTTGGGCCACGACTCGCTCACCACAACATCAGATGCACCGAGGATGAAATCGCCGTCGGCGATCGTCGAGTTGTCTATGGCCAGGAGCCCCGACTTCTGAGCAAGTGCGGGCTTCCCGGCATCGAGCCAGTCGCTCTCGAGCTCGAGGGCATCGAGCAGCTCTGGCGTGCCGATGAAAGCCAGCCGTGCGATGTACTCCCTACTGCCGTCTTCGTCACCGAAACCGATCGTGTCGACGCTGCAGAAGTTGCAGGTGCCGCCCACCAACTCTTCAGCAGCGACGATGGGAAACTCCCACGTGATGCCCTGCTCGGTATACCCATCGCCGGGTGCGCGCACGGCCACCTGCAGTGGCGTGAACGTGAGTTCGGGTGCCACCTGGCTTAGGGACGAAACAGCGGTGTCCAAGGCATGGGTATCGATGCCAGCAGGCACCGCGGAGCGGGCCAGACTCACATCGGGCGCCCACACCACTAGCTGGTCATCGGCCAGGTTCGGGGGCTCAACTGCGGCCCGCCCGTCGACAGAACCGGTGACCACCGCGATTCCTGCCGGGATGGCTAGGGCAAGTGCGAGAGCTGCGACCATCGAGGCGGATCGACGGTTGTACCTGGCGATCGACCGTCCGGCCAGACGCTCGGAGAGCGGCATGCGGCCGGCAATGTAGCCGAGCACTTTCACCAGCAGCGGGGAAACCAGCAGAAGGCCTACCGGGGCGAGGATCGTTCCCAGAGCTGCCATGGTGAGGCTGTCGTTTCCGAAGCCACCGATCAGCAAAAGTGCTCCGCCAACCGCGAGAACGACGCCGAATGTTGCCGCACGACCCACCGGTTCCGGTTTCGGGCGAGCCGACGACAGGAGTGAGGCGATCGACGACCGCTTGAGCGCCGCCGCCGGCTTTCTGGCGGCGAGCGTGGCCACCAGGACACCCAGCACAAGGCTCGGCAGAAGGGCGAGGATGGGATACTCGAAGTCGATGCGATGATCGACTGCGCCTTCCAGCGCAGGCACCATCAACCGCCCTACGACGAGGCCCAGAATCAGTCCGGCGCCGGTGCCCAAGAGTCCGACGATTGCGCCCGATGTGGCCGCAGCAAATCGCACCATCGAGGGTGTTGCCCCGGCGGATGCAAGCAGGCCGTATTGGCGAATGCGCCGTCGAGCGATGATTGCGAACGCTGAGCCCACCAACAACGCAACTTCGAGCATGCCGAACGCCGCGATCACGTTGACCAGGATTGCCGAGAACGTCCTGTTCGACGGTCCACCTGTTTCCGACGTGCTGACTTCGACATCGACGGTGTTCCACAGGGTTTCCGCAGATGCGTCGACCATGAAGTCGGTGGTCTCGCCAATGTCGAACACGGTTGGAGCGAGCGCAAACACGAACTCATCCGACAGCCTGTTCGGGTCCTCAACCATGCCGACAACTTCGACGGTACGTCCATCGAGCTGCACCGTGGCGCCAATGGCCGGCTGATCGGCAAACACCCGATCGGTCAGCGCAACCTCGCCGTCATCAGCCGGCCAGCGGCCTTCGAGCAACGAGAACAACGGCTCGGTAATCGAGTTGGTCGGATCAGCTGCCCGCAGATTGATGACGCCCGCCCGGCCGTCGCGAACGACGGTGGCTCGCTCCACAATGCCGTAGTCGATTCCGGCTGCTTGGAGCTGCTGTGCCATCGCATCGGGCTCTGGTGTATCTGCTTGGATCTGACCGTTTCCGTACAGAGCCCCCGGAGGTTCGGTCATGTTGTGGGCCACCAGAATGCCGGTGACCGCGGTGGCGACCCCGATGGTGAGCATCGTAAGAATTACGAGGTACTGGCGCAGTTCTTTGCGAACCATCCGCCAGCTCCACCGCCAGACAAATTTGCGGCCGCTCATCGCTGAACCCCCGCTTCACTCGAATCGGCAACTCGTGGACCCGGGCGGTAGGTCGACTCGACCCGACCGTCGCGCAAGGTGACAACCCGGTCGGCCCACGAGGCCACGTTTGGATCGTGGGTAACGACAACCACCGAGCGACCTCCACTTCGAGTGCGGTAGAGCAGGTCGAGGATTGTTTGTCCGGTTTCTGAATCGAGGGCGCCGGTGGGCTCGTCGGCCAGCAACAGTTGCCGCTGGCCGACGAGGCCGCGGGCAATAGCTACCCGTTGGCGCTCGCCGCCCGAAAGGTCATCGGGGAACGCCTCGCAGCGATCGCCGAGGCCGACCGAAGACAGCAGGCTTCGTGCTTCTTCGCGGGCGGTCTTGGTGCTGACACCATCGAGCTCGAGCGGGGCTGCAACGTTTTCGGCTGCGGTGAGTCCGTCGAGGAGGTTGAACCCTTGAAAGACAAAGCCGATTCGCTTGCGGCGGACCTCGGCCAGTTCGCTTGCCGAAAGCTGCTCGAGCTGCTTGCCTGCGAAGCGAACCGTGCCAGCAGAGGGCTGTTCTAGGCCGCCAGCGATGGTGAGAAGGGTTGACTTTCCCGAGCCGCTAGGGCCCATGATTGCGACCATCTCGCCGGGATCGACGTGAAAGTCAACGTGGTGGAGAGCTACTACTGCGTGAGGTTCCTCGCCGTAGTGGCGGCGCACCCCCTCGATCGAAAGCAGGCAGCCCGTGGGCGCAGCCTGGCCGCGTTCTGCGGAATTGGGTGAAACGGTGGTTGGCATCATTTTGATCTCCAAGTAGGGATGAATCGAACGTTGATGCTGACGATGCGCTTCGCACCGTTAACCGTCCATAAACGGGCGATTTTCACCTATTTCCGCAGGTAGCGAGGCCGTCAACGCCGCGTTAACACTGAAACCCTCATCGTTGTACGTATGTTGAAGACACCAGTCAGAACGTCGTCGCCCAACTCGCCTGCTTCGGCTGCGACCGCGTTTGCCAATGCCGATGTGACCACATCGGCGAACTCCCGTGCATTCGCGAATGGTTGGGAATCTTTGATGGTGCTGTGGCCGAACGTGCGATGGAGAAGACTGACGAGGTGCTCGATGATGTCGGCGCCGCGACCGGTGTAGACCATCGAGATAACCGGCACTACTTAGCGCCTATCCGTCGCTGCTACCGCTAGACCAGTACCGATTCTGATGCCCCTACTGCTGCAACGTCGGCGTCGAGGGTGCGGCGTGAGCGAAGTGCAGCGAAACCGCTGAGCGCACCCACGGACAGCACGATGACCATTCCTGCCCCAAGGTGGCCTACCTCGTCGTCACCGCATTCGTAGTTGGCGATTCCGGGGCGGTCGTCGTCGTCAGCAAGGTCGCCGAGCTTGACTCGCCCATCGATGCACTCGTAACGATCGGCACGATCTTCTACTGCCTGATCGTCGACGATTGCGACGGGCACGTCGCGATCGGTAAACGTGATCTGGTCGGCGATGAATCCGATAGCCAACGGGGTCAGGGCGCTGAGGAGAAGACGGAAGAATGCGTTGACCGAGAATACCGACCCGCGAATCTTGGCGGGGGTGACCTCGCTGACGAGCGACACCAGGATGGGCCCGGCCGCAACGAGTCCTGCTGCCCCGAACACGAGAAACGGAAACTTCAACGAAACCGGGGTGGGCGAGTAGGCGAGCATGAGAAGTGCGATGCCCAGCTCGGCGCCGATGACCGCGATCCAGAGCTTGATGTGTCGCAACCTTCCGGGGTCGATCGGTTCGGGTTCAGGAGCCTGGACCGTTGGATCTTGGTTGTCGATCGGGCTTCGGCCGGGGAGGAGTTGGATAAGGCTTCTGACGCCACCACCCGCTGGTACGCGGCGAGCCACGAGCTCTGGCCCACGAGACGCAACCCAAGCACCGATGAGGGCGCCGGTCAGCGAGGCAAAACCAAACAGGCCTGCGGCCTCGCCTGCGGTGAGGTCGTGATGGCGGCGGAGAAAGGTAGGCGCCCAGAATGTCACCCCGATTGGCGGACCAAAACTCAGCGCGGTCCCGGCAATCAGGTAGGGAAGCGACCGGATACGCCAGATGCTCGACAGGGCCTCGCCCCATGGAACAGGGGCTTCGGTCATCCCGTCCTGGTTCTCGACGCCGTCGCTGGCACCCCGGGCTGGTTCGGGCAACTGGGAGACGAACCAGATAAGTATCGCGGCGGGAATCGCTCCGACGATGAATGCCCACCTCCAACCTGCTTTGTCGATCACAATACCGGCGGCCAGCGTGCCGAAGGCGCCACCAAGGATCGGGGCAACGAGTCGCCAAGAGAACGCCTTGTGGCGCAGTCGGGCGGGGTAATAGTCCGAGAGTAACGACGACGAAGTTGGGTCGTCGATGGTGGTCATCATGCCGAGTGCGGTGCGCAGAACGAAGAGGTGTGCGAACCGCTGGATTGCTCCGGTCAAAGCCGATGTGGCTGCCCACACGACCATGAGGATGGTGAGAAGCCGGGTGCGGTTGACGCGGTCAGCGAGTCGGCCCGCAAACACGACCACCATCGCTCCGGCCATGACGTCGGCGAAGGGGAGAAAACCAGCCTGGGTGTCGCTGAATCCGAACTCGTCCTGGATATCCTCGAGCGCAATCGGAAGAATGCCGCGGGCGACAAAGTCGGCCATAGCGATGCCACCGAGGACGAGCACCGGAATACGTCCAGCGTCGCCCCAGGCTGCTTTCTCTGCCGGTCGGTCGTTCCAGTGCTTCTTCCAACGTTGCCGACGGTCCGAGAGCCGGAGGACACCCTCCCCATTGGCCATCAATGCTGCTGCAAGAAGGCCGAAGGCGCCGACCAGAGGCGCATAGCGGGTAAAGGAGCCGCCGGAGTTGCTCCCTGAGAGGGACGCGAGAAGACCACCCGATACGAGAACCCCACCGAGGAATGCGCCCTTTACCGTCGTGATGCCGGCGATATAGGCGAAGGCCAGCAACCCGAGACCGGCGAAGAGTCCGAAGCTGCTAGCGGTTACCGAGGGGATCTTGTAAGCGAAGAGCACCCCGGACACCGCAGCGAGACCCGACGAGATGGCGAAACCGAGGAGCTTGGTGTTGCCGACGTGGATCCCGGCCGCAGCTGCCGCTCGTTCATTCGAACGCACCGCAAGAAAGCGGCGCCCGATCAAACCTCGTCGAGTGTTCGCTACCAAGACAGCGCAAATGATCGCCATGATGATTACCAGAGCCGTGTAGCCGGGACTGTCAGGGGTGCCGGCGTAGATCCCCGATTCGTCGATCTGCTGAGGCCCACCGACATAGATGCCGAACCACTTGGGAACGGGCGTCGGGTTACTGCTGATGGCACCAGCGCCCATAAGCACCGGGTTGCCGATCAACAGGTCCTCGATGGCGATGACGGCGGTAATGGTGATGATCGCCAGCTGGAATCCGCGGACCTGTACCGCTGGCAGCCCAATAAAGACCCCAACGAGTACCACGATCGCGATGGCCAATAGCGCAGCGAGAGGAGCCGGGATGTTGGGCCCAGTGTTGGCAACGAGGTCAGTCGTGCGGATCAACGAGCCGTCGGCACTGAGGCGAATCATCAGAAAGGCGGCGAGCCCGGCGAGGCTCCATTGAGCGAGGGATACCTGGCCGAGGAAACCAATGAGTACCACGAGCGACAACATGAAGATGCCGGCCACAAGGCTAGTGGTGATTCCGCTATCGATCCGCCAGTTGCCGACAAGAACAAGGAAGATTACGGCTCCGACGACAACGAAAAGCGAACGCCGCGAGTCGGGCGCCGCCGGAGCGCGAGCCTGCCCCCGTAGGACGAGGCTGCCGCGCACGGGGAGTTTGTCGCCACGGAGAAACAGGATCCCGATAACCATGACGAGGGGGATCACCTGCCGGACCCCATTGGCGGGCGCCCACTCAGGCCAGCCCTGGCGGCTGGCCAGCCAAACGCCACCTGTCTGCATCATGCCGATGACTACGCCTCCGAACGCTGCACCTGCCACCGAAGTGAGGTTGCCGACGAGAGCAGCGCCAAGCGCCGGCACGACAAGCAAGGTCATGTTCTCGGGCTGGGTGAATCCAATGAAGACCATGCCGACGATCCCGGCGAGGACTGCCGACATCACCCACGTGGTTCCGGCAATCGTGTCGGCCGAGTAGCCGAGAAGGGCGATTCCGCGTTCGTTCTCGTCGACTGCCCGCGCTGCGAGCCCAAAGCGGGTGAAACGAATCAGGGCCCACGCCGCCACGGTGACAACGGCGCCGGCGACAAGGAGCCAGAGATTGCTTGCCGGCAGGTCCGAGTCGAGCCCCAAGAAGTTACGAAAGGGCTCTTGGTTGCGCGAGAACACGCCCCATCCTTGGTCGGACTTTACGGAGTTCCCGAAGTGCACAAAGGCGACGGCTTGGAGGTAGATCATGACGCCGACCGAGCCGAGCACCTTGCTGAGCGGTGAAGCGTGGCGCAGCGGTCGGAAGACCAACAGATGCGCCATGATTCCGATGAGGGCCGACATCGCGAGCCCGACGATGATCGCAACCGGAGTACTTAGTGGGGACTCGCCCAACGTGATCCGAACCGGGAGATTGTTGATTCGGAGGGCCTGCAGCCAACCCCATTCGGGGATGATGTCGACCCACGGCAGGAAGATGTCGCCCGATCCGCCAATGTCCTTCGGGGTGCGAATCCGGTTGAAGGTCTGAGCGGTGTACATGGCGATAGCGCCATGGCTGAAGTTGATGACACCGGAACCCCGGTACGCCACGACGAGACCGACGGCAAGAATAGCGAAGACGGCGCCTGGCCCGATCCCGAGAAGCAGAGAGAAGAAAAAGTCAGACAAGACCGCAACGTAATGCGGGCGACTACGTTGCGCGAAATGGCTGACGAGATATCGGTCCTACCCGCTGGTCTGTGACCGGTTCCGTTTGGATCTGGTGTTGCTGGCTCTTGAGCGCCTAGTTGTGCAAGACCTCAATGATTGTGACGTTGGCTTGCCCGCCACCTTCGCACATCGTTTGCAAGCCGAAGCGGCCGCCGGTGCGCTCGAGCTCGTTGAGCATGGTGGTCATGAGGCGAGCGCCGGTGCAACCAAGCGGATGACCAAGGGCGATTGCGCCACCGTTGACGTTGACTTTTTCGTGCGGGATGTCGTGTTCTTGCATCCATGCCAGAGGTACTGGAGCGAACGCCTCGTTGCATTCGAACAGATCGAAGTCGTCGATCTTCATGCCGGTCTTCTCGAGTGCGTATCGGGTGGCCTCGATCGGGCCGGTGAGCATGTAGATGGGGTCGTCGCCGCGGACGCTGAGGTGATGGATCCGGGCCCGTGGTTTGAGATCGTGGTCCTTCAGCGCCTGCTCCGAGCAGACGAGCATTGCTGCTGCGCCGTCGGAGAGTTGGCTTGCCATTGCGGCGGTGATGCGTCCGCCTTCGACCAGCGGGTTGAGCGTGGCCATCTTCTCGAGGGTTCCGCCGCGGCGGGGGCCTTCATCGTTCTTCATTTCGCCGAAGGGGACGATTTCGCGTTCGAAGCGTCCTTCGTCGATTGCAGTAATCGCCCGTTCGTGGGATTCGAAGGCGAACTTTTCCATAGTCTCGCGGTCGATGTTCCACTTCTCGGCGATGAGTTCGGCGCCGCGGAATTGGCTGACCTCTTGGGTGCCGTAGCGGTCGACCCAGCCAGTGGAGGTAGTGAAGGGATCTGGTGCAGTGACACCGACATGTTCGGCCACGGTCATCGCTGCGCCGATGGGAATCATGGACATGTTCTGGATGCCGCCAGCAACCATGACGTCGTTGACGCCGGCCATAACACCGGTAGAAGCGAAGTGGACGGCCTGCTGGCCAGAGCCACACTGGCGGTCGATGGTGACGCCGGGAACGGTCTGGGGGAGTCCGGCAGCGAGCCATGCGGTGCGAGCGATGTCGCCCGACTGGGGGCCGATGTTGTCGAGGCAGCCCATGATGACGTCTTCGACAGCTTCGGGGTCGATTCCGGTGCGATCCATCAAGGCTTTGATGGCGTGCGCCCCCATATCGGCAGGGTGCACCTCGGCGAAGCTACCGCCTCGTTTGCCTACTGGTGTGCGGACTGCGTCGACGATGTATGCGTCAGCCATGGTGGTGTCTCCTGAAATCAGTGGGATTGCTGCGCCGAGGCCACAGCTTGTTGAGGTCCAACGTATGCGGTCTTACGAAGAAATCGCCAGATATCGCCGGGGATTTCTGCCCAACGTCTTAGGGCGTGAACTTTGGGTAGTAGTTGGCAGCGCCCATGGCCTGCACGTCGGCAACCCACTCGCTGTCGTAGGGCCAGGCTTCCTCGTTGCCTTCGTCAGGTCCCTGCCAGAATCGGGCAAATGGGCTATCGGCGTCGCCGCCTGGCTCGAGCGACCACGCTTGCCGGCGGTAGGCAAAGTTGTCGGGTACGAGTTGATGCGCCATCCGGAAATGTCCGATTGCGGCCGCATGATCGCCAAGCTGCTCGAGATGGGTGGCCATCGCAAAGTGAGCTTGGCCCTTCGACGTGTTGTCGTCGCGAGGTTGTGATCGAGCGATGACTTCATCAGGGCTGAGGGCGTACACGCTGTCGGCGCCGTTGCCGACCCAGTCGCGCAGCGCGGCTTCGTACTCGGCAGGGCTCGCTTCGATGTGTACCGCTTCGGACATGATGGCGGTAGCCCGGTCGGGGAATTCGGTCATTCCTCCGAAGGGGTTCGTTCGTTCCACCTCGATCGACGGCGGAGCAGGTGCTGCTTCGGCCGGCCGGACGATCATGCCGTCTTCGTCGATCCAGATGCTGTTGGGGATGTTGATGATGCCGAACTTGGCGGCGACGATGTGGTTGGCGTCGATGAGCGATGGGTGCTCAGGGCTGGCAGCTTCGATGAAGTGCCGGCAGGCTTCTGGGCCTGCGGTATCCATACCGACGGTGACGACCTCAAGACCCTGTGGGTGGAGTTCGTTGCGGAGTGCCTGCCACACGGGCAGGTCGCCGGAGCAACCTCAATAAGGGGACCAAGCCACCATCAGGACCTTTTTGCCACGCAACGACGAGAGGGAGAATTCGTTGCCGTCGAGGTCGGGGAGCGTGAGTTCGGGGGCAACTGCGGTTGCCAGAGCCCGGCCGCCGAGCGTTTCGGGTCCGATCGCCCACAAGCCCTTATCGGCGTCGTGGACCAACGCTAGGCCAAGTTGTGTAGAGAGCGACTCGACGTTGACGGTCTCGCCTTCAGGCGCCTCCGTCAGCGGAATACAGACCTCACCTTTGCAGGCACCTTCGGGTTTGAGCTGCCAACCAGTGGCGGTTTCGAACGCCGAGCGGTCGACGGTAAGCGAGTTGGTGATCATGCGCCGGACCTTACACCAGCGTGCCGCCGATACGTCCAAAGCGTTACGCTCTGACCATGTCAACCAGCGGTTTTGTCTTTGACCGTCTCACCCCGGCCATCGGTGCCGAGGTCTCAGGCGCACAACTAACGGGGAGCCGGTCCGCTGAGGACGTCGAGGCTCTCTACCGTGCGCTTCTCGACCACCAGGTTCTGATCTTCCGAGACACCGCCCTCTCGCCAAAAGCAATGGCCGCGTTTGGTTCGATGTTCGGCCCGCTCGGCGCCCGGCATCATCGATACGTGACCCACCCCGACTCCGATGACGTCGTCATCATCAAGTGGGAGGGCGACGACCTTCCCGATGCCGCCGAGTGGCACTCCGACATGACCTACCGCGAGAACCCGCCGTTCTCTTCAATCCTGAAAGCAGTCGAGGTTCCTCCTGCTGGTGGCGACACTCTTTGGGCGAGCATGTATTCGGTGTACGACGCGCTTCCGAAGGGGCTTCGGGCCGACCTTGCCGAACTCGAGGCGGTGCACGACATGGGCGCGTTCCGCACTCCTGCATACCGCGAGGGCGGGAACCTCGGCATCCAAGAGGCGATGCTCGGCGCCGGCAGCGCGGTGCATCCAATCGTGGCTCACCATCCGGTCACCGGCCGGCCATATCTCAACGTGAGCGAATCATTCACTCGGTTCATCATCGGGTTGTCGGCGCCCGAGGGTGGACGGCTTCTTACCGAACTCTTCGACATCATCAACCGACCCGAACACCACGTTCGTGTGCGGTGGAAGCCCAACACGATTGCGATGTGGGACAACAGAGCAACGCAGCACTATGCCGTCGTCGACTACCTGCCGCATCGGCGGGTTATGCACCGCGTTGCCGTGAGTAGCGACTCCAGAGCAGAGCTGAAAGTCGGCGCAACCTAGGCGGCCAAGGGCGGTTGCTAGGCCGGTTTCGGATTGAATTCGATGTCGACCATGAGTTCCGCTTCGAGCGCCTCAATGAGTTCCTGAAGTTCGGCTGCTGAGACACCAGCCGGGGCTTCAAGAACCGCGTGGGCTTCGAAGAGGATTCCGCCGGCCATCGGGGCTTCTCTCAGCTCGGTGCGAAGTTCAGCGATACTGACGTTGCGGTCGGCGAGCGCGGCCGAAAGGTCGTGAACGATACCCGGCTGGTCTGGGCCGAGGAGTGAAAGTTCAAACTCCGAGCCGCCGGGCGAATCGTTCGCTGATTCAGTATCGGTAGCGGCCACAGTTATGTCGAACAGTCCGCGGGTGCTCAAGGGCTCGAGCGCAGCTTCAAAGCTGTCGGCCCGGGCATCGGGAATTGTGACCATAACGATTCCGGCAAACTTGCCGCCGAGTTCGGCAAGATGGCTCTTTGTCCAGTTGCCGCCTTCGGCCTTCACAATTTCAGCGAGGGCATCGACCAAGCCGGAGCGGTCATCGCCAAGAACGGTCAGCACAAGGGTTGCCATAGCGGCGACCCTAGCGAATGCAGAACCGGGAAATTAACTCGCTTCCCGCACATCGGAAAGCTCCGGGGCAAGAAAGGAAGGGTGGAACAGCACGGGCCACGGGCCGGGGTTGCGTTTGTGGACATACATTGCAACATCGGCTTCGCTGATCGCTCGTTCGGCTTCGGTTTCGGTGGCGCTTCCGAGGGGGAACTTTGGGGGCGCGTAGCCGGCCGTCGGCGCAACGAACGTGAAACCGCACGCTGCATTGATAGCAAACTCTTCATCCGGCGCATTTGCCGCATCGAGGAGCCGTTTGGCCAGAGCCGCCACCTGGTTCAGGCTCGCACCTGGCGCAATGACGACAAACTCGTCGCCGCCCAGACGGCCAACGGTGTCTGAGTCGCGGGCCGCAGCCGAAAGCCGGTCGGCAAGCATGACAAGCATTTCGTCGCCGTGGGCGTGGCCCTTGGTGTCGTTTGCGGTCTTAAAGCCGTTGAGGTCGAAGTAAACGACGCCGGTGCCGTCCGACCGGCGGTCGCCGATTGCGTTCATCAGCGCATCGTGAGCGGCAGACCGATTGGCCACACCGGTCAAGCCGTCGGTGTTGGCCTGCTTGGCAAGCTCGTTTCGGAGCGTCCATGACTCGGTCATATCATCAACACAGATAAGGAGGCCGCCGGCACCCTTGTGATCGACGAGCAGCGGGCGAAAGGCGAGGCGAGTGTGACGCACCTGGCCGTCGGAGCGGAATAGGGCCGCTTCCATGTCGACCTCGATGGCATCGTTATAGATCGTGTAGGCCATCGCCTGGATATCGGCCTGCGTGGCGGGATCGAAGAGTTCGAGATAGTCCTCGAGCTTGCCGTGAAGAACGCCTGTGATTTCGGCAAGACGATCGTTGGCGAAGAGCAGCCCTCCCATACGGTCAAAGTGCACCACGCCGGTTGGAAGCGCATCGGTGAGCTGCCTGAGCAGTTCTTCCTGCTCCCGAAGCTCGTCAAACACCTTCATCTCTGAGGTGATGTCGAGGAGTTGGCAGAGGACATAGCCATCGGTTTCGAGACGATTCGTGATGGTGGTTTCGAAGCTTTTCCAGTCGCCAAATTTCGTGCTGCGGCGAACGCGGCCACGAACGGGTTGCGTTGTGGTCAACATTGTCAGCCAGCGATCGATCGACTCTTCGGCGTCTTCTGGATGGCTGATGTTCAGCATCGTTTCGCCGAGAAGGTCAGCGGGCTTCCAACCCATAAGCGCTTCGATCTCGGGGTCGAACGTGAGGATCGCGCCGAGCTCGTTGCACCGGTACTCGATCCACCGGGTCTGAACTTCTTCCGGCTTGGTGTCGTCTTGAAACACCGTTGCGTCATCGTCGGGAAACGTGATGCTTAGCGTGAGTTTTTCGCCGGTGCCGTCGGGGTCGTCTGCAGCGATAGAGATGAGATGGAGTTGGCGGAGTTGTTCCGGTGAGTCGATGATCCTGGTCGCCGAAACGACATGAGGAAGCCGTCGGGAAGCGGCGAATGCCACGAAGACATCATGCTGGGACGTCTGAACGACCCGATCGAAGGGAACTTCGGAGTCGTTGATGTCGTTGAAGAGTTCGCGAAGCCACGGTGGTGGTGCGGCACAACCGCCGCTGTCGTTCAGGACCGAGCAGGTCGCCTGGTCCGAGAGACTGGCGACGAGCGCGACTCTTTCTCGTGCCGTGAGGCCGTCGGTCGCGAACGGGTTTGCCATACAGGTGTCATCGTCGAGATTCCGTGGCTACTTGAGCCATTCGAACGCTTCTCGAAAGCGCCGGCACCTGACCTGCCTTGATTAGGTTGGCCAGCCCGAAAGTGACTTCACTTCAAGGAAGTCTTCGATGCCGTATCGGCCACCTTCACGCCCGTTGCCGGACTGCTTGTAGCCGCCGAATGGCGCATTGGGGACTCGGCGCGCCCCGTTGATCTGCACGATGCCGGCGCGAATCCGACGGGCAAGTGTTTGGACCCGCTCTTGATCCTGGCCCTGGATGTAGGCGGCCAAACCGTACTGGGTGTCGTTGGCCATTTCGGCGGCTTGGTCATCGGAGTCGAAGGCGCTCATGGTGAGGACTGGCCCGAATATCTCTTCGGTCCACAGGGTCATGTCGGGGGTGACATCGGCAAAGACGGTTGGTTTGACGAACCAGCCCTTGTCGAGGCCGTCGGGGCGACCCGGGCCGCCCGCTACCAGGCGAGCTCCTTCGGCGATGCCGGCCTCGATGAGTTTCTGCACCTTGTTGAACTGCGCTTCGGAAACCAGTGGCCCAAGATGAGGACCTTCTTCAGAAGCCACGTTTACCTCGGTTGCAGCGGCAGCATCGGCAGCGAGGGTTACGGCTTCGTCGTATGCCGAACGCTCGACGAGCATCTTTCCGGGCGAGATGCAGGACTGGCCGGTGTTGTTGAAACACATGCCGACGCCGGCAGGGATGGCCTTCGCGAGTTCCGCATCGGCAAACACGACGTTTGGTGACTTGCCGCCGAGCTCAAGCGCTACTCGCTTTACGGTGTTGGCGGCCGCCTTGCTGATTTCCATTCCGGCCCGGGTGGAGCCAGTGAAGGAGATGAGGTCGACCTCGGGGTGGCTGGTAAGAGCGGTTCCGGCTCCGAGCCCGTCGCCCTGGATGAGGTTGAAGACGCCTGCGGGGATCTTCGCCTCGTCACAGAACTCGGCGAACAACGCAGCGGAGACCGGAGCGATTTCCGATGGTTTGAGAACCATGGTGCAGCCAGCGGCGAGGGCGGCCCCAACCTTGAGGCAGATCTGGTTCATGGGCCAGTTCCATGGGGTGATAAGCGCTGCGACGCCGGCCGGTTCGAGGGCTACGAGGTGCTCGGGACCGTCGAGTTCCTTGACGAACTCCATCCCGGCAAGTTCCTTGGCGAAGGTCTTAAGGTGTCCAAGCCCAACCGGTGACTGTGCATTGCGGGAGAGGGCCAGTGGTGCGCCCATCTCTTCGGAGATTGCAGCAGACATTTCGTCGATTCGGTCGGTGAAGACGGCGACAAGGCGGTCGATCGCTTCGACTCGTTCTGCGGGGCTCGTTGCTGACCAGGAAGGGAAGGCCCTACGGGCGGCAAGAACGGCTTGATCGACTTCGTCGGCGGTGGCCCACGCGGTTTCAGTGAACGCTTCTTCGGTCGAAGGGTTGAACACTGGTTGGCGCTCGGCAGAAGCGGCTTGTTGCCACGCTCCGTCGATGTAGAAGCTGGTTGTAGTCATCTGGAAACTCTATCTGTGGCGGAAATGTGAAAGGTGGTTGGGAGCGGTCAGCTCCAGGGGTACGGGCTGTTCGATACCGGATGCAGCTTGCCCTCGGCGTACCGGCTGTAACGGAACGGTTCTAGGAGCCCTTGTTTGTCGCCGTCGAGTTCCTTGGCCACAAGGGCTCCGACCCCGATCATCTTGTAGCCATGGTTCGAATCACAGATGAAGTAGGCGTTCTCTGCAAAGGTGTCGAACACCGGAAAGCTGTCGGGGGTGAAACTGCCGATGCCGCCTGAGGGCTCGTGCTTAATGAGTCCGCTTTTGCCTTCGAAACGCTTCTGGCAATGCGAAAGTGCAGCGCTCCACGTGCGGTAGAAGTCGCCTCCCACCACAAAGTCGGGTGATTCGGGGCCGTAGGGATCGACTGCTACTTCGAGCGCCGGTTTGTCGACGATGTAGGGCATGTAGCCGCCCTGCACCCCGCCAAAGTTGAAGTCAGGTTTGTAGTAGATGCCCCAGGGGCCTTCGGTGACGAGGTCGCCGTCGTCGTCGTGCAACGGGGCGTCGGTGTCTATGTGAATGACCGGCGGCATATTGCCTTCGTTATCGACGAGGTATCCAGGGTCCACGCCGAGTACGCCTTCTTGAAGCGCCCAGTACGTCCAGGTGTTGGTGTCGTGGAGCTCTCCATCGGCGCCTTTGACGGCCGTGGTGACGGGAAGGTCGAGCATGGCCCAGAACTTCTGGACCCATGGGCCGACGGCGACGACAACCTGGTCGCATGCAATCGCACCCTTGTCGGTGACGACGGCGGTCACCGCGCCGGAGGCGTCGGTTGCGAGTTCCTGGACCTCGACGCCGCCGGTGACGGTAACTCCGGCGGCAGCGGCCTTCTCCAAGAGTCCTTGCAGGGACTTCCTATTGTTGGCGTAGCCGCCCTTCTTCTCGTGGAGTACCGAGGTGATTCCCTGGGCCCGCCAATCGTGGAAGATGTTTTCCATGTAGAGCTGCGACTCACCGGCGCCTTCAACGAAGACCGACTCGTAGCCAATGGCCTGCTGTTGCTCGAAGATCGATCGGACGTCGTCGCGCATCCCCTCGTGGCTGATCTGCATATAACCAACCGGGTGGTACGAAAACGCTTCTGGGTCGGACTCCCAGACCCCAACGGAGTGCGCCATGAGCTCGCGCATTGCGGGCTGGAAGTAATTGTTGCGGATCACGCCGCAGGCGATTCCTGAGGCCCCGGCGCCGACGCTTGTTTTGTCGACGACGATGATGCCGTCGCCCGAGCCGCGGTTGGCGGCGAGGTGGAGTGCGGTTGAAAGGCCGTGGATTCCGGCACCAATGATGACGACTTCTGATCGTGGCGGGAGGCTCATAACCGTCACGTTATCTGCGCTCAAACGTGCGTGTACGTCGATTCTCGCTCAGCGGAAATCGGCTCGGGAACGCCATCCGCATCAGGACGAATCACGTCGAAGTAGATGGAAATGCCCAGGGCGGCAATGAATGCCTCGGTCATCTGTGCCATCCAATCCATGAACGCATCGAACATCGCCGGATGGGCGTCGAGCTGCACGAGCAACGGGATCGAGGCAAGGGCTGCGTACCAAACAAACTGGGGGAACCGACCTCGTTGTCGGGAGACCAGATCGAAGTAGAGGGGAATAAGCACGGTTGCGCCGAACGCTTCGGAGTTCTCCTCAAGCCACAACGCCACTGACGCTCCGAGTACCTGCTCAGGAAGCGGCTTATAGGTGATCACAATGATCAGCAAAATGAGCGAGTAATAGCTGAGGCGCGCAACGCGGTTCCGAGTGGCTGCGCCGAGCGCCCAGACTTCGTCCTGCGGGAAGAAGCTTCTTGACCACGCGAGGTAGAGCGAAATCACGAAGGCCGCAGCTAGGGCTTCTTTGAGGGTCACGATGTAGTTGGGGATGCCGGTGTCGAATACAAACACGACCGAGAAACCAACGAGCGCCACAAACCAGCCGACAAAGAGACCGAAGGGGGTCTGTTGGCGGAACATCGGTTCGTTTCGCGACGTCGGATGACCACCTCGGGCAAACAACTCCCAAAACAATGGGATGAGCAGCATCATCGCGTACGCCTCGCTCTGTCGGCGCACGAACTTGGTGCCGCCGATCCCGATGACTTCTGCGAACAGATCGAGGTGCATGCCGACGCTGAGCCCGAAGACAGCGAGGAAGAAGATGGCGCGGCGAAGCATGGGGTTTCCTATCGGTCATCGAACGTCGTTCGTTACCGGCGCCCGTAGTACTGTCGGTGCCCGTTTGAACAACATTTGGCCAACATTTACTTCTCTTCAGCTCATCAACGTGACATGGTTCACTACATGACAGTGATCGAGGACAGCCTGCACGAACTTCCCGAGCGCAGCGAAGTAGATGAGTCGATTCGTCTCATCACCGACAACGCCACCCGGATAATGACGTGGAAGTACGATCGCGAGCGCCCGCAGCTGGTCACGCTCTACAACAAGGCCATGTCGTCACAGTGGAACAGCGTCACCGACCTCGACTGGGCCATCGATGTCGATCCGGAGCGGCTGGTAAACGAACAACCGAGCCCAGTCATGCAGCTCGTTCGGGCTGCAAGCGAAATCCCGAACTCTCCTCTCGCAAACTGGAGCGAGAAGGAACACACCGCCGCTGGCATCGAGTTTCTCAAAGCCAGCCTGAGTCAGTTCATGCACGGTGAGCAGGGCGCGATGATGACGGCCGCCAAGATCGTCGAAACCGTTCCGTGGATCGATGCCAAGTACTACGCGTCGACCCAAACCATGGATGAGGCACGCCACACCGAAGTCTTCGCCAAGTACCTGCACGAAAAGTTGGGCGATCCGTACCCGATGAGCCCCAACCTCGACGCGCAGATCATGGCGCTCCTCGAGGACTCCCGGTGGGACATCGCCTACCTCGGCATGCAGATCGTCATCGAGAGCCTTGCGCTGGCAGCGTTCGGCGAAATGCTACGGCGCACCAACGAACCGTTGCTTCGCAAGCTGCTGCGCTACGTGATGGCCGACGAGGCCCGCCACGTTGCTTTCGGCATCCTAAGCCTGTCTGAGTATTACGAGAACCTGTCCTCGGCCGAGCTGAAGGACCGTCAAGACTTTATGATCGAGAACACCATCCGGCAGCGGGGGCGTTCAACGACCCCCGAGGTCTGGGACCGCCTTGATGTGTCGCTCGAAGAGGTCCTTCCATTCCTTCACCAGGCTGCTGCAGAGATGGGTACCCATCCAACAGCGCAGTTTCAGCGCGGCTTCTTCGCCAAGCTCGTGCCGAACACCCGGCGTCTCGGCCTGCTCGATGCCAACGACGGGTACCTCCGCAAAGCATGGGGTGAGGCTGGTTTGATGGAGTTCGAGTTCTCCGACGACACGGCAACGGATTACGCGTCGTACGACGCGGTTGCCGCCGACCGCGACGCTGACTAACCGTGGCCTAGCGCCACCGAGATCTTTTCGTAGTCGACGGTCCAGAGCCGTGAGTCTTCGCCGTAGCTTTCCCATCCCAAGAGGCGGCGGGATCGCTCGGACATCTTCTGCGCTGACTCCCACGGCACTGAGATAGGCAGCGCCTCTTCGGGCGTCAGCCAACCCAGCACGAACGACACGTGGAGTCCGAGACGCCAGTGGTCGTCGGTGACGTTTGCCCCGGCATTGTGAATGACCCGACCGCTGTAGATCATGCCGTCGCCCGGCTGCATCTCGGCGATTGCTACCTGGTCATCGGTGGGTACCTGCTTGTAGTCGTCCCACTTGTGACTGCCGGGCACGACGTGAGTGGCGCCGTTCTCGGTGGTGAACTCGCCCAGGGCGTACATGCACGAGATGGTGACTTCTGGCGATGTCGGCTGGCAGAGGGCTGGCCAGTTGTTGGCGTCGCGGTGCTGCATCTGCACCGATTCGCCTGGCCCTATGACCATCATCTGGCCGGTGTTGAGCCAATAGTCCTGCGTGGATTCAAGCAGGATGCGGTCGCAGACGCCGAGCAGGGTGGGCGCCAACAGGATGTCTTCAAACGCTTCACTGCGATGAGCGAGGCGGGTGAACCTCTTGGTAGAGCTTCCCCAAAATTCCACCGTGCGGGCGGCCCCGGTGGTGGCACCGGCCGGGTGTTCGGCGGTGGTCTGCTCGATGTCTGCTTTAAACCGGTCGATCGTTTCTTCGCTCAGCAGGCCCCGAACGATTACTCCGCCATCTCGGTCGAGGTGGGGGAGCACCTCATCGATCGAGGATCCAATGTCAAGAATGGTCAGCTCTGCCATGGCCAAAGAGTATTCGACTAGTTTGCGTTCATGAGCAACGCACAGGCCTTCTTCGATTCGCAGCATGAAAAAATTGGTGGCGAAAGCCGTCTTGGTGAATGGATGGAGGTGAGCCAGGAACGAATCAACCAGTTCGCCGACGCCACCGACGATCATCAGTTCATCCACCTCGATGTCGAGCGGGCGACCAAAGAAACCCCCTTTGGCGGCACTATTGCTCACGGCATGTTGACGCTTTCGCTGCTCGTGCCGCTATCGGCTGCGATTACCAAGGGAGACCCGATTCCCGAAGGCGTGGTCATGGGCATCAACTATGGCTTCGACAAAGTTCGCTTCCTGAGTCCAGTACCAGCGGGCGCTCGGGTGCGACTCTCCGCCCAGATGTCCAATGTGGTGCTCAAGGGCACGGCGGTCGATTTCACCCAGACCATGACGGTGGAACTCGAAGGGTCTGACAAGCCAGCGATGTTGGCCGAGTGGATCACCCGCACCGTCTTCGACTCCTAGAACGAGACGGGGCTGGAAGCGTGGCTGGAGGCGTGACTCCGGCGACCGACGTCGTTGTCGTTGGCGGCGGCGTCATCGGAACCTCCTCGGCCTACTGGCTCGCGAAGGCGGGCTATGAGGTCGTGCTTCTCGAGCGTCGTCCGGCGCCGGGGCAGCTCACGACGCCCAATGCGCTCGGGACAATCCGCACCCAATTCGGCACCCCATCTCTCGTTGCTATGGCTCAGGAGAGCGCTGCGTTCTACCGAGACATCCAGGCGCATCTTGGCGTGAGCCATGCCGAGATCGGCTACGCCAATCAGGGCTACGTCTACCTCACCCCTCGACCTGAGGACGCGCCGCGAATCGCCGAGTCTCTCGCCGGCTATGAGGCTCTCGGGGTGACGAGTTCGGTGTTGCTCGACCAACAGGAAATCGAGCGGAGCTATCCGTTTGCCGGCGAGTCGGTGGCCGGAATCTTTCACGGCGACGGGGCGTGGGTCAACCCGGCCAAGATCGCTGCAGCGTGGGCCGACGCATCGACCGGGGTGTCGTTTCGCTACGGCGTCGATGTGCACAGCATCACCAGCGATGGAAGTGCCCGAGACGGAGCGAGTTGGACGGTTGCTACGAGCGAAGGGCCGATATCCGCCGCCAACGTTGTGGTGTGCGCCGGGCCGTACTCGTCGGCGATGCTGGCCCCATTTGGACTCGACCTGCCTATCAAGATCACTCCTCGGTATCGGGCGTTCATCCCCGATACCGATGTCGATCATGCGGCGGCTCCGTTGGTGATCAACATCGTCAACGGCGCGTACTGGCGGCCGGTGCCGGGCGGCGTCTGGCTGAGTCACGCAAACGTCGACGACCAAGAGGTAGAGCCAGGGGAGAAGGTGACGATTCCCGACGGCTTCCTCGCCGAGGCGATCGACCTCATCGAGCCGGTGTCACCACGGCTGGCCGCCACTGCCAGAGCCATCGACCCAGCCGATGTTGTGTACGCCGGCGGATTCCAGATGTACCCGGCCGATGACGTGCCAATTATCGGCGCCGTGCCCGGCCACGACGGCCTGTTTATGAACTGCGGGCATTGGGCCGGCGTCATGCTCTCGCCGGCAAGCGGACGTCTGCTTGCCGATGTGGTCTCCGGCAACGTTGAGGGAGCCGACAATCCGTGCCGTGTCGAGCGCTTTGCGGACGGTGAAGCCAGTCGTTCATCGACCAACAAGTTTGGTGGATGGGGATGAGCTGGGTGGCCGAGCAACTGACGCCGGCGCTCGGGGCCGTGGTGCACGGGGTCGACCTTGGGCAGCCCGTCAGCGACGCCGAGTCGGCGAACCTTCAAGAACTTCTCGACAACCACCTCGTGCTGGTGTTTCGCGACCAGAAGCTCACCAACGCTCGCCACGTCGAGCTTGGTCAGATCTTTGGGACACCGTTTCTCCACCCGTACCTCACGGCTATCGATTCTCACCCCGAGATCCTTGAGGTGCGCAAAGAGCCCGAGGATGAGGCCACATTCGGGGGCGAGTTCTGGCACAGCGACATTTCGTTTCGCAACCCGCCAGCGGCTGCATCGCTTCTCTATGCGCATCAAGTGCCGCCGCTTGGCGGTGACACGATATTCGCCAACCAGTACCTCTCATTAGAGGCGCTGAGCCCAGCGATGCGCGACATGCTCAGAGGGCTTCGGGGCGTGCACCTTTATCCGGGGCTCACCGAAGACGATCCCAATGCGTTCGCAGTGCACCCCATCGTTCGCCGGAACCATCGAACCGGTCGAGAGGCGCTGTTCCTCAACGGTGCATTTGTCCGGCGGTTTGAAGGAATGACCGAAGACGAGAGCCGGTCACTGCTCGACTTCCTCTTTGCCCATCAAGTTCGGCCGGAGTTCACCGGTCGCGTTTCGTGGGAGCCCAATCAGCTAACGCTTTGGGATAACCGGGCCACGCTTCACTATGCGATGAACGACTACACCGGTTTCCGTCGCATTCTGCAGCGAGTGACGTCGATGGAAGTAACTAACGACTGAGGTCGATGACCGGGTAACCCTCGACCACGATGAGTAGGTCGCTGGTTGGAGTGTCGATCGGGGCATGCCCGAACGGACCCACCCGGCTTTCGCCGATCCACGTCGAGTGCTGGTACTCGTGGTTCACGATCGAGGCGAGCGTCATCGCTCCGATGATGCCGAGCTGTTTGGGTGCGCCGACATCACCGGAAGCGATCTTTCCGAGTAGTACCCGCACTCGGTTAGCGACTTGGTCTCGGTAGGAGACGATGCGGTCGACCGACGGGAGATCGCCGCGCTCTGGCGGTGGTGTCGCCGAATCGGCCAAGAGTTCGAGTTCGGGGTCGATCCGTAGCTCCGCTGCGGTGAGGTTGCGGACCATGTAGTGGGCAACTGCCGGTTGGTGAATGAGATGCCAACCAACCGCACTCGCGTTCTCTTCTGGACGCCACACGATCTCGTCGTCGGTGAGCCCATCGATGAGCGAGGAGGTGTAATCGAGCGAGCGGTCGTATTCGACGAGGAGTTCTTGAATCGAAGGCATGTGCGCACCGTAAACGATCGGGATGCTCTCGTGCTGCCGACGCGTTGGGTCGTTGGTTTCCTAGGCTGGTCTGAATGAAGTCACTCTTTGCATTCTCCCGTTTCCGCATGCTCGCCATCTCGCTGGTAGCTCTCGCCACGATTGCTGCCGGTTGCGGAGGAAGCGACGACGCCAGCGTCTCTGCGGATGGCTCCGCCGAGACTGAGGCTCAGACTGAGGCTGAGGGGGATGCTGACTCCTCGGGCGAGAGCGAGTCATCGTCCGACGTCGACACAACAGCGAAGCCAGTCATTTCGGTTCCGGCCGGTGACCCGCCAACCGAGTTAATCATCGAAGACCTTCTTGTTGGCGATGGCGCCGAAGCAACCGCTGGTGACCCGATCAGTGTCGACTACGTCGGCGTGTCCTGGTCGACCCAAGAAGAGTTCGATGCGTCATGGGATAGGGGCTCAGAGTTTGGCTTCAGCCTGGGCGTCGGCCAGGTCATTCTCGGCTGGGACGAAGGCGTTCAGGGTATGAAAGTCGGCGGCCGCCGCCAGATCACCATCCCGCCAGAGATGGCCTACGGGGCCAATGGTGCGGGCGGAGCAATCGGCCCGAACGAGACCCTCATCTTCGTGGTCGACCTTCGCGCGATCAACTAGTCCAGAACGAGTAGGCTCACGGGATGCAAGACACATCCGTGAAGCCCGAAATTACCGTTCCTGCTGGCGAACCGCCGGTCAACATCGTCATCGAAGACATCGTCGTTGGCGATGGTGAAGAGGCCACCAATGGTGCGACGGTCAACGTCGATTACGCCGGAGTGTCCTGGTCGACCGGCGAAGAGTTCGATGCATCGTGGAACCGTGGCTCGGTCTTCTCCTTTGGCCTTGGCCGTGGACAGGTAATCCCTGGCTGGGATCAGGGGGTGGCCGGCATGAAGGTTGGCGGCCGACGTCAGCTAACGATTCCGCCCGGCATGGCCTACGGGCCTCAGGGTGCTGGCGGGGTTATCGGCCCCAACGAGACCTTGATCTTCGTGGTCGATCTCCGCAGCCTCGGCTAAATCCCGTCCGAGGGCTATCCCTCGGTCGGTGGGAGTTTGGCGAGGTCTTCGACGACTTCGACCTCAGGGTGAAGCGCCAGGGTCGCGGGCGGAACCAACAGTTTCCGGTCGCGGCTTCCGCCGCCGACGATGACCTTGTCGCATTCCATGACCCGGGAGTCGATCCAGAGTCGTAGGGGAGTGGTGGTGCCAAACGGCGTTACCCCACCAATCTGCATGCCCGTGGCATCGATGGTTTGGTCGGCCGATGCGAACGACGCCTTCTTGGTTCCGAGTTTCTTGCGAACCACTTTGTTGACGTCGAGTCGGGTATGAGCGAGCACTAAACACATCACAAAGACCGGCGGGTCGGCCTTGCCGACGACGACGATTGCGTTGGCCGACGCCTCGACCGAATAGCCGTACGTCTCGCAGAACGCTGCGGTGTCGGCGAGCTCAGGATCGCACGGTATGAGCTCATAGCCGCCGCCGATGGATTCGAGCTGTTCAAGTACCAAATCTTGCATCTGAAAAGAATAGCGCTGGCTTGCGTACCAGGCGTCAAACGAGGGCAGACTGAACGAATGTCCAGGATCACGCTCACGCCACGTATCCGCACGTCACCGTTCTACGAGGCGGCGGTCGCCGCCGGCCTGAGCGATGTCACGATCTACAACAAGATGATCCTGCCAACGTCGTTTGGCGACCTCAAGGCGGAGTACGACCGGCTCATCAATGGCGTGGCTATTTGGGACGTTGGCGTCGAGCGTCAGGTCGAGTTGGTTGGCCCAGACGCCGATGCTTGTGCGCAGTATTTCTGTGCCCGAGATCTCTCGAACATGAAAGAGGGCCAGGGCAAGTACGTGGCGATGTGCGACTACGAGGGCCACATTCTCAACGACCCCGTCTTGATGAAGCTCTCGGGTGGCCGCTACTGGTTCTCGCTGGCCGACCACGACATGTTGCTGTGGTGCAAAGCTGTGGTCGCCGAGAAGGGGTTCGACGTCCGTGTCTATGAGCCAGACGTTTCACCGCTCGCTGTTCAAGGCCCCAAAGCCCACGATCTCATCGCCGAACTGTTTGGCGAGCACATTCGAGATCTCAAGTTCTTCTGGTTTCTCGAGACCGAACTCGATGGCATTCCGCTGGTCCTCAGCCGGTCGGGCTGGAGTAAACAGGGCGGGTTCGAGTTGTTCCTCCAGGATGGCAGCCGGGGCACGGAGCTTTGGGACAAGGTCATGGCCGCCGGAGCGAAGTACGATATCGGCCCGGGTGCGCCCAACCATGTCGAGCGGGTCGAGAGCGGCCTGCTCTCTTGGGGAGGCGACAACACACCCGATTCAAACCCGTTCGAGGTAGGCATGGGTCGCTATACCGACGTCGATATGGATGCCGATTTCATTGGAAAGCGGGCACTCAAGCAGGTACTCGTTGACGGGATCGAGCGTCTCTTCGTCGGGCTCATCGTCGAGACCGACGATGTCGATGTTTGGCCATTGGCCGAACGGACGCCGATCACGCTCGATGGTGAGCAGGTCGGGACGCTCGGAGCGATCGTGTATTCGCATCGCATGGGCAAGACCATTGGTCTTGCCCAAATCAAACGCGAGGTCGTCGATGCGGGAGTGACGGTCGAGGTCACCCGCCCGGGTGGGACGAGCCCGGCTGAGATCACGACGCTTCCGTTTCTTTAGGCAGCGAACGATGGCCGTCCTCTAGATTGCGGTGATGGATTCGATCTCGATCTCCGACCTTCGTGAGGGTCTCGAGGCTGTAGCCATTCCGGCGAAGGCGCCGAGCATGGTGGCCTACATGAAAGGCCATTTCGACTTCCTCGGCGTGAGCTCTCCAGACCGCAAAGCGGTGCAGAAGGACTTTCTGGCCGCGGGTAAACATTCATCTGCTGGCGAGATACTTTCAGCCGTCGACCAGTGCTGGGCTCAGCCCGAGCGGGAGTTTCAGTACGTCGGAACTGAGTTCTTGCGTCGATGGGTGAAGAAACTCGACGCCGGGCATATGGCCGATATCGAGCGGTTTCTCAGCACGAAGAGCTGGTGGGACACTGTCGACGGACTCGCAACCAATGTGGTCGGGCCGCTTGTGCAAGCTCACCCAGAGTTGGCTCAGGTTATGGACCAGTTCATCGATGACCCGGATTTCTGGATCGCCCGAACGGCCATCATTCACCAGCTGAAGTACAAGGAAGCCGTCGATACCGATCGGCTTTTCGCCTACGCCGCAAAGCGAGCCGGTGACAAGGAGTTCTTCATCCGTAAGGCCATCGGCTGGGCGCTCCGGCAGCACAGCCGGGTAGACCCCGAAGCAGTCAGAGCGTTCGTCGCCGCCCACGAAAATGAACTCTCAGGCCTCTCCAAACGCGAAGCCCTAAGACTCCTCTAACCCGCCGAAACACGCCCGCGGACGCGTTCACCTGGCACCAAACCACCACTTTGGTGCCAGGTGGAA
>CALGZB010000140.1 GCA_937934655.1 uncultured Acidimicrobiales bacterium | reverse complement strand
GACTCGCCACCAATGACGTGGTAGGTGAGGATCGTGGTGAGCAGGTCGTTGTCGGCCAGCACCATGTCGAGTGTTGCGGGGTCGATTGCAGCGAATGCGTCGTCGATCGGCGCAAAGATGGTGAAGGGACCTTCACTGTTGAGGGTGTCAACAAGTCCGGCCTGAGTTGCTGCTGCTACCAGTGTGGTGAGAAGCGGGTTGTTCGATGCTGCGGTTGCAGCAGGGTCATCGGCCATTCCACCGAACGAGCCCTCGCCCTCAGTTGGAACTGCTGCACAGCCTGGGCCGTATGCGGTGAGCATTTCGCTGCCCGCTTCCATGGCCTCGTCGTCCATTGCTTCGTCGTCCATTGCGTCTTCTACGACCTCGGTCGGTTCTTCGACTGCCGGTTCTGCGACATCACTGCCACATGCGGTGAAGAGCAGAGCCCCTGTGAGGAGGGCCGATCCGAATTGTTTTCGTTGCTTACTAGCCATGACGTTTTTCCTTTTGGGGGAGATGGTTCAGGGTGGAAGGAGGGGACTACATCCAAGGTTCGAAACCAGCGGGCCGCCCGGATTGGAGAAACCTCCAAAACCCCGTGCGCCGTTCGTCACAAGTAGCAACGCACACGGTCAGATCGGTCACCCATCGCTGACAAGTACAACGACCTGATGTTGCCCAGTGGCACCGTTAGGGATTGGTGTGGTTCGTTCGCTGATCTGTGTTTCGCCATCGCGATCGGTCGCCCGCACCGTGACGGTATGGCGGCCGGGGGTGGCCTCCCACGCAAGCTTCCACTGGCGCCAAGTGACGTCGTTGAGTTCGTCAGCTAGGTCGGCCTCAAGCCAGTCGCCATCATCGATCTGCACCTCCACCCGATCAATGCCTCGGGTTTGTGCCCAAGCAACGCCGGCGATGGCGGTAGTCCCCGGGGGCACCGTTGATAGCCCTCGAGGTGTATCGATTCGGCTCTGGGTCTTTATTGGGCCCAACGCATCCCACCCGCGGGGAACCCAGTACCCATCGAAGTCCTCGAAACGCGTGAGGTTGATTTCGGTAAGCCACTTCGTTGCCGACACGTATCCGTAGATCCCGGGAACGATTAGCCGGGCCGGGAACCCATGCTCAAGCGGAAGGGCTTCGCCGTTCATTCCGAAAGCGACAAGTGCATCGCGGCCGTCGAGTACTGCTACTGGGAATCCGGCAGTGAACCCATCAGATGACTTCCCAACGATCTGATCGGCGCCGTTCTGTATGCCCACGGAAGCAAGGAGATCATCAAGTCGAACGCCCAGCCATCGGGCCGTCCCGAGTAGGCCGCCACCAATTTCATTCGAAACACAGGTGAGGGTGATGTCGGACTCGACAATCGGCAAAGAAAGGAGGTCATCGAAGGTGAGCTCAATGGGGTTATCGACCATCCCCGTAATGCGAAGCGTCCAGTTCTCGAGAGGTAACTGCGGGACAGTCAAGGCGGTGTCGATTCGGTAAAAGTCATCGTTGGAGGTGAAGAAGTCCGATATGCCGTCGATTGCAAATGTTGTGCCGGATGGTGCAGCAGGTAGCGGGTTTTCGGCGACGGGGAGGCCGACGGCGGTCCGAGATGACGCTGCGCTGAATCGGTTTCGATTAGCGCGACCGCCGAAGCCCAGCACCGCGGCCACCGCTCCGAAACCGGCGACCGATGCAAGAAACCGACGACGTGGAGACGGCACTGCTTCAGCAATCGAGATCGGCGATGCGGCATTGGCGATCCATTCACTCTCTCGCGAACGACCCCCCAGGAGTGCAGCCATCGCCGCATAAGTAGCGAGCGCTCCGAGGACGCTCGGAATAACTGCCCATGGGGGTCCGGGGTTGCGGCCGGACACAGCGGCCAGCGCTCCGATGCCACCAAATATTGCGCTTCCGACCATCGCAAGCGGACGTCGACTTCGGTACGCGAATCCAACGCCGACGGCATACACAGCAAGCACCACTGCTATTCCGACGAGGAGGGCGATCTTGTCGTTGGTTCCAAACCAGGCAATCGCGAAATCCTTTACCCAGCTCGGTGCGAGGTCGACTGCCCGGTCACCAACATCGAGCACCGGCGACTGAAGACGGCGGGAAGTCGACGAAACCATCTCGGCAACACCAAGGCCGAATGCTGTCGCAATAAGACTCCCGAGAACTATCCGCCCGGCAGACACTGCGGGTTGGTGTCGACCGGATTCTGGGGAGGCGTTCATAGAAAGGGTTCGGAGCCGACCGTGCCACGGATCGCCAAAGGAGCAATCTCACTGGATTTACCGGCCCAAGTAAGCCGGTCGAGAGAAATCGCCATCCGGAATTTCTCTAGGTTTTATCCAATCCAAAATCCCGTACGATCCGAACAGACTCTGTGAACGCGTACGGACCAGATCTGCATCATCTTGCTGGCGCCTTCGTGCTCGATGCTCTTGAAGCATCCGAAGAAGTCATTTTCGAACGCCACCTCGCCGGCTGCACCATTTGTCTGGTCGAGGTCAGAGAGTTTCGAGAGACAGCAGCGCTGCTGGCTCACGCTGCGGCACGACCGGCGCCAAGTCGGGTACTCGGCACACTCCCGTCGGCAGAGAGACAACACCAAGGTTCAACCTTTTCCCGCCGTCAAAAACCTTGAGCCGCCCGCACGCCAACACGTCTGACGAGCTATCTGGCGTTATTCTTACCGATCGGCTCGATCCCCTGACCGCACAGAAACCGAGCACCGCAAGCATGCGAAAGCCAACCGAAGGCAAAGACGCTGCCAACGCAAGCAGCGCCCCGCCACAGAATGAGTCTTCCGGCGATCGCCTCGCTGCGGTAATGGGTCGCTGCGCACAAGGCGACGAAGGAGCATTCGTTCGCATCTACGACGAGTTGGGTGCTCTGGTCTACGGCATTGTGCTGAAGGTTGTCAGAGACCCTTCACAATCCGAAGAGGTCGCACAAGAGGTCTTCACTGAAGTATGGCGTCAAGCACCTCGCTACGAATCGAGTCGTGGAACCGTGAAGGGCTGGGTTGCCACAATCGCCCATCGTCGGGCCGTCGACCGTGTCCGCTCCGAGCAGTCTGCGCGAAATCGTGAAGACAAAGATGCTGTCCAACGTCACGTCGATCTCACCGGCGGTGTCGAAGACTTGGTGGGCGACGAGCTTGAGCGGCAACGAGTTCGCGTCGCCCTTCAAGCCCTCACCGACGTCCAGAGGAAGGCCGTGGAACTCGCTTACTACGGCGGCTACACATATCGTGAAGTTGCGATCATGCTCAACGAACCCGAAGGCACGATCAAAACTCGAATACGAGACGGGCTCATACGCCTGCGCGACGAGATCGGAGTCTCATCATGAGCGATTTCGACATTCACACACTCGCCGCCGCATTCGCTCTTGATGCACTCGAACCAGAAGAAGCCGAACTCTTCGAGGCTCATCTTCCAAACTGCGACCTGTGCACCTCAGAGGTCACAGACTTTCGCGAGACCGCCGCCGCGCTGGCAAACGCCGAATCGGTCGAACCACCAGCGTCGCTGCGGGAAAGTGTTCTTTCAGGAATTAGCACCACTCGTCAGTTGCCTCCTGTCGTATCTCCCCTCCCCGATGCGAATCCACATGCTGAGGACGCCGAATCGGGGCGCCCGCTCTCGGCCCCAATCGATCTCACCGAGCACAGAAATCGCCGCAAGATTGCCCAGGCAGCGCTTGGTGCCATCGCTGCGGCACTCATCGTCGTGGTCGGCGTCGTCAACTTCACTGGCAACGACTCTGACCTGCCATCCGAGGTAGCGGCAGTCGTCGACGCTGAAGACGCGGCGGAGATTCCTCTTGTCGGCACCTCGAGCAACCTTGGCGATCTGAAGATCATCTACTCGGCCGACAACGCTGGTGTAGCCCTCATTGGTGACGGCCTCGAGGCCCTCGACCCCGACCAGACCTACGAGCTGTGGGCCATCGATGCCGACGGCGCACGACCGATAGGACTCTTTGATGCCGACGTCACCGGCGGGGTTGCTGATTTTCTCGAAACCTCTGAGGCAACCGACGTCACCTGGGGTGTCACCGTTGAACCAGCGGGTGGCTCCCTGCAGCCAACAACCGAACCGATCTTCCTTTCCAGCTAGCGATTCGTCTGAACACTAATTTCCTGACAAGCACCGCTGAGCCATACATTCTCCCCAAACCGGCCTACCGGCATCGTCGTTGAGGAGAACCCCATGGAAACCACCGCTGCAGTTCTGCGAGGCGGGCACGACCCGTTCACCATCGAAACACTCACCGTCGACGAGCCCCGCTCCGACGAAGTGCTTGTTCGCATGGTCGCAGCCGGCATGTGCCACACCGACCTCATCACCCGCGACCTGCCACCCGAGTTCTTCATGGGTCCGCAGGTCTATGGCCACGAAGGTGCGGGCGTCGTTGAAGCCGTCGGCGTCGAAGTCACCCACGTCTCGCCGGGCGATCACGTGGTCCTCTCCTTCGCCAGCTGTGGTGTCTGCAAGGCGTGCACCATCGACCGCCCCGCCTGCTGTTTCGATTTCGCAACCCATTCGATGTCGGGCGGACGACCGGATGGAACGAAAGCGTTTACCGATGCCGACGGCCAGCCCGTTGGATCGCACTACTTCGGGCAATCTTCGTTCGCCGAATACTCGGTTACCGCCGCCCGCAGCGTCGTGAAAGTCGACCCGTCCTATGACCTCACCAAACTCGGACCATTGGGTTGCGGCGTGCAGACCGGAGCCGGCGCCATACTCAACAGCCTCAACGTCGGCAAAGGCGACAGCTTGGTTGTGGCAGGGGCTGGCGCTCTCGGACTCTCCGCGATTATGGCTGCCAAGGTTGCTGGCGCCACCAACATCGTGGCCATCGACCGCCATGCCAACCGCCTCGAACTCGCTGAGAAGTTTGGCGCAACCACCACCCTGTCGGTCAGCCCCGACGAGTTGACCGGCGCGATCCAAGAAGCCACCGGCGGTGGCTCGGACTTCGCATTCGACACCACAGGCAACGCCGACGTCGTGAAGGGATGTGTTGGAGGCCTCAACAACATCGGCACCATTGGGTTGGCAGGCGTCGGATTCGGCGAGCTCACCATCGACTATCTGACGATGATCAGCGGCCGCAAGATCATGGGAATCATGGAAGGCGACGCCGTTCCTGAGACCTTTATCCCCTACCTGGCCAAGCTCAACGCCGACGGCAACTTCCCGTTCGACGAACTCATCCAAACGTTCCCAGTCGCCGAGGTAAACGCAGCCGAGGCCGCCAGCGCAAGCGGCGAAGTCATCAAACCGGTACTGCTGTTCTAACGGTTAGCTGAGGTCGCCGAGCGACCCGATGGCGTGAAGCGCGTTCTTGGTGAGGGCGGCATAGTCCTCGGTGCCATCGCTCGCTGTCCATTGCCGGGTTGCTGCGCGCACTGCTGACATCGAAGCGCCAGCAACGATCTCTGGCCGGGGGTCGACCATTGGGTCGACCCCAAGTCGGTTCGCGACCGCCACGATGAT
>CALGZB010000139.1 GCA_937934655.1 uncultured Acidimicrobiales bacterium | reverse complement strand
AGCAGGTCACGGCGTTTACCGCCTACCTCAAGGTCGATTTCCAGGGCCCGACACCGCTCGGTGCGGACATCACCTACCGCGCCCGCGTTACCGAACGCGACGGCCGGAAGATCTACATGACTGGGGAGTGCCTGGCCGAGGACCAAGTCATCACTACGTGCGAAGGGCTGTTTCTTAGCGCCTCGCTCTAACTCTTACGGCTTGGTCTTGACCCGCTCGATGATCGGGTCGTTGCCGTCCCAACGATGGTGTGCTTCTCGCCAGCCGTGGAAGGTGTGCAGGATGCGCGGCGGATCGCCGTGGATTTCGGTGAAGCAGCCGTTGGCGGAGCGAGTATCGAGATAGGCGGCATTAACGCCGTCGGCGTAGAGCTCGGTAGCTAGCGGGAACCCCATATCGATGATCCGCTGCTTCTCGGTTTGAAAGTCCTTTACCGGAACCAAGATCCCGACGTGATGGAAACCCTCCTCGCCGGCCGCGAACATATCGCGGTAAATCGACGGCTGGTCGTCGTGCTGCTCGATGAACTGAATCATCAAGTCGCCGAGATAGCCGAAGGCATACGACACGTCGGCCTCGATGTCTTGGCCCCGGTACGAGAACTCGTCGGTTTGATGGTGCCGGGCCACAAAGAAGGGCCCGGCGCCGAACAGGTCAGCCCATCGGGTGCAAGCTTCTTCGATGTTGTTGACCAAGTAGGCATGCTGAAACAGCGGCCGGGTAAAGAACGGTGAGGTGCCCATAGCGGCGCTCCTTATTCCGCGTCGGGGAGGGGAAGGTGAACTCCGGGTATGCCGCCCGACATCGCTTCGAGGCCTTCTGGTCGAGGCGTGAGCCCTTCGTAGGCGCTGCCCACCATGGCGGTGTCGCCCTTGTTCCAGTCGTGGTGGATTGGGCGCACTTGGTAGTAGCCGTTGCCAGCGTTGGTGCCGCCATCGACATTGAGGTCGACACCGGTGATGTAGCTGGCCATGTCGGAGCCGAGGAACAGCACTGCGTTGGAGACTTCCTGGGCCTCGCCCATGCGACGCATTGGGGTTCGGCTCGAAATGTAGTCGGCGTTGGGGGTTCCTTCGACGGCTGCCCGGATCATGTCGGTGAGGATGAAGCCCGGCGATACGGCGTTCACTCGAACGCCGCGGTCGGCCCACTCGCAGCCGAGCTGCAGGGTGAGGTTGCGAAGCCCGCCTTTGGCTGCGGTGTAGGGGATGACGCTGAGTTCGTTGCCGCCGTTGCCCATGATGGAGCAGATGTTGATTATCGAGCCGCTGCCGGATTCGAGCATGTGGCGGCCGCATTCTCGCAGCATCATGAAGGCGCCTTTGAGGTCGACCGACATGATCCAGTCGAAGGTGTCCATGTCGAAGTGTTCGGGGGCGAGGCCACGCATGTCGGCGACGCCGGCATTGTTCATGAGCACATCGATCTTGCCGTGCTCCTTGACCCCGGTGGCAACCACGTTGACCACGTCGGCTTCGACCGAGACGTCGCCGGTAACGGTGGTGACCTTTGGAGAGCCGGCGGCGCGGCACGCTTCGGCTACCGCTTCGAGCATGTCGGCGCTTCGAGCGGTGAGTACCAGCTCGGCTCCTGCTGCGGCGAGGTCTTTCGCGAACACCTCACCCAAGCCGTAGGAAGCCCCGGTAACGAGAGCGGTTTTGCCTGAGTAATCGAATGCCATGTTTCCCCCTGAAGAATCTGCGTGCAACAGAAACTAACCGCCCGATTAATTTCCGCGCCAGCCCTCAGCTGCGGTCTCCTAGGTTCGATAGGCCCCGGCTACCTGTGTCATGGTGTAGTGCGGGACAAGTGCTGCCTAATGGCGGCGCAGAAATGGTGGGGAACGAAGCGTTGGGCGAGATATCGGTTTTGTTCACCGACATCGAGGGAAGTACTCGACGTTGGGAACAACGACCTCAGCAGATGAGTAGCGCGCTCCATTCTCATGATGAGCTGCTTCGCTCGGTCGTCAGCGAACACGAAGGCACCGTGCTCAGCCATATGGGCGATGGAATGGCCATTGCGTTTACCGATGCATCCCACGCTGTCGGTGCAGCAATCGAAATTCAACAGCGTGCGCAAAACCTCGTCTGGCCGGGCGATGATCGCCTCCGTATCCGTATGGGGATCCATACTGGCGAAGCCTTGGTGGTCGACGGCGAGTTTCGTGGACCGACGCTGAACACCACGGCCCGGGTCTCGGAGCTGGCCAACGGTGATCAGATCGTTGTATCAGATCGCACCGCGGGGCTTTGCGAGGGGTTCGTGTTCAAGGACATGGGTGTCCATATGCTCAAGGGCATTGGGTACGAGAAGATCTGCCTGGTGGCCGATCCGAAGTTGATGGTCTCCGATAAACCGCTCCGTTCGAGTCTCCCACTAGCGCATACCTCGTTGCCGATCTCGCTCACTCCGCTTGTTGGGCGCGAGGTCCACCTGCAAGAGGTTCGGGCGCTCGTCTCCGAACGTCGACTGGTAACCATCAAAGGGCCAGGGGGCGTCGGCAAGACCAGTCTGGCGATTAGTGTCGGTCGCGAAGTTGCCGACGTGTTCTCCGACGGAGTTGCCTTTTGTGACTTGGCCCCTGTGGATGATGGTGACGGCGTTGCCGAGGCCCTTGCCACAGCGGTTGGTGCACGACAACAACCAGCGATGACGCTGCCCGAGAGCATTGAGAGCTTCCTTCAAGACCGCAAGATGGTTGTGGTCCTCGATAATTGCGAGCACGTGCTGTCATCGGTTACCGATCTGGTGAGTCAGCTATTGCGCACTGGTGAGTCGGTGATTCTGGCCACGAGCCGCGAACCTCTGCGGGTGAATGGAGAGCGGATCGTCGAGATTGGTCCGCTCGATTCGTCGACCGACGCGGTAGAGCTGTTTGTTCAGCGGGCTAGCGATCGCGATGGTGATTTCGATCCGACGACTGAGGATCGGGCGACTATCGCCGAAATCTGCAAGGTGGTCGATGGGATTCCCTTGGCCATCGAACTCGCAGCTGCTCGACTTCGAGTGCTTTCTCTGCCGGAGCTTCTCGATCGGCTCCAGGATCGTTTCGCTGTTCTGAGCAACCGGAAGGATGCCGGCCGCCATGGTGGACTTCGTCAGACCATCGAGTGGTCGCATGAGCAGCTCGATGCCGACGAGACGATTCTGTTTCGGCGACTCTCGGTCTTTGCTGGGAGTTTCGATCTTCAGGCCGTCGAGGAGATCTGCAGCGATGATCTCCTCGAACGGATGGATCTCCTCGAGTTGACGACGGCGCTGGTCGACAAATCGTTGCTCACACGAATCCCGAGTGCCGGCCATGTTCGCTTTCGGCTTCTCGAGACGATCCGGGAATTCGCCGCCGAACAGCTTCGCCAGTTCGGCGAACGTGAAGCTGTAGGTAAGAGCCATGCGGGCTACTACGCAGGTCTTGCTCACGAGATGAACGAGCTGCTGCTGACCTCCAAGGAAGCCGAGGTTTGGGGGCAGATCGACCTCGATTGGGGAAACCTTCGGCGAGCGTTCGGCGATTTGGTTTCGTGTGGCGACATCGATACTGCTGCCCAGCTCACGCTTGACCTCGCCTGGTACGCCTCGTTCTCGATGAGGTTTGAAGCGCTTTCCTTTGCCGAGCAGCTCCTTGAAGCCGAATCGCCTGGTAGCGAGGAGCGAAGCGGCATCGAAACGCACAAACACTATGTGGCGCTTCTCGGAATTCGGGCCCTGTTCGCGTACTTCACCGCTGATCGTCGAGCGGGAGAGTTTGCCGCTCAGGGCTTGGCGATCGACCCATCGGACCCCAGCGGCCTTTGTCGTGGAGCGCTTTCGGCCGTTTACCTCAACAACCTCTTCTCGAAGAAGGACAGCGACAAGCTCACGAGTGAGTGGATCGAATGGAATCAGCGAGAGCCCGGCGGTCATCTGGCGAAACAGATTTGGGCCGAAGGTCTTCGCGCCTTCCACCTTGGCACCTACGAGGGTGGCGAGCTCGCGCAAGTACACGCTGCCAACACCCGTCAGATCGCAACTGAGTCTGAGAGTCCTTCGGCTTCGGCGTTGGCTTCCTGGGCAGAGGGAATGGGAACCATCCGCGAGAATCCGGCCCAGTCGGATCGCCATTGGGGCGAGGGTATGGAAGCGGCAAGTTCCCTTGGGCCGAATCACCTCCTCACCCACCTGATTACCGGGCTGCGGTTGCACGTCATGGTTGGCGTCGTCGACCCGCCGATTGCTGCCGCTGCTTGTATCGATGCGTTGAAGACCGCAATGGACCAGCACTACTTGGCAGGTACGAGCCATCTCTTTGGTGTGTCAGGGATCTGCCTTGGCCGTGCTGGCCAGGCTGAGGCAGGAGCGAAGCTCCTCAACACGATGATTGCGCACGGTCATCAGCCGCGATCCAACGCCCGGATTGCGCTCACGATGGCGCTTGGGCACGACCCGCAGACGTACTTTGGGGATGCCGAGTCGACCATGTCGATTGCTGAAGCCGGCGACTACGCGATTGAGCGGCTGGCCGAAGTCATCGCCGCAGGCTGATCGACCCCGCTTCTTACTTTTGGCAGCTACTGGCCGTGGGCCGCGTTGATGATGCAGAACCGGTTTCCTTCGGTGTCGGCTAGCACGACGAAGTCAGCGTCCGACGGGTAGCTGTCCCACTCGACGGCCGTGGCCCCGAGTTCGAGTAGCCGGGTGGTTTCGGCCTGCTGCTCGTCGGCATCTGCAACGAGCAGATCGATGTGGATGCGCGGGTGCTCGGTTGGTGGCGTGTCGGCTTGCTGAATAGCGACTTTGGTTCCCTCACCCGACGGCGGCGTGAGAAGGGTGAAGCCGTTCGAGGCGCCTTCAAAGGCGGTGGGCTCATAGCCCAGGGCGGTGGTCCAGAAGGCAACGGCACGCTGCGTGTCATCGGCGCCGATAACGATGGTTCCAAGAGACAGCATGGGTCGCACCGTATCTCGTGGCCGATCCCCTAGGGGTTAATAACGACAGTGCCTTCGGCGATTCCATCGCCTGAAAGCTCGACCGAAGTTCCCGATCGCTCGCCGAGTTGGACCGATACAAACGAGGTTGCGCCGCTGGGTTCGACGACCTC
>CALGZB010000138.1 GCA_937934655.1 uncultured Acidimicrobiales bacterium | reverse complement strand
CCCAGCTCACTTGGGTCTTAGCGGCGTGGAGCCCAGAAACGGCGCTCAGAGCGGCCACGTGCAACACCACACCCAAACCAACCGAGCCAAAGCGACGTGGAGCCCAGAAACGGCGCTCAGAGCGGCCACGTGCAACACCAGACCCAAACCAGCCGAGACACAGCGGCGTGGAGCCCAGAAACGACGCTCAGGGCGGCCACGTGCATGCGGCGCTAGTCTCCCGAGGTGCGAATTGCGTCGTGGAATGTTGATTCGATTCGGGCTCGGCTTGCGCTGGTTGAATCGTGGGTCGATGTCAACGAACCCGACGTGCTCTGTCTCCAAGAGATCAAATGCAATGGCGAACGGTTCCCCGCGAAGCCCTTCATTGCGCGCGGCTACGAGGTGCACACCTATAGCGAAGGCGGACAGGGCGGTGTCGCTCTCCTGTCGAAACAACCGTGCTCCGACGTCACCCTCGGGATTCCCGGCGCCGTGGCCCCACTCGACGAGAAACGAAGCATCTCCGCCACCGTCGACGGCATACGGATACACACCGTCTACGCGCCGAACGGCCGCAAGGTTCGAACGCCCCATCACGCGATCAAGCTCGCATGGTTCCAGCTCCTTACCGCCTGGATCGAAATCGACGACCTCGCTACACAACCGGTGATCCTCATCGGCGACCTCAACATTGCGCCGCTCGATCTCGACATTTGGGACGCAAGCCGGTACCGCAAACGAAACCTCACGAGCCCGGTCGAACGCCAGGCGTTCCAAAACCTCGAGGCGCTCGGGCTCGCCGACATCGTTCGAGCTTCGCTGGGTGACGATCGTGCCTACTCGTGGTGGAACCGTCGAGAGGGGTTCTTCAGCACCGACCGCGGGTGGCGACTGGACCATGCGCTGGCAAACGCTTCAGCGGAGGCACTGGTGCAATCGGTCTGGTTCGATCGCGACGCGCGTGCTCGGGTGTCGCCCGATCATCCACCGCCGTCCGATCATGCTCCGCTCGTGATCGATCTCGAAGAAGCGATGAGCTCGTAGCGGTTTTTCGGTACCACGAAAAGTTCTCCCGAATCGTCCGCCGAGTATGGTGCCACGATGCAGTCCACCGTCTCCCCAAACACCGTCTCCCCAAACACCGTGTTTCCGGCCAAGCAGATCCACACGATGGATCGCAGCCGACCTACCGCTTCGGCTATCGCTGTCGCTGACGGCCGCATTGTTGCGCTCGGCGAAACCGATGACCTCGTCGCCGCGTATGGCGGCACCGTCGATTCGACATTGTCCGACAAGGTCCTGCTCCCCGGTTTCGTGGAAGCCCATTGCCACGCCATCGAGGGCGGTTTCTGGAACTACCTCTACGTGGGTTATTTCGATCGCACCGGCCCCGATGGGAAGTTGTGGTCGGGCTGCACCACGTTCGACCAGGTACTCGACCGGCTACGCGAAGCTAACGCAAAGATCGATGATCCGAACGAACCGTTGGTGGCCTGGGGGCTCGACCCGATCTACTTCGACGGCGAGCGTCTGGTCGCATCGCACCTCGACACCGTGTCGGAGACCCGTCAGATCTACATCATGCACGCCAGCCTCCACCTGGCCACGGTGAACAGTCGCTTGATGGAAGAAGAGGGCATTGGGCCCGATACCCAAGTCGAGGGATTGCCCAAAGACGGGGCTGGACAACCCATCGGCGAACTCCAGGAGTTCGCGGCCATGGGGCTCGCCCACACGTGTCTTCGCATTTTGATGTCTGGGGTCACCAACGATCAGGCGATTCGGAACTTTGGACAGATCGCGCGCAACGCTGGCATCACCACCCTCACCGACCTAGGCAGCAGCTCCATCGGAAACGAAAGCGTCGTCGAGCGTTGGCAGCGAGGTGTCGACGACAGCTACCCGGCTCGGGTCTCGGTGTTCTACAACCCCGCAGGCGGCGGCAACTTCGCAACACCGGACGACGCTCCTGCCGTGCTTGCCGAACTCGCTGCAAAGAGCACCGACAAGCTTCGGTTTGGGCATGTGAAGTTAATCCTCGATGGCTCGATCCAAGGGTTCACCGCACGCATCCGGTGGCCGCATTATCACGGCACCGGCGAGAACGGTCTGTGGCTTCTGGCCCCCGAACAGGTCGAGTCGTACCTCCGAGCGTTTCATAACGCCGGGGTTACCGTGCACGCCCATTGCAACGGCGACGAAGCGGTCGACCTGTTTCTCGATTGCTGCGACATGGTCTTCGGCGAGTCACGCGGCGGCGATCATCGCCACACCATTCAACATTGTCAGCTCACTACGCCGGGCCAATATCGCCGCATGCGGGCACTAGGGCTCTGTGCCAATCTTTTCTCGAACCACATCTTCTACTGGGGCGACCAGCACGCCAGCACGACGGTTGGGCCAGACCGGGCCGCGCGCATGAATGCTGCCGCCACCGCGCTCGGCGCCGGTGTCCCCCTCTCGATGCATTGCGATGCGCCGGTGACCCCGCTCGGATCGCTCCACGTGGCTTGGTGTGCGGTCAACCGGCTCACCGCCTCGGGCGAGGTGCTTGGACCGAACGAGCGCATCAGCGTCGACGAAGCCTTGGCTGCAGTGACCATCGGCGGCGCCTACCAGCTGAAGATGGACGATGAGGTCGGCTCGTTGGCCCCGGGGAAACGTGCCGACTTTGCGGTACTCGATGACGATCCGTACACCGTCGACCCAACGGGTCTTCGCGATATCGGCGTTTGGGGAACCGTGCTCGGCGGCGACCTCCAGCCCTCTTCCTAACGGAGCTGCGCCAAAACGGACCGAAGCCACCGTGCTGCTAAGAGCGTCGGCGGCTTCGAGTCTGTTGTTCTTGGGTTATGGCTGAACCGCGATGACCTCGCGGTCGCCGACCGGGTTGGTCAACGGAACAGCGATTTCGCTGTTCACCACCTGGGCGATGCAGGACATCGCAGCGATGTTGGGGTGAAGACCGACCTCGAGGCTTACCTCGATGGTGGTGTCGGTTTCGACCACAGTGGCCCGTGACTGGGTGCATGGAGGGCTGCCGGCTTCATAGCGGACGATCACTTCGTTCTCGTCGGCACTTACCGCAAAGGCTTGGATGATTTCCCATGGCTGTGGGTCGATGATGTCGTCGGCGGCAACGACATCGGCTTCGATAAGTCGCTTCCAAACGGCAGCGGTTTCGTCGTCGACTGGTTCGTCGATGGGTTGCACATAATCAGTGGCCGGATCGTTAGCCCCGTCAGCGATGGCTTCCTCGTAGTCCTCGAGTTCGCCGTTTTCGTCGCGGTCTTGCACGGTCTCGCCCTCGTCTCCAGTGATGTCTCCAGAGAGGTCTCCGGGGGTCTCGTCGATGGCGTCGTCGGCAGCGTCTTCGATGCCGTTCTCGGAGGTATCAGAGGTGCCGGCGCTTACTGGCTCTCCGTCGTTTCCGCAGGCGGTGAACGCCAGTGCAGAGATGAAGAGCACGGCGGTTCCTCGGCGAAGCCGTTGCAGAACCGTTGTGGTGTGCCCCTGTTTGGAGATGGGTGTCGAGATGGGTGTGGAGGTGGAGGTTTTTTGGTACTTCATGCTTCTACGACGATACGAGGAGATCGTCTGGTTCCCGAATCTTCGAACTTTTCGCATTTTTGGGGCCAGTGATTTCCGCGGCCTCATGACTTACGCCGTATGCTCTCGCCTATGACTGCTGTTGAGAGCGACGTTCACAACCCGATTTACAACGATTTCTGGACCCGCCCTGCGCCCGAGATCGAAAAGGATTTGGCCGACTTGCGGGCCGACGGTCCGAGGTTCATGCCCGAACCCGATGCGTCGCATCTCGGCATTGCCTGCCCCGGCTCGTGGGTTGTCACCAAGTACGACCACATCCTCGAGATGTCCAAGAACCCCGAGATCTATTCGTCCGAAGCGGGCATCACCGTGCTCGACTCGCCGCCGGAGTTCAATGCGTTCTTCTCGTCGATGATCGCAATGGATGATCCTCGCCACACCGGCCTCCGAAAGCTGGTTTCTGCCGGCTTCACGCCACGGATGTTGGCGAAGCTCGAAGACAGCGTGCAACAACAGGCAACGTCGATCGTCGATGAGATCCGCGGCAAGGGAACCTGCGACTTTGTGGTCGACGTGGCCGCCCGACTCCCTCTGAAGATCGTCTGCGACCTTATGGGCGTTCCCGACTCGCAACTCGACTTCGTCTTCGACCAGACCAACATCATTCTCGGTGCAAGCGACCCGGAGTACGTCGACCCGGAATCCGACATCCTCACCGCGCTCCTCACCGCAGGTGGCGCGCTTTCTGAGCTGATGTTCGAAGTGGCCGACAGCAAACGCGGCAAAGACACCGACGACCTCACCACCATCTTGGTAAACGCCGAACTCGACGGCGAGAAGCTCAGCCAGCAAGACATCGCAAGCTTCTTCATCCTTCTCGTTGTGGCCGGCAACGAAACCACCCGGAACGCCATTAGCTGGGGCCTCAAGTACCTCACCGACAACCCGGACCAACGAGCAATCTGGCAGGCCGACTTCGAGGGCGTTGGACCAAAGGCAGTCGAAGAGATCGTCCGTCTCGCGTCCCCGGTTACCTATATGCGCCGCACCGCCCTGGTCGATGCCGAACTCGGTGGCCAGCAGATCTCTGCCGGCGACAAACTCTGCATGTACTACCTCGCCGCCAACCGTGATGAGGACGTCTTCGAAGATCCCTACACCTTCAACGTGCAGCGCGACCCAAACCGCCACATTGGTTTTGGTGGACCCGGACCGCACTTCTGCCTCGGCGCTCACCTGGCCCGTCGCGAGATCCTGGTGATGTTCCGTGAACTGTTCAACACGGTTCCCGACATCGCAGCGACGTCAGAACCCGACCTGTTGAGCTCGGCATTCATCCACGGCATCAAGCACCTCGACGCCACTTTTACGCCCAGCTGACCATCGCGAGTCGCCCGGTTTCTTGCACGATCGTACGCTTTTTGACCAATTATCCACAGAACATGTGGATAATTAGTGGTCTACCAAGCACCCCAAGATCGCCTCTTGACACCAAGAGGGCGTGAAGGGGCCGTTATGCAGCGAAGTTATACCCAATTGGCCGAAAGTTATCCACAGCAGTAGATTCGCTCCCGGCGGGATCACCGATCCCATTTGGAGTTCATCATGGTTTCCCCCCAGCGGTCTTCCGGTCGCACACGTCTCTTCCATCGCTTCTTTCATCGCTTCTTTCATCGCGGCGTCGGTCGAGCCGCGATCATGGTGCTCCTCGGCGCACTCATCGCCAGCGTGCTTGCCGTGCTTCCGACCGCCGTGGAAGTTCCGGTACTCGGTTCCTCGCCGGCAGGTGCCGATGACTGCCGCAACGGACGTTCGTTGAACCAGCTGCTTGTGCCCTCCTGCGGAACGCTGCTCGGCTCGAGTGACCGACACAAGGACAACCTCGAAATGGCGGTGCAGGAACAAAAGCTCGGCGCCCAGTTCGACATGGTGCGCATCTACAAAGTGGGGCCAACCGCCACCTTCTTCAACGACCACGAACGCCAGCTGGCAAACGAGGGTCGCAAGATCGTCTACTCGTGGAAGGTAAGCACCGAGTTCACCGATGTGAGCGCTTGGCAGCAGGTGGCCCGAGGTGATCACGACGAAAACCTCCGTCGAGCCGCCCGCCAGATTCGCGATAGCGGCCACACCGTCATCTTTGGCCTGCACCACGAACCCGAAAACGATCCCTTTTACGGATCCAACGCCGACTACGCCCGCATGTACCGCCACGCCCACTCGGTTATGGAACCCATCGCCGGCGACAAACTCGTGTGGTTTATCAACTACATGGGCCACAGCGACGGCGGGTTCAACCAGGTCGAGGCCATGTACCCCGGCGACGACATCATCGACTGGATCTCCTACAACCCGTACAACTGGCTCGGATGCCACGCGAACTCTCCGTGGAAGAGCTTTGAGGTACAGGCCGCCAATTTCTATGACTGGGCACAGCGCACCCACCCCAGCAAGCCACTGATGATCGGCGAGACCGCTACCAACGAACTCCCCGGCAGCCCCAACGCAAAGGCGCAGTGGATCGATGCAATGGGCAACTCGCTCACCACTCGCTTCCCCGCCATCAAGGCCGTGCTTTGGTTCCACCAGAGCGGTCAAACCGGCTTCTGTGAGCGTCGATGGGACTCCTCGCAACAGGGAATCGATGCCTTCCGCCGGCTACGCAACAGTCCACACTTTGGTGGCGGCAACACCCAGGCGCCGCAGCCGCAACCGACACCACAACCCCAGCCAACACCTCAACCGCAGCCGACGCCCCAACCCTCACCACAGCCGTCACCGGTTCCCGGCGATGCTCAGACGGTGAATTGCTCGGTTTCTGAAGCTGCGGGCGGCGTGTACCTCTCTTTCAACCCACTGGCAGGCGCGGAAACCCACGTCTATCGAGTCGACACGCCAGGCCAGGCATCGCGTTACGGCGAGGCCACGAGGTCCGGGGCGTTCGTGCCCGTGGCTCCAGGGAATTCCTCGCAGGTCTTTCTCTCTGCGAAGTTCCCCAACAACACCTATACCCCATCGGCCAGCTGCGGAACCGCAAGCTCGCAGGTCGACCAGCTTCAGTGCTGGGTGCGCAGCCAGTCGGGCGGCATTCACGTGGAATGGCATCCGTTCCCTGGCGCTCAGACCTTTGTGTACCGACTCACCATTCAGGGTCGAGCCGATACCTATGGCACCGTGTCGAACAACTTCGCCGACCTCAACATTGGGCGAGGAACCACCGTGTCTGTAGCTGTGGGAGCGATCTACCCCAATGGTTCTTACTCACCAGCCGGGAGCTGCGGCACCGTTCAGGCCGGCTAGCCAAGGCCACGGATTCGGCTGAAGACACCGATCCCAACAATCATCGCCAGGGTGGCCGAAATGCTCCCCAGCGAGAGCAGGGGCACGCCAACCATGGCGTGCCCGAGGTTACAGCCGCCAGCCACACCGGCGCCGACACCCATCAGAAACCCACCGACTCCCAGTTGAGCGAAACGTTGGCCTGTCTCGCCTCGCACCCAAAGCGTGTCCGACCTCTTCGCAGCCAGAAGTGCGCCAGGAATCAGGCTTACCAATCCGAGCGGGATCCACATCGATCCAACCTCGTCGCCCGCTATCCAGTGAGAGATTTGGGTCGGAACCCCCGAGGTGCCAAACGAGTAGTCGAAGCCGTGCCAACGAACAAGTAGCCAGCCGACCATGAGCACCGCGGAGGTCGCGAGACCTAGCGGCAACCAGCCGAGGAGTTTCCCACGAGCGTCACGCGGTCCGGGCGACTTTCCAAGGAAACCAACGGCAAGACCGGCCAGGCCCCACAAAACCACCACGCCAAATGGCCCGAGCAACGAACTCACCGTGGCCACATGTTCGACTCCGGCGTCAGAAGCGGTGATCGGGTTTTCGTTGAGCGATTCGCGGACACCCTTCAACGGGCCTCGGTAGGTAACCAGGTCACCCACCACCCACGCGGCGAGCGCCACGATCATCCCGAGCATGCCGTGACCGAGTTTGTAGAACATGCCGGTGATGCAGGTGGATGCGATGACCATGCCGAGCGCAAACACCAATCCGCCGAGGATGGTGGCTTTCCACGCAAACGGTGGAATGAACGGGTCGATGACGTCGAGCGCAATCATCAACTGCACCACGGGCGTCGATACCACCAAGATCACGAGGTAGGCCCGGAACAACGAGAGTTCGGCCGGCCGGGCGAATACCCCGCGCCAGGTGCTGTGAAAGCAGAAGTCACCGCGCTCGAATACGTACCCCAGCGCCCCACCTGCAAGAACCGCTAGCCAGAGAGTCATAGGACGAATTCTGTCACTTCTTAGCGGTGACCTAGGGTCCGGCAATGGATATCGGTATAAATGGCTCTGGCCTTCTCGCTTCACCCAACCTCGAGGTCTTCAAGGGCGACATCGCTGCCTCCGAGGCCGACGGCTTCGCTTCGTACTGGCTTGCGCAGACCGGCCTTGTCGATGCGCTCAGCGTCTTTGCCGCCCACGGCGATACCGGATCCACCGCCCAGTTGGGTACCGCAGTAATCCCCACATGGACGGTGCACCCGCAGGTACTTGCGGGGCAGGCGCTCACCACCCAAGCAGCAATCGGCGGACGACTCGTCCTCGGCATCGGTCTTTCCCACGAGCCAGCTGTGGTCGACCGCTGGAAGATGACTTGGGAACGTCCCGTCCGTCAGATGATGGACTACCTCGACATCCTCCTGCCGATTCTCGAAACCGGAAAGGCAAGCCACGATGGCTACTTCTGGAGCTACGAAGGCGAAGCTCCGCTTATCACCCAGGATGCGCCGAAGGTCATGGTCGCAGCGCTCGGCGAGCAGATGTTAAAGCTCACCGGAGCCCGAACCGACGGCACTATTCTTTGGTGCGTCGGCCCCAAGACCATTCGCGACCACATCGCTCCGGTCCTCAACGAGGCCGCTGCAGGAGCCGACCGGCCAACGCCATCCATCGTGTGCTCGATCCCGGTATGGGTCACCGACAACCCCGAACCAGCTCGGGAGTTCTTAGCGCAGATGCTTTCGATCTACGCCGAACTGCCGAGCTATCGACGGGTTCTCGATATCGAAGGACTCCACGGACTCGGCGAACTGTCGATCGTCGGATCCGAACAAGAGGTGGCCGAAGGGATTGCGGCAGTCGCCGAAGCTGGAGCCACCGATTTCACCGCGGTGCTCATGGGCGGCAACCCCGATGAGGTGGCCGCAACCCGCGCCGCCGTCATCGCAGCACAATCGGCCCACTAGGAGTCAACATGTCAGTCGCCATCGAGCGCCCCTCTCCTGCTGGGTGCCTTCCACCGGTTCTGGTCGAGCCGCTCCTTGACGACCCCGATCGCGTCCGCGAACTAGCACGCAACAACGGCCCCTTCTACCAACCGGGTCGTTATTTGGTCGACAGTGCGGTGGCTGACGCCGCTGGAGCCGGAGCGAAGAAGACCGATGTCGTGGTCCCGAAGGGGATCGTCGGCCCGGTATTTCGTGGCGACTGGTCGACCGACGGCACGACGCATCTCGCTGGCACCGAAGATCTGCTCACCTTGCCCGGCTTCGTCGACAATGCAAAGGCTATGTGCGGCACCGATGTGGTGGTTCCCGAGCAGGTGTTTGTGAACCTCACGGCGCCATCAGGTGGCCAGCCGTTCTCCCATGTCGACATTCCGGTGTTTCTGGGTGTCGACCGCTCGAACGCTCCGGGCTGGCTGTTGATCGCGATGGGAGCTTCGCGGCTCTTTGAGGCCGAACGAACCACCATCATCACGGCCGTGTCGTGGTTCTATGAGGGCGAGCGCGGGTACTTTCGCTATTGGCCCAACGGCCGCGACGCCGAAAGCGTCCGCCACGAAGCGATGTTCAACACCGCCGTGGTTGGCGACAACGACTTCATGCATCACAAGGTCGAGCGCACCGGTCCCCAAGGAGCGCGAGGTCCCGAAGGTATGACTATCGATTCGATCCTCGACTTCGACGGGACCCAGTGGGTTATCACCGACGACGGAATCGAACTCGCTCGTTACGACGAAGCGGAGATTCGATTGTCGTTGTCGTGGAAGGCCCGAGTTTTTGGCTCTGAAGCCGAACGGGCGTCGTCGGAGTCAGCTATTGGCGAGGGTCGAGGCCCCAGCATTGAAGAGATCTTGACCCGCATGGACGCAGCCATCGACGAGCCTCTTGCCGTAGATCCCGCCCTAGGGAGAGAAGCGCTCAGTAGTGCCGCGCTACGCGACCAACTCTTCGAAAAGTTCTTCCCCTACCGCTCCGACTAGGCGACCGTCGACAAGCTCACAAAGCCAACGGCGCTGCCGGTGCGCTGCGGCCACCGGGGAGTCTGAGCGCCTGCGACGAACCACAAACCTCCCAGCGCGCTGCGAGCCGCTCCGTGCGTAACGGTCTGCACGAAGTGCAATAACAGCTGTCCCGGACCTAGCGCTCAAGTAACAACTGTCGACACACGTCGCGGCAACGTACGGCCGTGGCCCCAGCTCGATGGGGTACGAGCGGCGTGGAGCCCAGAAGCGGCGCTCAGGGCGGCCACGTGCAACACAAGGCCCAACCGACTCGGGGCAACACGATGCGGAGCCCGGACGCCAGAACTCAGGGCCGACAGGCACAGAACGGAGCGAACACCGACTACGCCGCCGTGCGGATACGTTCGAGGAGTTCGTCGGCGTTTGGGCGTGAGGCCAGCTTGGTGAGCTCGGTGTTCACGTACCACTCGAGGGATTGACCGGCGACGTTGGCGCGCTCCACGAGGCGATCGACGACGTGGTCGGGAAGGTCGAGGCGGATATCGCCCGAGCGGGCACGGAACCGACGGCCGTCGGGAACGGCAACGAGTGTGTCGGTATCGGTCTGGTGGTCGGCGGAAAGTAGTTCGATTCGCATGCCCACATCTTGCCGAGGGGGTATGACAGAGTTCGCCCGTCACGAGATCGTCATAAAGAAGTCGGGAACCGCGAGCGCCTCGCTCGTCGTCTCATCCTCAGACAACCATCCAACGTGGGGAAATGATGATGAGAAACATGAAACGAATAGTCCAACTTCTGGCACTTCTTGTGGCCAGCGCACTGCTGTTTGCCGCCTGCGGCATGAGTGACAGCGCCGACACCGCAAGCGACAGCGCCGAGCTACAAAGCACTAGTGCCGGTTCGGACGACGACGGGGACTCTGCACCCCTGGCCAGGGGTGACTCGGCCGACGAAGAAGAGGCCATGGAAGACGACGACGCCATGGACGACGAAGAGACCGCAGAACGGACGGTCTCCGGCGATGCTGAATCTCCCCCAGCAACGCTTGGCACTGGCGGCTCCGGCGAAGGCTCCGCTCCGGGCGCTCTCCAGCCGCTCGATATCGGCCGCGACATCATCTTCACCGCCCATATCTCCGTGCAGGTCGAAAGCGTCGGCGAAGCAGCCAACGAAGCCATGCGCGAGATCGAAGCGCTGGGCGGCCTGCTCTTTGGGCAGCAAACCTCCACCGAGGGAATCAACCGGACCGTGCTGACCTTCCGAGTCCGTCCCGGCGATTTCCAAGAAGCCGTGTCGCAGCTCGGCGGAATCGGTGAACTTCGTGACCAGACCATTTCGTCAGAAGACGTCACCGCTCGGGTCACCGACCTACGCAGCCAGATCATTACCGCTGAAGCAAGCGTCGAACGCCTTCGTGAGTTTCTGACGGGCGCAACCGGCCTCGAAGAGGTCGCCCGGCTCGAAGCACAACTTCTCGACCGTGAAACCACCCTCGAGCGCCTTCGCGGATCGCTCCGTGTGGTGCAAGAGCGGGTCGACCTTGCAACCATCACCGTCGTGCTCACCCAAACCGTGCCCGGCCCCGACCTGATGCTCACCCAAACCGTTTACAAAGGTATCGACCAAGGCATCTCGTGCCAGGGCGAGGAGAACCTTACCCTCGACGCCCAAGACCGGTTCACCGTTTGTTTCCGCATCGATAACGCCGGCGACACCCACCTCACCGATATCACCATCCTCGAACAGAACCTCGATATCGACGGCCTCGATGCAGTCCTTACCGAAGGCAGCCTCAATGGCTCGCTAGCTCCTGGAGAACGAGTCATCGGCTACTTCGAGGCAAGCGAAGCCACTCAGAGCCAACCCATCGAGCTTCGGGTATCGGCCAAGGTCACCAATGATTCCGGCGAAGACCTTGGTGTGGCCCGGGTAGGCGACCGAGGCAACGGATTCGTAAACGTTCGAGAATCCGATGCACTTCCTGGCTTCAAGGACTCACTCGATAGCGGCCTCGACGTGCTGGCCAAGCTCATCGGTGTCGGCGTCATCCTTGTCGGGCTCTTCCTGCCCTTCTTCTGGATCCCGATCGTACTGTGGGTCGCCTTCCGCATCCTTCGGGGTCGGTCAAAGGCCGACGATGTCCGCACCGAACCAGCACCCCGCCAGGCACCGCCGATCACCGAAGACACCGATATCAACGCCTAGCAGCAGTTCGCCTGCAACTTTCTCCCACCAGGGAGTAACCGCGGCCCGCCCCGATCATCAGCCCCCACGCTGACGAGACGGGCGGGCCGTTGCGTTTCCCATGCCACCCCACCCCTGCGTGTCCCATGCCACGATGCCCACTTCGGTTCGACACCGGGTTTCGGCCTCGGTCACGGCAACATAGAAGTGTGGATCATTACGACATCGCCGTCATCGGAGCTGGGCCAGCAGGCGCAGCCGCCGCAATCCAGGCTGCACGAGGCGGCGCAAAGGTTGTGGTGTTCGACAAGGCGCCCTACGGCCGCGACAAGGTCTGCGGCGACGGGTTGACGCCTCGGGCGGTCGGCGCCCTGAACGACCTCAAGATCGACATGGAAGGCGCCCATCACATCGATGGTCTCCGGATGATCGCCAACAAGACCCATCGCGAGCTGCTTTGGCCAGCAACAGCCAGGTTCCCGGCACACGGAGCTGTGTGGCCCCGCCGCAAACTCGACGCCCACCTCATCGATGCAGCAACCGAAGCCGGCGCTGAAGTCATCTGGGAGACCGAAGCGCTACCCATGATCGACGGCCACCGAGTCACCGGAGTCGAAGCAGGCGGCCGAAAGATCACCGCCGATCTCACCGTCGTGGCCTGCGGCGCCCCCGGAGCCGTCGCTCGCATGTTGGGTGCCGTCCGGATCGAAGACGAACCCTTTGGTCTGGCCATCAGGACCTACGCCGAATCTCCTCGTCACACCGACAAACACCTCGAAGCCTGCCTTACCCTCAGCGACGAACACGGCACACCGATTCCCGGCTATGGCTGGATGTTCCCGGCTGGCGATGGCACCGTCAACATCGGCGTCGGCGCTCTGTCCACCATGAAGGGCTTCAAGAAGCTCAACCTCAACAAGCTCCTCGACTCGTACCGCGATCTCGTGCAGGACTCTTGGGACCTTGGCCCGAACCTCGAACGCCCTCGGGCCTGGCGACTCCCGATGAGTACCCAGAAGCGCCACGGTGCCGGCTGGGTCGCTATTGGCGATGCCGCTGGTCTGGTGAACCCGATGAACGGCGAAGGCATCGACTACGGCCTCGAATCAGGAATGCTTGCCGCCGACCTGTTCCTCGAGAACCCGGCAACGGCACCGCAGCGCTACGACGTTTTGGTGGGCGAGCGATTCGACAGCTTCCTTCGAACCGGCCGACGCTTTTCGTTCCTCATCGGCCACCCTTGGATTCTCAAGAACGGTCTAAAGATGGCAGTCGGCACCGATGCCATTGCCGAAATTACGCTCCAAGTCATGGGCAACCTCGTCGACTCGGATAGTCCGGGTGTGTCGGGCAACGTGCTGCGCCTCACCGACAAGTTGTTGGGAATCGCCGACCCGATTCTCCGGAAGACTCGGGCAGCCGCGTAGCAATCTTGGGTCATCAAGACTCGTAGTAGTCAAGATTCGGCTTCAGCCTGCCGATTGTTGGTTCGTGAGTGATGAAGAACCAGATGCAGGCGTAGTTCTCAACGATGAGGACTTTGATGAACTCGATATCGAAGCGGTGGCCACCCGGTTGAGCTGCTCGATTAGCGATGTGATTACCCACGTCAACGAAGGCCGGCTTGCCGCCTATCGTCTCGGCGACAAGGTGTGGTTCCTCGCCGAAGAAGTCGATCGAGTCTCCTAGCGTTCCTCGACGAGCTCCATATCGTCGCCGATGTGGATCTCGCCACCAACGATTACTCGACAGTGAATGCCTGCCAGTTTCTTTAGCGCTGGTCGAGCGCCCTTACCGATGAGTTCGGTCATGAGCGCGCAGGGCGGAGCGTCGGAAAATACTTCGAGTTCGACGCTCCCAATGATGAGGCGTTGTCCTCGGATCCTCGGGAGTTCGCCACTATCGAGCGTGATGTTCCTTCGGGTGAGGTCGACGTCGATCGTACGACCGAGACGCTCCGACGCTTGGGCGAGCTCGGTTTGGGACTGAATACTCACCTGTCGTGCCGCGTTGCCGGCGTGGCGGTCGCCAACCAAACCGATGCCAGTAATCGCCTCGGCCTCGTCGACCACGACCAGCTCGGCTCCATTGTCTGGTGCGAGAGAGATACGTTCCACCGAACCAACCGTGCACGCTCGTTGGTTTTCGGTCCGGCTTCGTTGATCCAGCGATAGCCCGAGGATGAGCCGCACATGGTCATCGTCGATTCTGTACAACATCGACCGACCCACTCGCCTCTTCTTTACGAGCCCGGCGCTCCGCAGCAGTCTGAGGGCTTGGGAGATCTTGGTTTCGCCGGTCTCAAGACACGTGGCAATCGAGCCAACACTGAGCTCTCCAGCGTGTGTCAACGCCGACAAAATCCGCAAACGGGTTGGATCACCCAGAAGTCGAAAGAGCTCGACGACATCGTCGGCGTCTTTCGCCGAGGTGATGCTTGCTCGCAAGAGCCCGAGTCGATCGTGGTCATCACCGATCTGACACGAGGGACTGGGTTCCGTAGATGCCTGCATACCTGTGAAGGTATCAAGGCTTTGGGAGAAGAGTTACATTCAGCTCGAACAACTGAGCATCGAACAACCGACCTTGGTGCGAGCCCATTCGGGCCTCGGCTGAGCGAAGTACTCGTTGCCCGGCTGTTCGTCGTACGGACGACGCAACACCTCGAGCAACTCGACCACCAACGAGTCATCGCCCGCTTCGGCCTTATCGATGGCCACCTGAGCCAGATAGTTTCGCAGTACGAACTTCGGGTTCACTGCGTTCATGGCGACCTTTCGGTCGGCATCGCTACGACCAAGCTTCGCGATCTGAGCAGCGTAGGACTCGAGCCACGTACCGATTCGTTGTCGGACGTCGTCGGTAAGCTCGGAAGGCACGTAATACGCCGCCGCAAGCGTTTCGTCGATTGCGGCGTCGATATCGACAGAGCCGTCGGCCACGGGCACGTCGGCAAGTTGCCGGTAGAAGATCGTCATGTCGGTCTCGGTGAGCTGAAGCACCTCGAAGAGTTCGTTCACCAGCTTGCCGTGCTCTTCCTCAAGCGAATCGAAGCCGAGCTTGTCGGCCATCATCTGGTTCCACTCGATTTCGAATGCTTCGGCGAAGACTGCGATGCCGGCTTGGAGCGGTTCGACCTCTTCCACGAGGGGGTACAGAGCGTTTGCCAGCTGCACCAGGTTCCACTGTGCGATTTGGGGCTGGTTGCCGAACTGGTAGCGCTTGTGGCTGGCGTCGGTGGTGTTTGGGGTCCAGCCAGGATCGAAATCTTCGAGCCAGCCGTAGGGCCCGTAGTCGATGGTGAGTCCGAGGATCGACATGTTGTCGGTGTTCATGACACCGTGAACAAACCCCACACGCATCCAGTGGACAGCCATGGTGGCGGTTCGTCGGGCAACCTCGGCGAAGAACGCAGCGACGGCTTCTGGAGAACCCGAGTCCTCGTGCGCCGAAGCGATTTCGGGAAACTCGGTCTCGATCGTGAAAGCGGCCAGTTGGCGCAGCTCGTCGATTTCTTCACGCCATGAGAACAGTTCGAAGTTGCCGAACCGGATGAACGTTGGCGCTACCCGACACACAACGGCACCGGGCTCAAGAGCCGGATTTCCGTCGTACAGCATGTCGCGCATCACCTGGTCGCCGGTTCGGATGAGACTCAGTGCTCGGGTCGTTGGAACGCCGAGGTGATACATGGCTTCGCTGCACAGGAACTCACGAATCGAAGAACGGAGCACCGCGAGTCCGTCGGCCCGGCGAGAGTACGGGGTGGGCCCGGCGCCCTTTAGCTGAAGCATCCAGTGATCGCCGTCGCTGGTACGGACTTCGCCGAGTCCAATAGCTCGACCGTCGCCGAGCTGGCCGGCAAAGTTCCCAAACTGGTGACCGGCGTATGCCATAGCGAAAGGGTCCATGCCTTCGAGCAGTTCGTTCCCCGAGAAAACATCGGCGAAACGTTGTGTCTCAACTTCACCGGGGGCCAGTTCGAGCAACTCGGCGACCTCGGCGGCCACGGCCACCGTGACCGGCCCGGCGGTAGCTGTTGGGGCAACTCGGGAGTATGCGGCGTGTTCTACCTGGCGTGGCCGCACGACCTCGCTTGGGTCGGCCGGTAGCTGGTTGGTGAACCGGTTATCGAACTCGATCTGGTCGAGAGTCTTGGAGGGAACATCGTGAGACGACATCCCTTCAGTGTTTCAGCTTCCGCGAAGAAACGGACATCGACAGGTGTGGATGGTTCGTTTCCCCCGCCACACTGGTGTTATGGAAAAGCTTGAGTGCGTCGTGCAGGACTACGCCTGGGGAGACCCTGAATCGATCCCGGCACTTCTCGGCCGTCCCGCCACCGGGAAGCCGCAGGCAGAAATGTGGATGGGGGCGCACCCGAAAGCACCCAGCACGCTCGATGGCCAGAGCCTCACCGACGTGATCGCCGCAGATCCAACCGCCGTTCTTGGGGCCGACATCGCCGACCGCTTTGGCCAGCTCCCCTTTCTCTTCAAGGTGCTTGCCGCCGGGCAACCCCTTTCGGTGCAGGCCCATCCGTCGCTCGAACAAGCTCGGGTTGGGTTTGCCCGTGAAGATGCCCTCGGTATCGATATCGGAGCCCCTGAGCGCACCTACCGCGACGCCAACCACAAACCCGAGCTGATCTGTGCGATCACCCCGTTCGTGGGCAAGTGCGGGTTTCGCCCTCTCGCTGAAGCTCGCGACCTGTTTGCGACCTTGCAGATCGAGACGATGGTCGAGCGGCTCGCAATCGGCGGGGCCGACAGCACTGACGCCGACGTGCATGCTGCCACCCTCGCTTGGCTCCTCCGGCTCACCACCGACGAGTCAACCGCCCTGGTCCAGTCGGTCGTCGCCTCCGCCGCCGCCACAAGTTCAGACGTCTTTGCCGACGAACTCGAGTGGACTGGGATCATCAACGGTTTCTTCCCCGACGACATCGGCGTGGTGGTTGTCCTTCTCCTCAACCACATCGTTCTCGAACCCGGGGACGCGGTGTTCCTTGACGCCGGCAATCTTCACGCCTACCTGCGCGGCACCGGTATGGAGCTGATGGCCAACAGCGACAATGTGGTTCGGGGCGGCTGCACACCCAAGAACATCGATGTCGAAGAACTGTTGTCGGTCGTCGATTGCACGCCTACCGATCCGCCGGTTCAGCGTGCCTCGGGCAAGAAACACACCTTCGACTCACCAGTCGATGAGTTCAGCCTTACCCGCTACCAGTTGTCGGCCGACGCTGAAAAGGTCGAACCAATCAGCGCCGAGATCATCATCGTCGAATCCGGCACGGCAACACTGGAGACAATGGAGACACTGGCAACGCCAAGCCAGGCGCTGACCCTCGAGCAGGGTGAGGTCGGGTTCGTAAGCGCATCCGACGGCGCCTACATACTGAGCGGGAATGGCACCACCTTTCGTGCGTCGGTCGGAAGAAGCTAGTTTCTCGTAGGCCCATCAACCAGGCCGATACGATCAACAACTTCAAAGGCACCACCATGGCAACTCTCGAACCGTTCGCAACAATGACGGGCACACTCGATTTCAAGATGCAGGGCAAGATGCCGGCTGGGCTTCGCCTTGACGCGCACTTTGCCGGGACCATGGTCTCCGAGCACTGGGACGGCGAAGTGGCCGTGAGTGGCATCGACTACGTCACCGTGCGCGGCGACGGCATCGCGGAGCTCGCAATTCGCGCCTCGATGGGTGAAGGCGACGATGTTGTGAGCTACGAGGCCACCGGCCGCCAAACGCCTGAAGGCATCGTCGAAACGCTCTACTTCCAGACCGCGTCGGAGAAGTTCGCCTTTCTCAACGGCGCCGTCGGTGTCGGGACCGGAAGCGTCGAGGGCCAAACGCTCACGCTCGAAATCTTCCTAGTCAAACACTGAGCGAGACCAAGGCCGAGATGAATGACAGCGAACCCACAGGCTCGAAGGGGTCGAAGGGGTCGAAGGGGTCGAAAGGTAAGGTCGTCCTCCAACTCGATGTCGATGGCCGGGACGTGCGCGTCACCAGCCCCGACAAGGTGTTCTTCACCAAACGCGGCGAAACCAAGCTCGACCTGATCGACTACTACCTAGCGATCGGCGAGCCGTTTCTCGCAGCCACCCAGGGTCGGCCGATTCTGCTGCAGCGCTTCCCCGACGGAGCCAGCGGGAAGTCCTTCTTTCAGAAACGAACCCCAAAGGGTGCGCCCGAGTGGCTCGAAACCACGACGGTCAGCACACCCAATGGCACCGACTCCAACGCACTCGTGGTTGCCGACATGGCCCACGTCGTGTGGGCCGTGAACATGGGGACGATCCCCATCCACCCGTGGCCGTACAAAGCTGTCACCCCCGAGGTCACCGACGAGTTACGCATCGACCTCGATCCATCGCCCGGCGTGTCCTTCGATGACATTCGAGCTGCCGCGTTCTTGGTTCGCGACTTCTTCGAAGAACACGGCATGACGCCATTCGTAAAAACCAGCGGGTCACGGGGGCTGCATATCTACGTGCGACTCCTCCCCCAGTGGGACAGCTATCAAGTTCGGTTCGCTGCGGTAGCAATGGCTCGCGAACTCGAACGGCGCCACCCCGACCTTCTCACCGCAAAGTGGTGGAAGGAAGAGCGGGGCGAACGTGTGTTTATCGACTTCAATCAGAACTGCCCGCACAAGACGGTATTTGGAGCGTGGGCGGTTCGAGCTCGGGTGGGTGCGCAGGTATCGACGCCAATCGAGTGGGATGAAGTCGAAACCGTCATGCCCGACGACCTCACCATCGAAACCGTGCCCGGGCGCGTCGACACTAACGGCAACCCGTGGGCCACGATGAACGACACCCCGCAGGATCTGAGCCCCCTCCTTGCCCTGCACGAGGCCGACATGGCTGCCGGCCTCATGGATGCGCCGTGGCCACCCGTGTATCCCAAGCAGCCCAACGAGCCACCGCGAGTGGCGCCCAGCCGGGCCAAGAAGACCGAAGAGAATCCAACAGCTGGAGGCTGACCGCATCCCCATTCTCAGTGAGATGCGGCCAGCCTCCGACGACGCCTTCGAACCGGGTTCCACTCGCAGTTCAAAAACGCTGTTGGTCGAAGCTTGCGCCTCCTTCACGAGTCAATCAGGTCGATGAACGACCAGTGAACTCTTTTCACTCAAAGTGTCACAATTAGTGCATGAGCGCCCAAGAGTTGCGTCAGCAGGTCGGATCGGTTACTTGGATCGATGCAGATACCCGCCGAGCCTCGGCCATAACACCGTCGGGATTGGTGCGTGATGAGCCGACAATGCCGAACCCCCGCTCTTCAACAAAGTAGATAGCGATCGAGGGTGTGCCCGATCGGGTGTAGGTATAACTCCACATATCGTCGCGTCCGGCCTCTTCGATGAGACCTGACGTCGCGGTGCTGCGATTGTTGAGCTGCTCATCGGCCGCCTCTTTCCCGGTAACGGTTGCGTCTCGAAGCGGCGAGGTATCGACGAAGAGCTCTTCATCGCCTCGACTCCATGCGGTTCGCCGCCCGTAGGAACGCTCACCAGAGTCTTCGGTGACCATCCAAGAATCGGGAATCGCTGCTGCGAAACAGGCACCTTCGTAAAGCACGAAACCCTCGGGAACCTCGACCGCTGCCGCGCCGGGAAGCGTCTCATCGGGCGAGATCTCGCCGTCTTCTCCTGGGTCATCGCTATCGGAAGACTCGTCGCCCGAATCCTCACCCACAACCCCGCTGTCGCCCGATACCTCGTCCACCGGGTCCGAGTCGGAGCCAAATGCGCCGCCAATCAAGAACGCCAAAACCACAAGGCCGACGAACACGAGCACCCCGCCCACCAGTGGAATCGCTGACCTCTTGGGTTGCGTGGCATACACCGGACCACTCGACCGGGCGGGCGCCGGCGGGTGGGCGCTAGGTCGCGACACTTGCGCGGCCGGTGGTGCTGGGGCAACCGGTGGAGTTGAAGGAGTCGGTGGAGTTGGGGCGGCCGGCGCCTCGTCATGCACCGAAATCAGCTGGGTTGGCTCGAACGACGATGCGTCGGTCTGCGGCGGGGGTGCTTGCGGAGTGCTGCCGATGATCGCACCGCACGAGTCGCAAAAGACCGAATCGCCGAAGACCTCGCTGCCACACGTGTTGCAGTTCATGAGCGCAGGCTAGCCGCGGTCATGAACGTACCGGGATGGTCGATTGTCTCGTGGAATCTCTCGTGGGGTTCACCCTCGACTTGCACGAACTCGTCATTCCTGGTCGGGTTTCTCTATGCTGTCTGACATAGAGACTGTCCAATGACATAGGAATGACTGGTGGACACAAAGGAAATGAGGAGTGGTTGATGAGTAAACCCGCGGGGGCTTTCGAGAAAGGACTAGCCGAAGTCGCCGACAACGTCTTTGCCTACCTCCAACCAGACGGCACCTGGGGGTGGAGTAACGCCGGACTGATCGTTGGCGACAACGAGTCGGCCCTCGTCGACACCTTGTTCGATCTTCGACTCACACAACAGATGCTCGACCACATGGCGCCACACACGTCACACCGCCCAATTGCCAACGTCGTCAACACGCACGCAAACGGCGACCACTGCTACGGAAACCAACTGCTCGCGTCGCCGGAGGTGGACTTCATTGCATCGTCCTCGGCAGCATCCGAAATGGACGAGGTTCCGCCAGCGCTGCTGGCCGCCCTGGTCGAAGGAGCGGGGGACGGCACACTCGGCCACTATGTGCGGCATGCATTTGGAGCGTTCGACTTCAACGGAATCGAGATGCCCGACGTCACGGTCGAGTTCACCGGCCACCACCAACTCGACGCTGGAGGCCGCTCGGTCGAGTTGCTCGAGGTTGGACCGGCCCACACCCAAGGCGATGTGCTTGCTTGGCTCCCCGACGACCGCGTGATGTTCGCCGGCGACATCTTGTTCATCGACGGTACGCCCATCATGTGGGCCGGCCCGGTTAACGGGTGGATTGCGGCACTCGACAAGATCATCGATCTCAACCCAGCGGTCATCGTCCCCGGTCACGGTCCGCTGACGGATCTCGATGGCGTTCGAGCGCTTCGCGGCTACCTCCAGTTGATCGATCAACTCACCACGGAGCGCCACGCAGAGGGTATGGCACTCGCCGACGCGATCCGCGACATCGACAACCACATCGACAGCACGCCCTACAGCGAATGGTCGGATCGTGAACGGATTGTCGTCAACGTGCAAACGATCTGGCGCGGGCTCGAACCAACGTTCGCCAGTCCCGATGCATTGACGATGTTCCAAATGATGGCCGACAACTTCGCAGCTCGGGAGGACCAACCATGAAGTGGGTTACCTTCGAAAAGAACGGCAACGCCAGAGTCGGTATCGTGCAAGGCGACGCAATTCACGACTGCGGCGATGAACGAACCCTGTTAGAGCTCCTTCGCGCTGGCCCAGAGACCATGGCGTCGTTGGCCGACGCTGCCGGCCAATCTGCGCCCACCATCGCCTTCGACAAAGCAACCCTCCACGCTCCGCTCGATCCGCCGTCGGTGAGGGACTTCTTGTGCTTTCTCGATCACTACCGCAACGCCACGCTCAACCCAGACCTCGCGCCGATCTGGCAGGATCAGCCAGCGTTCTACTTCTCCAATCCCCACGCCACGATCGGGCCGAGCACGCCAGCACCAATTTCTCCGGGATGCAACATGTTCGATTTCGAACTTGAGGTCGGATGTGTGATCGGAACCGATGGCGCAAACCTCCACCCCGACGAGGCCGAGGCCCACATCGCTGCGTATACGATCTTCTGCGACTGGTCCGCACGAGATCTGCAACTGGCCGAGATGCAGTTCGGGCTCGGGCCGACCAAGGGCAAAGACGGTGTCACAACACTTGGCCCCGCACTGGTCACCGCCGACGAGCTCGCTGCTCGGCGCTCGGGTAAGGGCTTCGACCTGCGCATGCGGGCGTGGGTGAATGGCGACTTGGTAACCGACGGTTCACTGGCCCAGCTCGACTGGTCGTTCGCGGAGATGGTGGCCCACGCATCGCGAGGTACCGAGGTCAGGGTGGGCGATGTGATTGGTTCGGGCACGGTCCCAATGGGGTGCCTTCTCGAACACGCGATGGCCGACGGCGAGGACTTCCGCGGTTGGCTCGTCGCCGGTGACCGAGTCCGTCTCGAGGTCGACCTTCTCGGCTCGCTCGACCTGGTGGTCGCAGAACCGCCGCCGCTCCACCCGGCCCGCTCCACCACCGACGACCAAGGAACCCACTGACATGGCCCGAATGTCGGGGCTTGTTGAGGCATCGTGAACTCACCAAAACGCATGGAAGAGACCAGCGCCGAGACTCGGCGACGAATTCTCGACGCTGCCGAGGAACTCTTCGCGGAACGCGGTTTCGTTGAAACATCGCTCGCCAATGTTGCGGAGAGATCGGGGATTTCCCGAGGGTCTATCCCTTGGCACTTCGACAACAAGGTCGGCCTGCTTCTGGCCGTCGTCGACCGGGCCGCCGAACAAGCAGGCTCGACCCCCATCACACCAGGAGTCGAACACCTTGATGGGGCAATGGCCGAGGTCGGTAGTCGATTACGCGAGCCACACATGGCTCTGCTCCATACGCTGCTCGGTGAAGCGAGCAAACCGGATTCAGCAATTCGTGACGCCTACGCCGACTATCACGAGCGAGACCGCTCGGCGGTCCAATCCTGGCTTTCTGACTCCCCCGGTGTCGATGTCGCTGACCTGGGGTCCGGCGACCTGTCAACGCTGATCTACGCAATGATCATCGGAATCAACGTTCAGTGGCGCATCAATCCTGAACGGATCGACCTCGACGACTCCCTTCAAGCCATGAGCGCGCTTCTCAGCGCCGCCATCACTACCGACCCGTGAAAACGTTGGACTTTTCTCCGCCGTCTACCAGTCGTGGTGTGTGCCCTCGAAGGTAAGAAACGAACCATTCTGGTCGGGGGTCAGGCTATTGATGACCTCCCAGATCCTCTGCCCGGTCTCGTCGCTTCCGAGCGGTGCAGACTCGCCACCCATGTCGGTTCGGAGCCATCCGGGATGCAACGCGATCGTCGTAATGCCGTCGGGCGCCAGCAAATGCGCTGTCCGCACCGTGAGGAGGTTGAGCGCTGCTTTCGACGAACCGTAGGCAACGTCCTCGCCAACAGAACCGCCCACCACCATCGATCCGAGCTGCGAACTCATGTTGATGATCTTGGCATCGCCAGCCGCCCGAAGCAGCGGAAGCATGGCTCGGGTCAAGAGCATCGGGCCCACCACATTGGTGCGCATGGTCGCCAACAGATCATCGCCACTCACGTCGAACGGGCCACGCTTGTCGGGGTCGGCGCCAAAGGCCCGGGCGTCGACACCTGCGTTGTTGATGAGTACGTCGACCTGGTCGAGTCGGTTGGTCAACGTCTCGACAAACGCGGCGATCGATTCTTCACTGTCGACATCGAGCTGGAGGTCGGAGGCCTTCTTCGGCGAGCGCATGGCAGCCTGGACGTCGTGGCCGGCATTGGTACCAAGGTCGGCGAGGACCGCACCAAGCCCGCGGCCAGCGCCGGTGATAACAACTTTCTGGGTCACGGCTACAGACACCCCATTCAGTACTTCACTGCTGCTTTGAGAAAGTTCTGGGCCGGTCGAGCGGCCTCCCAGTAGTCGAGAATTATCTGGTCGAGTTTTGGGTCGGTGAACAGTTTCTTGTCGGCTGCCTCGGCCCAGAACACCCACTGTTTGTTGCAAACCCGGGGTTCGATGTCGACGAACTCTTTGAGGTCGGGCGGACAGCGTTTGTGGGCCTCGCCTTGCAACTGTCCGTAGACCTTGGCAAAGGTGCCCTCCGCTTCCGCCGCTGCAAGCTCCTCGGCGTGCTGGCCGACATAGAGACGAACCTTGTCGCGGAGTTCGGGCTCGGGCATGTACAACCCGCCACCGATGGCGATTCCGTCGACGCCAATCCGGACGGTGTACGCCGGATAGCTCGGATCGTGCTTCTGCGTCCGGCCGACAGTGATGCCGAGATTGGTTTTGTACGGCGTCTTGTCTTTCGAGAAACGAACGTCGCGGTTAATGCGGTACTTCGCCTGCTTGGCCGACACCTCGTACTCCGGCTCGACCTCGCGCACTTGCTCGACCAACGCCTCGGCTAACCGGTTGTATGGCTCTTTGAGATGTTTCTCGTAGGTCTTCCGGTTCTCGTCGAACCACGCCTTGTTGTTGTTCTTGGCCAAGCCCCGCCAGAAGGTGGCGGACTCCTTCGTGAAGAAACTCATAGCTGTAAGAAACTCATATCGCGAGCTGGGACTTTCCGGTGATGACCGGCAGGTCGAGTGGGTGGACAACCCCGGCGGGGGCGGCCACCACGGCCGGAATAGCATTGACAATACGATTTGCTGCCGTGGCGTTGCCACCACCGGCGGCAGCGGGCTCGCCCTCTTCGTTTCCGTGCACGGTGACCTCGAGATTCGGCCGACCGGAGATCTGAACTCGGTGGACGCCACCATGCTCGGGTGAGCTCGCCCATTCGGGTGCGCAGCTGTCGTCGATGCGGGTGATGTGTTCGATCACGAGGAGCTTGTGATCGCCGACCCAGCCCTGCACCTCGAATCGGAACGCTCCCTGCGTGCCGGCCTCAAAGGTGCCCATCCCGTCGACTTCGACGGTGGCGTCAAGCGGGCGGCGCTCGACCGACGTGGTGATTTCCGAAAGCTCCACCTCGAGGCCGTCGGCCATTACCCGAAGCATGGGCGCCCACACGGTGAGCAATGCGACGTCGAGCAACATCGGGGGCGTCTCGTCCATCGAGGTGCCGAATCCGCACACTTCGCGAACGATCTGTGGTTGGTCGTAGTAGGCGTAGTTGAAGACCTCTTGCGCCCGGATTTCGGTGATGTCGGCACAGACACCGCTAAGAAAAAGCGGGAGGGCGTCCATGACCCAACCGGGGTCGATTCCGGAGATGAACACCGAAGAGTTACCGGAGGTCGTTACATCGGCAACGAGCGGCTCCAAGATCGGATGGACCATGGCTGGGTGCAACAGCGGGTAGAACGAGGTCGAGACGACGTTGCGTCCGGATCCGAGAAGCATGAGCAGCTCGCCGGTCGCTTCCTCAACACGGGTATCTGCGGTTGAGGCATAGACCACACAATCGACATCATCAGCGAACGCAATCTGGCTGTCGTCGGTAGCAAGAACCCCGACCGACCCGATGCCGCAGAGTTCGCCAGCGTCTTTGCCGACCTTCGCTGGATCGGACACGACAACACCCACCAACGTGAGTTCTTGGTGAGCGGCCACTGCCCGAAGTGCTGGTCGGCCGACGTTTCCTGTTCCCCATACAACAACGTTCATGGAGGCATGACTAGTGCAGCGAAAGCCATCTTGCCAGTGAAGAAACCAAAAGTTCTACGTTGCTACCGTCGCTCGATTACCAACGGCGATCGACGCCCGGTAGATCAGGATTGCGGCCAACGCCGCGGATGCAGCCGGAAAGAGCCACGCCACACCGAAACCGCGATTTTGGGCCAGCCACCCGAAGGCCAACGGAGCGGAGAATGCCCCAACCCGGATTCCGGTTTGCACGATGGCGGTCGAGGCACCCGGCGCCTCGGGATGTAGAGCGAGAATCGCAAACAGAAAGAGCCCGGGCCACGACCACCCGGCACTGAACAACAGGAACGTTCCAATGGCAATACCCCACTTCGTTTCGGTGGAGAACAACACAAACGAGGCCACGGCGCAGGACAAACAAATCGCGACTGCCCGAAGCCGGTTGAAGGAGTAGCGGTCGGCCAGGACACCCCAGGTCAGCCGTGCCGGAATCATCACGAGGCCGCCGAGCGCCAGCAGCAAGCCCGCGGAACTATCGGAGTAGCCGGCATCCTTTGCTGCGAGAACCAGGAATCCCGCTGCAGTCACCACGCCCGCAGCAGCAAACCCTCCACCGATCGCGGCCAATTTGAGATGAGGCTCATTCCAAAGCTCGCGCTTTGACCGCATCGTTCGCTTCGGGACCGTCGGTGCGTCGGGAACGGCAATCCAAACGGGAATCGCTAAGAGTCCGAACAACGCAAAGGTCCACCGCCAACCAACCGACGAGCCAAGAACAGGAACCGCGAGGCCGGCAAGAAGAGTTGAAACGGGAACAGCGGCCTGTTTTATGCCCGTGGCGGTTCCTCGGCGGGTCGCCACCACTCCCCTGCTCACCAAGGTGTTGGTCGCTGGCTGGATAAGGCCTTCGGCGATACGACTAAATGCGAACGCCAGCAAAATCAGAGCGAAGCTATTGGCCACGGCCCCAAAGAGCAGGAAGCCCACGACCGCCAGGATTACCCCTGCTCGGACAGCGAGACGCGGACCGCGACGGTCAGCAAATGAGCCACCGACCTGCAAGACCACGGCAGACACGAAGTAACCGAATGTGAAGATGGCGCCGATACCCGTTTCATCGACACCGATGTCCTCCTTGATCGCTGGCGCGAATGCACCGATCAGAAACCCCGGAATCGCAGCGAGGACAATGGCGCCCGCAGCCGCCAACGTGGGTCGCCAAAATGCCATCGGTACCGCCGCGGCGGGTTCTGACGGATAACGAACGGGGTCGGCGGGCAAGAGCCGACCCTATCAATGAGGCTGCAGTCGCTATGCAGCGATAACGCTGTTGCCCTCGTCGTTGAGATCGGCATCGGCATCGGCGAACCAGTGGCCGCCGTCAGCGAGATACTTGAATTGCACAACCTGGCCCGCCGGAACTTCGACTGCGGCGCTGCGAGTGCCGTTGTTTCGCTTAATCAGCGGGTTGGCGAGCGGGTCCCATCCGTTGAAGTCTCCGGTGACCGATACGGCCTCTGGGGTCTCCTCGAGAGGGAGGGCAAAGGTGACCTTGACGGTTCCCTTGTTGGTCTTCTGGCGTTTCAACA
>CALGZB010000137.1 GCA_937934655.1 uncultured Acidimicrobiales bacterium | reverse complement strand
GTCGGTGAGCAGCATTAAAATGAGCTTTTCTGAATACAGCAATTTTCATAGAAACGACGAATTAGTTTAGGTTTATATAGGAAACAAAATATGTTAAATAATGTGGTATATCATGAAGGCACCGAGGCCGCCCGATGGGTTCACCGGGATACGCCCACCGACCGAGGTATCACCAGCGTGGAGGAGTTTGGTTGCTTCGCCTTCAGCACAAAGGTCGAGGTATTCGTACCAATCGAGCTCGTAGGCCGAGCTGAGGTCGTACACCTCGGCGAAGTCGAGATCGGAGGCGCCAACGCCAGCTTCGTCGTATGCCTTCTGGGCGATATCGCGCTTGAAGGTGTGTTCAGAGTCGCCGGCGGCGTTCCAGGAGTCCGACGCCAGGTACGGCATATCGACAACCGCGTTGGGGTAGGTGGGACCGACCGTTGAGATACCGGCAACCCGAACCGGGTCGTTGATTCCTCGTGACTTTGCGTACTCCATGCTCGAAACCACCAACGCAGCGCCGCCATCAGAGGTTGCACAGATCTCGAGGAGCCGGAGAGGATCGGCTACAACCGGCGAGTTCTCGACATCGGTGACACCGAATTCTTTCGGGTACCGAGCGTTGGGGTTGTGCACGCCGTGACGCGAGTTCTTGGCTTTGACCGACGCGAAGTCGAAGGGGGTGTCTCCGTAGAGTTCCATCCGTCGACGGGCATAGAGAGCGAAGTACACCGGGTTCGTCACGCCAACCATGCGGAACCGCAGCCAGTCGGGATCGTCGGGGCGATCATCGTCACCCACTGGAGCAAAGAAACCCTTTGGCGTGGTGTCGGCGCCTACCACGAGGGCCACATCGCAAACGCCGGCAAGAATTTGCGCACGCGCAATAGAAAGAGCAGTCGCACCCGAAGCGCATGCTGCATAGCTCGACGAAAGTTGGGCGCCCTGAAAGCCGAGAGCGTTGGCAAAGGTGGAGCCAGAAACCCAACCGGGATAGCCGTTACGAACGGTGTTGGCGCCCGAAACCAGGCCGATGTCTTCCCACGGCACATCGGCATCGGCCAACGCGTCGCGTGCAGCCTTTGCTCCGTACTCGACAAAGTTGCGGCCCCATTTTCCCCACGGGTGCATTCCCGCACCAAGAATTGCGATGTCGTCCATTACTTCTGCTCCTCTGAGAGAACGGGCTCCCATTTCCACACCATGTGCTGGTGGTCATCGTCTTCGTACAACACGTCGATAATCATGCGAACCCGCATACCGACGCTGAGATCTTCGACCTTGATTCCTACCGCCATCTGGCCAAGCACGACGAGCTTCTGATCATCGAGCTCAACCGCTGCGATCACGATTGGTACAAACGGTTCGGTAGTAATGACGTAAGGCTTCGGCGGCGGATAGCTACTCGTAGTGAACGACCAGATCGTGCCAGTGTTGCTGAGTAGCACCTCTTCACGTTCGGTCTCGCCCACGAGTGCGGGGTCGTTGCCGCCCATGTTCTTTGGGAAGAAGTAGCTGTCGTTACTTTGCCCCTTGCCCCCGATAAGGCGAGGGTCGTCGCCCATCGTGAACAAGCCTTCAACTGCGGGTACCTGAGTTTTGGCCACCGGTGTCCTCCGAGCGCGTTAGCGAATCTGACGCACCGTCAGATTACCGCCCACAAGAGCGGCTTCCGAATCGCCGGACCGATCAGTGCGGATTGGGCTCGGTGGAAGTCGCCTGTGCGTCGAGGTAGGCGAGCGCACCGTCGGCCGCGACCGCAGCGGTACTGAAACACGCCTGTAAGAGATAGCCACCCGTGGGAGCTTCCCAGTCGAGCATCTCACCGGCCACAAAGACACCGGGGTGATCAGCGAGCATGAAGTCGTCGGTGAGTTGATCGAACGTGATTCCGCCGGCGCTCGAGATGGCGCGGTCGATAGGCATCATGGCCGACCCGCAAATCGGGACCGCCTTCAACAGGCCGGCCAGTTCGTGGGGCTCGGTAGGAATGGCATTGCCGGTAACGTCGCGGAGCACAGCGATAGCCGCTGGCGACACTTTGGCTTTGCGGAGCAATGTAGAGGTGGAGTCCTTTGGCCGGCCGACCTTGGCGAGCCGCGCAACGAGCGCCGACTCCTCAACGTCTGGGTGTAGATCGAGGTGGAGGGTCCACTCCCCCGTCGCACCGACCATGTTTCGGAGCGCGGCGCTGTGGGCGTAGATGGGGCCGCCTTCGAGCCCAGCCGTCGTGATCATCACATCACCGCGCACGACTACTTCTCTATGCCTTACTTCTCTACCCCCTACTCTACCCCCTACTTTTTCGCCATCGACCGAGACGCTCACCGCCACGTTCTTGAGCGGCTCGCCGGCAAAGCGGTCGGAAAGGGTTCGCGTCCAAGCGGTCCGTATCCCGCAGTTGGCTGCCTCAAGCGGCGCCACGTCGACCCCGGCGGCCTTCAGCGAGTCAACCCAGAACCCATCGGTGCTCACCCGTGGCCAACTCGCTCCGCCAAGAGCCAGCACTACTACATCCGCCGTCGCTTCGATGGGCTCGTCGCCGCTTAGGAAACTCATCGCCACCGACGTGCCCTCGGTGTTCGCCGACTCGCCTCCCGTGGCAGCCGCGTGGGCCCATCCGGTCCACGTATGCCGGGTACGAATCTCCACGCCCCGATCATCGAGGCGGCGAAGCCACGCCCGAAGCAGCGGCGTTGCTTTCAGAGACTTCGGAAACACCCGACCACTCGTGCCGACGAAACACGGCTCTTGGAGTCCCTCGCACCACTCCCGCAATGAATCGGGGGTGAACTGCCGGACCGCGGCCTCGAGGTTTGGGCGACGGGGTCCGTAGCGAACAAGAAGGTCGTCGAGTGGTTCGGAGTGCGTGATGTTCAGTCCGCCGCGGCCGGCCAGGAGGAACTTTCGACCCACCGAAGCGCGGTGCTCATAGATAGTCACCGCTACCCCCGCCTCGGCGAATCGCTCTGCGGCAAACAGCCCGGCTGGGCCGCCGCCAACCACAATTGCTGACGGCGGGTGGGTCATCGCGGCAGCTTACCGAGAGTTACAGATACCGCAATGTTGGGGTATTTACGTGTCGAACGACACACTATGAAACCACCGCTTTTCACGGAATGTTGCCCCCCGCCGCCCAAACGGTCGCCAAATCCCAGTTCGAGTGTCTAAATCCAACACATGGCAGCAGTGTTACCAACGTGTGACATCGCGCCGCTAGCGCGTCTACTCGTTGCCGTCGAGCGAATAGTGCGCCTAGCATCTGGAACTTCCGGCAATGATGCTGGAAATTTGGAGGAGGAAAGCTCTATGAATAAGTCAAGCAAAATGCTTCGCATTCTCGCGATGCTGCTTTCATTCGTGCTTGTTGTTTCCGCTTGCGGTAGCGACGGCGACGAAGGTTCAGCAGATAGCGGATCAGAAGATGGTGGTTCCGACGACAGCGGCACCGACGACGGTGGATCTGACGACGTAGAACTCACCCAGGGCGGCACCCTTGCCGCCGTTACCTCCGCTGGAACGCTCCAGTGCGGCGGAAACGACACCCTGCCAGGCTTCGGCATCGTTGATGCTGACGGCGCATTCGGCGGCTTCGACGTTGACTACTGCTCGGTTATCGCCGCTGCAGTTCTTGGCGACGCAGGCGCATTCGAAATCACGCCACTTGTTGCTGCTCAGCGTTTCCCCACCCTTCAGTCGGGTGAGATCGACGTACTGATCCGTAACACCACCTGGACCGCTTCACGTGACGGCGCTGAGCAGGCCAACTTCCTGCACACCACCTTCTACGATGGACAGGGCTTCATGGTTCAAGCCGATAGCGGCATCGCTTCACTCGAAGACGTCGCTGACGCCTCGATCTGTGTACTCACCGGTACCACCACACTGCTGAACCTCAACGCCGTACTCGGCGACCTTGGCATCGCCTTCACCCCGGTGGAGTTCGAATCCAACGATGAGCTCAACCCAGCTTTCCAGGCCGGACAGTGTGAGGTCTGGACCTCAGACGCTTCACAGCTCGCAGCATTCGCAGCGAACATGGAAATCGACACCGCGATCCTTCCCGAGATCATCTCGAAGGAACCACTTGGTCCAGTTGTTGCCGATGGCGACACCGAATGGGCACAGGTCGTTAACTGGGCCGTCATGGCAACCGTCCAAGCTTGGGAGTACGGCATCGACAGCTCCAACGTCGACAGCTTCCTTACCAGCGAAGACTCCAGCATCCTTCGATTCCTCGGTGAGCCAATCACCGATGGCGACGGAAACACCGCAGTTGCTGAGGTTGGCCTCGGACTTGACCCCAAGTTCGCTTACAACATCATCAGCCAGGTCGGAAACTACGAAGAAATCTTCGAGAAAAACCTTGGCCCAATCGGCCTTACCCTTGCCGGAAGCCCGAACGACCTGTGGACCAATGGTGGCCTGCAGTACGTTCCACCATTCCGCTAGGAATCGTTCCTACTGACCCGGTAAGAAACGGGTTGGATACGAAGTAACGAGGAAGGGGCGGGCTGGATTTTCCAGCCCGCCCCTTCTACGTTCAATCACACACCAGCAGGTGTTTTGGCACAGTGACGTGCCTCAGGGGGAAGTATCAATGATCCAGTTTCTACTTTTGCTGCTTGGGCTCGCAGCAATCGGAACAGCCATCTACGTGGTTGGTCGCCTCATCTACGACATCGTTGCGATGTTCCGTGACCGGGCAAGCAGCGATGAAGGCGACACCGCCGTGCTGTGGCGCGACGTGAAGGCCATCGGCATCGTCGCTCAGCTCGTTGCCTTGTTCGCCATCATCGGCGCCGGCACCTATCTCTGGGGAAACTTCCGAGCCCGCACCGATGCCATCGGCCTCAAACTCACGTTCGACTTTCTCGATCAGCCAGCCGGCATCACGATTGCCGACAACCCGCTCATCGCTGGCGACTCCGTGAGCTCGGCCATCGTCGCTGGGTTCTTCAACACCATTCGCGTCATCATGGTCGGCATTCCGGCCGCCCTTCTTCTGGGCACCTTGGTCGGTATCGCTCGATTCTCGTCCAACTGGATCGTTCGCAAACTCGCCACTGGCTACGTCGAATTCTTCCGGAACATCCCACCGCTGGTGGTCATCGTGTTCGTCTGGAGCGCGGTATTCCTCAACGGGTTCCCCACCGCTCAGGAAGCGTGGAAACCACTGGGCGAGTGGTTCATTCTTAGCAACAACCGCTTCGCTATCCCGTCGATCATGGGGCAAGACAACTTCGGTGCCTTCCGCTGGATTCTGCTTGGTGCCCTTCTCTTAGCCGGCGCTGTCGGCTACTGGCGCACCAAGGTCTTCGACAACACTGGTGCTCCGCACCGGCGGGTCCTTTGGGCGTTCGCCACGTTCCTCGGCATCGGCCTTATCGCCTACCTCGTCCTCGGCGGGCCGGTTTCAATGTCAAAGCCGATGCTGGACGATCGTGGTCGGGTCTTCAGCGACGGGTTCCGCATTCAGATGCCATTCGCTGCACTCACGGTTGCTCTTGTCATCTATACCGGCACGCACATTGCCGAAATCGTCCGTGGCTCGATCATGGCAGTGCACAAGGGACAGGAGGAGGCAGCCAACGCACTAGCGCTGTCAACCTTCCAGCGCTACCGATTCGTCGTGCTGCCCCAGGCAATGCGGGTGGCGTTTCCGCCGCTCATCAGCCAGTTCCTCAACTTCTCGAAGAACAGTTCGCTGGCAATCGCAATTGGCGCAACCGAAACCACCAACATCATCAACAACCTGTTCGGACAATCACAGCCGGCGCCTCAGCTCATCTTGATCCTGGCGCTGCTCTACCTGGCGTTGTCGCTGCTCCTGTCGACTATCGGCAACCTCATCAACCGCAAACTTCAGATCGTGGGGAGGTAGTCCAATGGCCGGAAAAGATGCCATGTACCTCGGTGACGACATCACGGCAGCGCTCGCTACCGATTCGTCACCACCAAGCACAAAGCTCTCGCCTGCGGATTGGGCAAAGAAGAACCTCTTCAGCAGCGGCGTCAATAGTCTCCTGACTATTGTCGTTGGGCTCGCCGCTCTGGCGTTGCTGTGGTTCGGCCTCAACTGGGTGATCAGTGCCGACTTCGAAATCATCCGAGCCAACCTTCGGATCTTTATGATCGGCCAGTTCCCCAAAGAGGAACTCTGGCGTCCGTGGACATCGGCCTACGTGCTGATTCTTGGCGCTGGGCTCACCACCGGCGCGCTGGCTCGCAACAGCCACGAACTCGACCTCTCCCAAGAGATCGAATCGCACAAGGAGGGCTGGGGCTCGATGCTCCGCCGCTTCTGGCCGGTTCTGTTGGTGTCGATCTTCTTCGTGAGCTTTGCCCGAACCTTGCTTCCGTTTATCGGACTTGCTGGCGCATTCGCGCTGATAGTCGTCGCTCGCGAAATCGGCTGGCGAATGCCCGCTGCGATTCGGGAACGAGCCATCTTTATCGGCGTTGCGCTATTCATCGTCTCGATGCTTGTCATTGCCGGAACTTCCCGACTGGGCGGCTATGCCCTCGGTCTTGTGGCGTTCCTGTGGATGATGAGCGAGCTCAGCCGGGTCGACTCCCTGCCTAAGGGTTTTGCCGGAACACTCATACGATCCGGTATCGCACTGGTGGTGGCGGCGATGGTGGCCATCATCCAGAACCTCATTCCCCACGATGGCTTCGGCTGGGAGAACTGGGGCGGCCTCCATATCTCGCTGTTCACCGCCGTCGTCGGTATTTCGCTTGGGATGCCGTTCGGCATCCTGCTGGCGCTTGGACGAAAGTCAGACCTGCCGGTACTGAAGACCGCGTCGGTCATCTTCATCGAATTCGTCCGTGGCGTTCCGCTTATTTCGCTGCTGTTGTTCTCGAACCTGATGTTGCCGTTGTTCCTGCCCATCGACTTCGAACGTCCGGCCGACCTTACCCTTGCAATTATCGTGATCACCGGGTTTAGCGCCGCCTACATCGCCGAGATCGTTCGTGGTGGTCTTCAGGCTGTGCCCAAGGGTCAAACCGAGGCTGCCCAGGCGTCAGGCATGTCCGCCGCTTCGGTGCAGCGCCTTATCGTTCTGCCCCAGGCGCTTCGAGCCGTGATCCCCGCCATGGTCGGCCAGTTCATCGCCCTTTTCAAGGACACTTCGCTGCTGTCGATCATCGGCATCCTCGAGTTCCTGCGAGTTTCCGATACCTCCAATTCGCAGCAAGCCTTTGTCGGTAAGGGCCTTGCAAGTGTCACCTATCTATTCGTCGCAATTGGCTACTGGGCCTTTGCGTACACAATGTCCAAAGAGAGCCGAAGGCTCGAAGCCAAACTGGGAGTCGGTCACCGATGAGTGAAACTAAAGCAATTAACAGCGATGCCACTCAGGTTGGGGGCACCGGCCGCGTCATGATCGACGTCGTCAACATGGACAAGTTCTTTGGCGACTTTCAGGCGCTGAAGAACATCAACATGAAGGTCGGCGAACAGGAAGTGGTTGTGGTCATCGGCCCATCTGGTTCCGGTAAGTCCACCCTCATCCGTTGTATCAACCGACTCGAGCGTCACGACCGTGGCAGCATCGTCGTCGACGGTGTTGAGCTGAGCGACGACATCAAAGCCATTCAGAACATCCGCCGCGAAACCGGCATGGTGTTCCAGAGCTTCAACTTGTTCCCGCACCTCTCAGTGCTCGACAACATCACGCTGGCTCCGCGCAACGTTCGCAACATCCCAAAGGCCGAGGCGGAAGCCACGGCCATGGAGCTGCTCGAGCGGGTCAAGATCCCCGATCAAGCCCGCAAGTTCCCCGGCCAAATGTCAGGTGGACAGCAACAGCGCGTGGCTATCGCTCGGTCGCTGGCCATGAAACCAAAGGTCATCCTCTTCGACGAGCCCACCTCGGCGCTCGACCCCGAGATGATCAAAGAGGTTCTCGACACGATGAAGGATCTTGCCACCGAAGGCATGACCATGATCTGTGTGACTCACGAAATGGGCTTCGCCCGTGAAGTGGCCGACCGTGTGGTCTTCATGGCCGACGGCGAGATCGTCGAAGTTGGAACCCCCGAGCACTTCTTCACCAACCCGGAAGAAGAACGCACCCAACTGTTCCTCAGCCAGATCCTGTAAGTCTCACAGCTTCTCTGTGAACGCCAGGCCGTCGTTCGTACCGGCCTGGCGCCACTCTTCGAGCACTTCGAAGAAGGCGACCGAACCTTTGCCGTACGACGTGTTCTGCGACGCGGTATCGCCCGGCTTTCCTTCGTTGTTGTAGTAGCCGGGCGTGCAGCTCTCGAGAAACGCTTGGCGATTGCGCGCCGTGTCGATGATGGTCTGCACCCATGCCGCTTCGCCTTCTTGGGTCGCCTCGACCACTTCGGCGCCCCGTTCGTCGGCCTCGGCCAAGACGTAGGCAACGTGGCGTGCCAGCTCATCGAGCATGTGTGGATAGTTCACGGTGAAGCCGCCCTGCATCTGGCTCATGATGAAGCAGTTGGGGAACCCGTGGCTGTGCATTCCGTGCAGGGTTTCGACCCCATCGGCCCACTTGTCAGTAAGGGTTACGCCGTCACGTCCGACGATCTCATAACCAGCACGGCGGGCGTACCCGGTTCCTACCTCGAACCCGGTAGCGAAGATGATGCAATCGACTTCGTGCTCGACGCCATTGGCGACGATTCCGTTCTCAGTGATGCGCTCGACTCCCCTGCCGTCGGTATCGACCAGCGTTACGTTGGGCAGGTTGAAGGTTTGGAGGTAGTCGTCGTGGAAGCACGGACGCTTACAAAACTGCCGGTAGTACGGCTTGAGCGATTCGGCGATGTCTGGGTCCGCCACGATCTCTTCGGCCCGGGCCCGGATCTCATTCATCTTGGCCATGTCGGCGAGTTCGAGCACCGCCTCAAGTCCGCCCTCGCGTTCACCCTCGCCAATGTTCATGGCACCGCCT
>CALGZB010000136.1 GCA_937934655.1 uncultured Acidimicrobiales bacterium | reverse complement strand
GAGCTTGGGTACGCCGAGCTCGCAGAGCGGGTCAAGGGCATCGTTTCGGTAGAAGCCGAGGTGAGTTCGGCGGGATTGCCCTTCGTCGTGATTACCGCCGCCGATGTCACCAAGGCCAACACCCTGAGCAGGCTCTGTGCTCGCCAAGGCATCGATGCTTCTGAAGTCGTGGCGTTCGGCGACAGCTGGAACGATCTTGAGATGCTTGAGTGGGCCGGTATCGGCGTAGCGATGGAGAACGCCAACGATGATGTGAAGCAAGCCGCCGACGCCATCACCGGGTCGCATGACCACGACGGCGTGGCCAACTTCCTCGCCGATCTACTCAACCTCTAGTCACCCACTCCCGTGACCCTCGAAACGAAAACCCCCGAGTCCCAAGGGCCGTTCTGGAACCGCTCAGGCAAACCGATCTTCATGGGTTGGAAGGTTGTCGGAGCGAGCTCGTTTGTGTGGGCGCTGCAGTCGCTGGTTTGGGTGCAGGGTTACGGCAATCTGGCGGTGGAGCTGCGCGGACAATTCGGTTGGTCGAAGACGTTCTTCTCGCTGGTATTCGCGGCAACTCGAGCCGAGACAGCACTGGTCGGCCCGGCGCAGGGGCGGGTGATCGAGAGGCGCGGCATCAAGTTCGTGATGCGCCTCGGCGCTGTGCTGACTTTCTTCGGATTCCTCGCGGTTTCGCAGGTAAGCGGCAAAGTCGCCTTCTTCATCGTCATGATGTTCGCGGCAACCGGCATGAGCCTCGTGGGGTTCTTGACGATCTCGTCATCAACGGTGGGTTGGTTCGAGCGGAAACGAGCACGGGCGCTGTCGTTGCAAACGATGGGTTTTGCCCTTGGTGGATTCGCTGCACCGGTCATCGTTGGCGGCTACAGCCTCATCGGCTGGCGATGGACCACGTTCCTTGCTGGGGCCATCCTGGCTGCGGTCGCGTGGTGGGGGGCAAGTATCAGTGGTCGTGACCGAATCGAAATGGGGCTACCGCTCGACGGGGTCGACAACCCCGACGATCTCCCCAACACCAAGCGGGCCGAGGGGGTAAGTGACCAACACTTCACGGCGGGCGAAGCGATTCGCACCCGAGCATTTTGGATGATCTCGTTTGGGCATGGGTCGGCCCTGGTCGTTGTGTCGGCCTCGATGGCCCACCTCGCGCTCTACCTCACCGAAGATCGTGGTTATACGGCAGGCACTGCGGCGCTGCTTGCCGGAATCGTCCCGGTGTTTCAGCTGATCGGCACAGGAGTCGGCGGGTTCCTGGGTGACCTAGTGAATAAACGGCTACTCGCGGGCATAGCGATGTGTGTGCACGGCGCCGGGTTACTTCTCCTCACGTGGGTCGATCATTGGGCAGCCATTGGTGCCTTCGTGGTGATGCACGGTCTGGCGTGGGGTGTTCGCGGCCCGCTCATGCAAGCCATTCGGGCCGACTATTTCGGCTCCACCGATTACGCGAGGATCCTCGGTTGGTCGGGAATCATCATCACCGTCGGAGCGATGGCCGGGCCGTTGTTGGCCGGAATCTTGGCCGACCAAACCGGCGATTACCGCCTTGGATTCACCATGATCGCGGCGGTTGCAGTGTTCGGCACCATCTTCTGGTTTCTGGCCTCGCCACCCGGCCCACCGCCAGTTCGGTCGAAGGACCTGTCGCCCAATCAGCAACCCGGGAAGCCAAAGGGCCGGTGACCTCGTAGTTCGAGGCCGAGACGGAATAGTTTGTTGCCGATATGAGCGAATCCCCAGCGATATCCCCGACTGTCACCCTGCTGCTCTCCTGCGAAGATCGCCCCGGAATCGCAGCGGCGGTTACTCGCTTTCTCTTCGAGCAGGGCACCAACATCGTGCATGCAGAGCAGCATGGCGACGCCGAAGCTGGAGTGTTCTTTCAGCGGGTCGAAGTTGAGTTCCCAGGAACCCAAGATGACCTGGTCGAGCTGCGGGAGTTGTTTGCTCCAATCGCCGAAGAGTTCGATATGAAGTACAGCATTCGACATTCGAGCGACCGCCCGCGGGTGGCGATTCTGTGCTCGAAACAGGGCCACTGCATCTACGACCTATTGGCCCGCTGGTCGCTTCGGGAAATGCCCGGTGAGCTTGCGCTGGTTGCCAGCAACCACGACACGCATCGCGAGGCCACCGAACGGGCCGGCTTTTCCTACCATCACCTTCCTGTCGATCCCGATAACCGCCCGGCCCAGCAGCAAGCCCTCTCCGACCTGCTCACGTCGAACGACATCGACTTGGTCGTGATGGCTCGCTATATGCAGATCTTGCCGGGCTCGATCATCGATGCCTTCCCGAGCCGAGTTATCAACATCCATCACTCGTTTCTGCCCGCGTTTCCTGGAGGGAAGCCGTATCACCAGGCCCACGCTCGTGGCGTGAAGCTGATCGGCGTGACCGGCCACTATGCAACCGCCGAACTCGACGAAGGACCGATCATCGACCAGGACGTCGTTCGGGTTAGCCATCGCCAGTCGGCTGACGAGCTGGTGCGTCGGGGGCGTGATCTCGAAACCGTCGTGCTCGCCCGTGCGGTGAAAGCCCACCTCGAGAATCGGGTTCTTGTATACGGCAACAAGACCGTGGTCTTCTCGTAGAACCCCGCCCTACGGGAAGCAGACGAAGGAGGGTCGACAGATCCATCGCTTGCGGTCTATTTTCCCGCAATGGACCCGGCATCGCTTTCGCAACCGTCATCGCTCTCGCAACCGGCATCGATTCCGCAACCGACGACCGATCTCGACACCATGCGTGCCGACCTCGATTCGTCGGGATACTGCGTCGCTAAAGACTTGCTCGATGCCGAGACGGTGGAGGCCGTTCGCAAGCGCCTAGCCGCACAGGCAACGGGCGAGCGTGCCGCTGCGCTCGACTACCCGTTTCCCGCTGATGCCGAAGGCGACGACGTGAATCAGTGGGTCTATCTGCTGCACAACAAGGGGAAGGTCTTCCACCAGCTGGCGCTTCACCCGGTGGCTCGTGCACTAGCGAGTCATGTGCTCGGCGCCGACCATCAGATTTCGGCTATCGATTCGCACATCACGTATCCGGGAAACAAGCCAATGCCGTTGCACACCGATCAGTGGTGGATGCCGCAACCGGCGATGCCTGGCGAGCGGCACAACCGCCAGGGCGACTTGGTGCGAGGCGCCGGTCCATTCGGCGAACCAACCCCATCAGCCACGGCAATTTCGCCCCCGATGGTGCTCAACTTCATGTGGATGATCACCGACTTCACCGTCGACAACGGTGCGACCCGTCTGGTGCCCGGTAGTCATCTCAGTGGCGTGCAACCCACCGGCGAGCCCCGAGACGACGAAGCTCAGCCCGAGGGCACTGCGGGTTCGGCGATCATTTGGGAGGGTCGTACCTGGCACGGTTCGGGCCTTAACACGTCCAACGGCCCCCGCCTCGGTCTCACCACGTTCTTCTGTGGTCCGGTAGTTCGGGCGCTCACCAACATGACCTACGCAACTCGGCCTGAGGTTCTCGACGACCTCGACGATGAGATGAAAAGCCTGCTCGGGTTTGCGCCTTGGAACGGCTACGGCGCAACCGATGATCCGCTGGCCGACTTTGTACGACCGGCCGTCGAAACCGCCGGCGAGCTGTAGAGCGTTTGTGACATCGCTTGGCGAACTCCTCACCGACATCGCAGCATGCACCGTTTGTGCCGGCCAGCTAGATCACGATCCACGACCCGTCGTGCAGGTCGGGAGCAAGGCCCGAATCGTCATCATCGGGCAGGCACCGGGGCGGCGGGTTCACGAATCAGGTGTGCCGTGGGATGACCCCAGTGGCAAGACCCTGCGGAAGTGGCTTGGTCTCACCGACGAACAGTTCTACGACCCCGACGTGGTGGCTTTGGTTCCAATGGGGTTCTGTTATCCAGGGTCTGCGAAGTCTGGCGACAACCCGCCGCGTCCCGAGTGCGCGCCGCTCTGGCACGATCGAGTGCTCGCCGAGCTGCCGAGTGACCGGCTTGACGTGATCATCGGAATGTACGCACAGAAACGTTATGTCGAGGATCGCAAAGCAACGCTGACCGAGACGGTGGCCAACTGGAAGCAGTACTTCCCTGGCACCGTCGTGATGCCTCATCCTTCGCCTCGCAACCAGCACTGGTTAACGAAGAACCCGTGGTTCGAGGCCGAGACTCTCCCAGCGGTTCGCGAACGCATCGCATCGTTTTTGGTGTCGTGAAGGAACTTCTCGGCATCATGAGCGACGGGCTCTAGCGTCGCGCCACTGGGCCGTAGTATTTTTGAGCGATGGCTGATCTTGACTGGCCCGGTTCAGATGGTGAACTCCGCGATGCGATGGAACGCGCGATGGCGGGGTTCGCGGAAGCGGCGCGGGCGGTGCAGCCCGGTCAGTGGGATCTGGCGACACCGTGTGCCGACTGGTCGGTGCACGATGTGGTTGATCATGTGGTGGCGGGTGAGCGCTTCGTTGTTTCCGTGATGAGTGGGGCAACGCTGGCTGAGTCGGTCACGGCTTCGGTTGGTCTCAATCCCGACGACGCTGATGTGATTGGCCAACTGACCACCGCGGCCGCTGGCGCACTCGAGGCCTTCGCCCAACCCCTCGATCAAGTGGTGCAGCACCCGGTCGGGTCAATCTCCGCCCGCCTCTTTCTCCAGTATCGGATTATCGACCAGCTGGGTCACACGTGGGATGTTGCGCAAGCGACCGGTACTTCGGCGCAGCTGGATCCGTTGGCCGTAAACCTCGGGGTGAAGATCGCCCAGGCGGAGCGCTCCACGTTGGAGCGATCCAAGAATTTTGCGACCCGCGCCGACGATGATGTCGAGACCGGCGACCCGGTGACAACGCTGATGCGATTGATGGGCCGGTCCTCCTAGCTGGCGCCCAAGACAACCGAGTCCCGCGGCGGAGGAAAGCACTGAAGTGAGCGTCGAGCGTGCGGCCACGCACCAGTCTCCGAGGTTTTACTTGACGCTTTGGAAAGTAATCGGTAACTTTCCAATATGGACAATAAATCACTAGGGGACTTCGACGCAGCCGCCGATCTTGACCTGTTGAGCCGGGCGAAGGCGTCGGTTCATACCGACCTCATCCTTGACTTCGGCCCGTGGTGGTACGCGGCGTTGCTGGCCACAACGGTCGGTGGTCTCACGCTGTTCGGGCAGGCGATGAACACCGCTTCGAGTCTGGTGTTTGGGGCGGTGGCGCTTCTTGCCGGTGGTTTCATGTCCGTCCACGACTTCCGGCGTCGGCCGGTGAAGTCGCGTCCATCGATGCGTGGTGCCGGCTTCTTGGTCGCGATGGTCATCGTGTCTTGGATCGTTGTCGGCCTCTGGGGGACTGCGGTGTCTTCGTTGGGATACGAACGGTTCATGCCCGGGTATGCCCTGCTTGGTTGGGCGCTCACCACCGCCTTCTTCCTCGTCGTTCGCAGTGGCCTGTACGCAATTCGGCGTCGACGGCCTTCGCTCACATGAGTCTCGATGCCCTCAACGTGCACCTCACTGCACCGAAACGCCTTGCGGCAATGGGGTTGCTGGCGTCAGCCAAACGAGTCGAGTTCTCGTATCTGCGTGATCACCTCGAGCTTGGCGACTCCGACCTTTCGAAGCAGCTCAAGGTGCTTATCGACGCCGGGTATGTCACCTCAAAGCGCACAGGAAAGGGTAAGACCCGGGCATCGTGGTTCTCCATCACCAGTGAAGGGCAGACTGCTCTCGACAGTCATGCCGACGCACTACGGCAGCTTCTTTCGCCGGCACCCCCGCCGGTATCCGAATCGCTGCTGTCGCCCGACGCTGCGGCGCTTTAGCGGCTGGGTGTTTGCCAGCGCTCGAGGGTCGATCGACTGGCCGCCACAATCTGGGTTGCGGCTTCCGCCGGGCCCTTGGCGACCAGCTCGGCATTGAACACTTCCGGAGCAATGATCGGGTCGGCGCCGATCTCGTTCAAGAGTGCGAAGAGTGCGTCGTGGTCGACCACGCCGTCGCCGGGGAGCGGCCGGTTATTCATGCACTCGGTCAATGGATCGTCGGTCGGCTCCGGATGTGCATCGCAGAGCTGCAGGACGGGAATGAACTCACCAGGGATCGAGGTGAGGGTCTCGGCATTAGCGCCGGTCGGCCCTCCGGGCTGGTGGAACCAGTGCCACGAGTCGAACAAGATGCCGACGTTTGTGCGTTCGCTTCGGCGCAGGACTTCCCAGCACGTCCCGATATCGGGGATGCCGCTCCACGGGAGATATTCGACGCACACGGTGACCCCGGCTTCCGCGGCCCGGTCGGCCACCGCCGCAAGGTTCGCTGAGGCAGCGCCGATATCGGAGACCTCGGGCTCAAGGACAACGGCGGCGAGGGTGCCAGCGGCGAAGTCGGCGCAAAGCTGGATCGACATCTCGGCATCGGCAACCGCAGCGGAAGGCGACTCCGCATTGGCCCAGCCGTAGATCGCCTCGACGCACGCCACGTCGAGACCATGCTGGGAAATACGCTGCGCTGTCTTCTCAACCGGATCACCGAGCAGCAGGTGATGGAGCGACCAAAGCGAGATCCCGTCGGCGCCCACATCAGCGCACGCCGCAAGGCCGGCATCGAACTCGTCGCTGGTGATCTGGAACGGGTTTGGGAAGAGCGTGCTTAGGCAGAGATTGAGGCGGTCTCGATTCATGTAGGCCAGACTGTCATGTTGTGAGCATCTCTATCGAACACATGGGCAAGGTTGCACTCGTTACTGGCGCCGGAGCAGGTATTGGCCGCGAGATAGCGCTGTGGCTCGCCGAGGCCGGCGCCAAGGTGGCGGTTAACGACATTCGTAACGAGCACGCCGATGCGGTCGTCGCCGAGATTACGGCCAGCGGCGGCGAGGCCATCGCTGTTGTGGCCGATTGCCGTGAGGACGATGCAATCGACGAGATGGTGGCCACGACGGTCGCGAAGCTGGGCGGCCTCGACATTGCGGTCAATAACATCGGAATGCTGCCCCCAGGACGCGGGCTCAAACCATTCGTCGACTACCGCGGCGACGATTGGCGGGACATAACCGACCAGAACTTCACACTCGCTGCACTCTGTGGCCGGGCCGAAGCTGAGGTGATGCAGGCACAGGGCGGGGGAGTGATCCTCTTCGTGACGTCGGGCGAAACGACACGGCCGTCGCCCTACAACTCGATCTATGCCGCATCGAAAGCGGCACTCAACCATCTGGTGACGTCGATGGCGGTAGAGCTTGGTCCCGACGGAATACGAGTCCTCGCCATGGCGCCGGGCACCACGTTGACCGAAACGGTGGCCGCAGCGTTCGATGAGGATCGGATTGCTCAGATCGTTGCGTCGACGCCGCTTCGTCGAATGGTCGAGCACGACGAGTTAGCCCGCCTCGCCGTTTTCCTCACGAGTGACCTGGCGCGATGCATTACCGGCCAGTTCATCCTGGCCGATGCCGGCGCATTCCTGTCGAGAAATCGACCCTCGAACTAGCGGCTATTCGGTGATGCCGAAGCGGTGGAGTCCGTAGGCCTGGATGGCGTTGCCGCGCATGACCTTGTAGCAATCCTCGGCATTCATTCCGACCTCGACAAACATGCCGTGGGCGACTTTGCGTGAGTGCGGGAACGTGCCGTCGGAGTGCGGGTAGTCGGTCTCGAACAGAATCTGGTCGGTGCCGATGGAGTCGCGCTGACGAAGGCCGACGATGTCATCAAAGATGCAGCCGAACACTCGGCCCTTGACCAGTTCGCTGGGCAACGGACCGGGTCCGCCGACGCCTCCGACGCCTTCTTTAAAGACCGAGTCCATGCGCTCAAGCTGGAAAGGCATCCAACCCACTTGGCTTTCGGCGTAGGCGATCTTGATGTCGGGGAACCGTTGAAGCGCTCCGGAGAAGACCCAGTCGACCAGCGATGCTTCGGCGTTCTGGGCGTACAGCGCCATCGAAGCGGCAAGTGGTGCATCGGGCGAGGTGGTGGGCATCGATGATGACGACCCGATGTGCATCGACACGGTTGTTTCGGTGTCGACGCAGGCCTGCCACACAACATCCCATTCGCCCGAGTACATGGTGGCGCAGCCGAGCTTTGAAGGGTTCTCGGAGAAGGCGATGGCGTGGCTTCCTTTGGCAGCGCACCGGTGCACCTCGGCCGCCGCAAGGTTGGCGTCCCAAAGAGGAATGAGGGTCAGCGGAATGAGGCGACCTTTGCCCGCGCCGCCGCACCAGTCGTCGATCATCCAGTCGTTGTAGATCTGGAGGCAAGCAAGCGCGAGCTCTTTGTCTTCGCGCTCTAGGAATCCCTGCCCACAGAAACGGGGGAAGATGTTGGGGTAGTTAATGGCGGCCTCAACATGGTTGAGGGTCATGTCCTCGAGCCGTTCTTTCTGCTGGTACGTGCCGGGACGGAGGTCTTCGTACACCGCTGCAACATTGCGTTGCTCGTTGCGGGGGACGCCCGCTGGGCCATGGAGGAATCCGGTGGGTGTTTCGCTGTCTTCGAACAGCCAGATATCGCACATGTCGCCGTCGTCGGTGCCGCGGGTAAAGCCGTAATGCCCGCCCTTGAACTCGAGCTTCACCGTGTCCTGAACCACTCGTGGTCCTCGGGCTTTCATGCTCTCAGGAAGCTGCTCCTGCCAGAGGGTGCGCGGTTCCATCACGTGGTCGTCGACCGAGATAATGAGCGGGAGGTCTTCTTCGGCGGGGGTTACGTCTTGGGCCATGGGTTTACCCTTTCACAGCGGGATTGTTGAGGAAAGACAACAGGTTCTCTTCGAACATGCGATGCACGTTGACAAACATCGCCTCGGGGACCGCCGAGTTGTGAAACGACATCGTGAGCCGGGGTGCGGTCCACAGTGGGTGGTCGTCGGCCGGTGGCTCGTTGCTGGCAACGTCGAGTGCCGCTCCGCCTAGGTGTCCCGATTCGAGCGCTGCAACGAGGGCAGCTTCATCGACCAGGGTGCCTCGGCCGACGTTGCAAAAGAATGCGCCAGGTTTCATCGCGGCGAACGCTTCTGCGCTCATAAGGCCATCGGTTTCGGGGGTGCGAGGTACCGCTGCGATGACCACGTCGGATTCGGCGAGCATCGAAGAGAAGTCGGCCGCCGGGTAGACACCGTCGAGATCGGGGTGGGTGTCGCCGGGCTTCGCCGATTGGCGACATGCCAGGACCTGCATGTCGAAGGCGCGAGCGCGGCTGGCGATTGCGGCACAGATGTTTCCGTAGCCGAGGAGCCCAACGGTCTTGCCGGCGAGTTCGCTACCGAACAGCGGCTGCCAGTTGGTTTCTCGTTGAAGATCGCGGATCTCTTCGAATCGTTTGTAGAACTCGATGACTCTGCCGAACGCGAACTCGGCAATACCGATGGCGTTACTTCCGGCGCTGGTTACAAGGTGAACGCCAGCTTCATCGAACCCGCAGCAGTCGAACTGGTCGGCTCCAGCGCCGAAGGACTGCACCATCTGAAGGTTGGGGGCGAGGTCGACGATGCCAGCGGGAAGGTCGAGCGCAAGTGCAGCGTGCATGCGAGAAAAGGCGGCGGCGGTTTCCTCGTCGATCTCGGGCTGGCTGGAAACCCAGTCGGCCGTTGGGTCCGTCCCGCGGGCGGTGCGGCGGTCGTTCTCTTCAAGGTATGGCGCGACAACGACTTCGATCTTGCCGCCCGTTGCGGTGGTGAGGCCGGCGAGCTGAGCGACCGCGTTATCGAATGCTCCTGGCTCTGACCAGAACCAGTCGGGGTAGCAGATAGCCACCACGAACGGATCGGGCTGGTTGGTGGCGGTATCGGGTTGGGTCACGGTGCTCCAAGGTTGGTGAACAGCTGGGGCCAAAGTCGTTGGGCGTTGTCGCCAGCGATTGCTTGTTTTTGTTGCGGGTCGAGGTCGGTGATCCATGACTGGATCAGGTCGACCTGCTGCGCATAGGTCAGTTGTTGCCCATGTTCGTCGACCTCTCGGTGCTGGGGCCAGTCGCTGCCCCATATGATTCGGTCAGCCCCAAAGTTCGCCACCAGTTCGCCGACGAGAGCCGACGGGTTGGCGTCATTGAGACGTACCAAGGTGGGGGTGAGTTTCACGACCAGGTTCGGATAGTCCGAAAGGTTCCAGAGCGGTTCGGCAGCCAGGTAGGGGGAATCGCCAGTGAAATCAGCAAAGCCGCAATGGTCGAGAGCGAACGGTACGTCGGGGCGTCGGGCCAGTTGTGATGCGAGCTCATCGAAGGCCGGCGGTTGGCAGCACACCGAAACCGCAAGGTCGAGTTCGGCGCAGGTGTCGATGAGTTCGTCGCCAGGAGCTTCGCCGAGCCACGAGGTGTCGGGCTGTGGAATATAAAAGAGTCGGAGACCGCCGATTCGATGTTGCTCAGCAAGTTCGCGAACGCGTTGATTAGGACTGGTGCCAGGGCGGCTGAACGGATCGATGATGCCGACGCCAGAGAACCCGGATTCGCTCGTTTGGAGGGAGTCATCGAGATAGGAGTTGTCATCCCCATAGGCGCCAGCGGCCTGCACCAGAATCACCCGGTCGACCGAACTTGCAGCTACTTCGTCACGTAGCCGCTCGAAGGAACAGTCGTCGCCTTGCCACCATGCGCCGTTGGCGAAGGCCGTAGGCCGCTGAGGAAACCGATCGGTATCGGCCGAGACGGCATGCGTGTGGGTATCGACGAGCACAACCGCACCGTACTTCGGCTCTCTATTCGCCTGCATTTCTGCCGGCTGCCATCATGGGTGAATGAACGGGGATCAGCCGGTGCAGATCGATGTCGAGACTGACGATCCCGAGACCATCATGGCTGTGTATGCCGAGCACGGATGGGGCGATGGCCTTCCGTTGATCGCCCCCACCGAGGCTCGGGTGAATGCCATGTTGGCAGGCCTTCGCAAGGTCGACTCCGGCGATGCCGATCCCGATGAGGTCATCGCCACTCTTGCTCCACGCGTTGGCGAGGCCACCCGTCGAATCATCGCGGTGAATGCCGTGCTCGCTGGTTGCGAACCCAGGCATATGCCAGTGCTGGTTGCGGCAGTGAAAGCCCTCGCTGCGCCCGAGCTCAACCTTCGAGGCGTCAACGCCACTACCCACCCCGTGGCCCCACTGCTTATCGTGCACGGCGAAGCCGCAACCACTGGCGGGTACAACGCCGGTCTCGGTGCCTTCGGCCCAGGTAATCGGGCAAACGCCACCACGGGTCGAGCGCTTCGTCTCATCCTGATGCACGTTGCCGGTGCGGTTCCCGGTCCTGGCGATGCCGCCACCCAGGGCGGCCCGGCCAAGTACTCGTACTGTGTGGCCGAGAATCTCGAGGAGTCACCTTGGGGTTCTTATGCTCATGAGGTCGGTCCGGCCACCCCGTCGGCCATCACGCTGCACTGCGGCGAGGCACCGCACAACGTGCACGATATGGAATCCGATAACGCTGCCGCCGTGCTCGACAAGATCGCTTCGGCCATGACTACCTGGGGTCAGAACAACGCCCCGATCAGTCAGGGCGAGTACTTCGTTGCGCTGTGTCCCGAACATGCCGCACTCTGCGCCGATTCGGGTTGGTCTCGGGGCGACGTGTCGGCGTACCTGTTTAACAAAGCCACGGTTCGGGTCGGCGATGCACGCAAGGCCTTCAACCTGTTGGCGTGGGCGCCGTGGCAACAGGCCCTCGGCGATGACGACTTCGTATCGATGACCGAGAAACCCGACAACATCAAAGTGCTGGTCGTTGGCGGTGCCGGCAAACACAGCTCGGTCATACCGAGTTGGGGGATGACCAGGAGTGTGACCCTTCCATGCTGATCTACACACCGGGCGGCCGCATCGCCCCGCCATCAACTGGGCGAGCAATGTCGCCCGACGATCTCAAGGGCAAACGCGTTGGCGTGCTCGACAACCGCAAACCCAACGCCGACATTCTCATGCAACGGCTTGCCGAGCAGCTGTGCGACCGCACCGGCGCCGAGTTGGTTCTCATCGAGTCGAAGAACGCAGCCATCGCCGCACCCGATGAGGTGATGGGAAAGCTGATTGCCGAAGTCGACCTGGTACTCACCGGGTCCGCCGATTGAGGTAGTTGCACGTCGTGGAGTGTCCACGACACCGTTCAACTCGAAGCCGCTGGTATCCCGACGGTC
>CALGZB010000135.1 GCA_937934655.1 uncultured Acidimicrobiales bacterium | reverse complement strand
GAGCGCTGTACCTCGGCGGATTCGACGTCCTCCCAGAAATCGCCACCTAACGAACCAGTACAGATAACGGAGGCCACAACAACCAGATCCTGTACCAGTTCGGGTTTTAGGTGTTGCGGTGGCGGAGTACTTCGGTCACGTAGAGCGGGAAGTTCTGCTGGGTGAGGTTGAAGCTGAGCCACTCATGCTGGAATTGGTCGCCTGAAATCCACTCGAGGGCAGCCTCGACGGGAGATGGCATTACCGGCACAGCGCCACCTGCCGGGTAAAGACCGAGTTCGACGCCGGCCGACCTGGCTCGCTCCTCGCTGGTGAACGCAAGGATTGTGGGCGATTGATCGGGCCCGTCGGGGAAGACCCATTCGACGGGGGCGCCGTGGTCGGCTGGATCACAGAGGAAGTACCACTGATCGAGCGAGAAGAGCTCGGTGGAGAGAGCGTGCCGATGTTCCTGGGCCTGTTGGTCGGTGCTGCAGGCGTTCATCTCGGTGACGATGGTGTCGAACCGGTCAACGGTGGATGGGTTCGGTTCGGCGGGAACGAGCTCTTTGAAGAGCAGATTAAGCGTCTCGGAAACGGTGGTCTCAAAGACGCCGCCGTTTGCGTGTCGCCAGTTTTGGTATCCCTCGGCGAACACGGCATCGACCGGAGCGTTGAGTTCGACCAGGTCGCGAATGCTTGCTTCGATCGCATCGTCAGAGAACGGTAGGTGGCCAATCGTTGTCAGCTTCTGCGACGTTGGCGAGCTCACCTGCTCGACGGCGACGTGGACGATCGTAGGTTGTTCGGACGCCGCATCGATCCTGCCGATGATGAACGTCGAGGCCGGGTCTTGCGGTCGGGTGCGGTACGTCCAGCGTTGGCCGACGGAAAGCTTGGTCATAGGCAAAAAGTATCGGGTGAGGCCTGCACTTGCGTTAGGGGCCGCTGGGTCAGTAGCTGCGGGGAAGACCCATGACGTTCTGGGCGATGTAATTGAGCGTCATTTCTTGGCTGACTGGGGCGATGCGTTGGAGCCGAGCCTCGCGCCAGTACCGCTCGACGTGGTACTCGCTGGCGTAGCCCAATCCGCCATGAGTCTGCATGGCCTGATCGGCGGCGAAGAAGCTGGCTTCGGCTGCAAGGTATTTCGCAGTGTTGGCGTGCTCGCCGCATTCCAAGCCGTTGTCGAAGCGCCACGCGCCTTGCATCGCCATCACCCAGGCAGCGTGGAGGCCCATATGAGCTTTGGCCAGCGGATGGCTCACCGCCTGGTTGCGGCCGATTGCCCGGCCGAACACCTCGCGCTCATTTGCGTAATCGACCGCCCGGCGCAGAGCTACCTCGCCGATGCCGCAGGCCATCGATGCGAGCAGGATTCGCTCCGCGTTGAGGCCATGAAGAATGTGGTGGAAACCTCGGCCGCGTTCGCCCACCATCCGCCAACCTTCAACGGGGAGATCGTCGTAGGCGACTTCACAGGAGGCCACGGCGTTGCGGCCGAGCTTTGGGATAGCGGCGATGTCGCAATGAGCGGGGTCGAGGTCGACCAGGAAGAGGGTGAGCCCGCCGAACCCTTCGCCAGGCTCGCCGTCGGTGCGAGCAAGAAGGAGGCAGACCTCGGATTCAAGCGCCTTCGAGGTCCAGATCTTTCGACCGTTGATGATCCACCCGCCCATTCCGTCTTCGGCCGCTCGGGTGGCGATACGGCTGGTGTCGGTTCCGGCATCGGGTTCGGTGACCCCGAAGGCCACATGGAGATCGCCGGTGGCAGCCCGAGGGAGGAAGGTCTGTTTCAGTTGATCGTTGCCAAACTCAATGACTGGGGCGAGCCCAAACATGGTGAGGTGAAGAGCCGTGGACCCGTTCATCGCTGCGCCCGAGGCGGCGACCCTATTGAGGACAAGTGCGCCTTCGGTGATGCCCTGTCCGCCCCCGCCGAATTCTTCGGGAATGGCGATTCCAACCCAGCCACCTTCCGCCATGGCGTTATAGAAGGCCCACGGGAATTCGTGATTGGTGTCGCGCTCTGACCAATAGGTGTCGTCGAATTGGGCGCACACGTTGTCGACGCCATCGATGATTGCCTGGTGGTCGGGGTCAGGAGTGAAGTCCATGGCGTCAATCTATGGACCTCAGCTGTGCGTCGCAGAATTCTTGTCGTCAACCCGAGAGGTGGCCGAGAATTCAGAGCCCAGAGCCTTTCGGGAATCGGGGGGTGCCCCACTAAGGTGCCGACCGTGAGTAACCCTTCAGTCGCAACAAATTCGGACGTCTTGACCATCGAGCAAGCAACGCTGGCCGCCAACGCGGCCCAAGCGGTTGTCGACGCGGCTATCGCCCATGCGAAATCAAAGGACGATGCCGCCCACGACGACCAGGTGACGCTCTACGGCCTCTCGCATGCGGCCGCCGCAGTGTCGATGATGAATACCGCCATCGACTACGCCAAGCACGGGCCCACCGAAGAGCGGTTAGCGCTCGTGTTTATCGGTCGGGTTATTGCCGATCTCGCCGGAACACTCTGGTCACAACACGAGCGTTGGGGAGTCGCCGCTGACGCGCTTGACGGCACCCGGGCATTCGTGGCCGCAGCCACCGACGGTGATTTTGTTGCTCTCGCTGCCGATGAACCTGGAAGCTCGCACCTTCGGGACGATCTCACTTTGGTGGCCGATACGTTCGGACGCTTTGCCGCCGACAAGATTGCGCCGCAGGCCGAGCACATCCACCGCCAAGACCTCGATATTCCCCTCGACATCATCGAGGGTGTGGCCGAGCTTGGTTGTTTCGGTCTTTCGATTCCCGAGCAGTACGGCGGCTTTGCCCAAGGTTCGGTCGATGACTACATGGCCATGGTCATCGCCACCGAAGAGTTGTCGAAGGCATCGTTGGGAGCGGGCGGCTCGCTCATCACCCGTCCCGAAATTCTGGCCCGGGCACTCGAAACCGGCGGCACCGAAGAGCAGAAGCAGAAATGGCTCCCACGAATCTCGGCCGGCGAAACCCTGTGCGCTGTTGCGGTTACCGAACCCGATTTTGGTTCTGATGTTGCCGGGATCAAGGTCACGGCCACTCCGGTTGACGGCGGCTGGATGATCAACGGCACCAAGACCTGGTGCACGTTTGCTGGCCGGGCCAACGCCCTTATGGTGCTGGCTCGCACCAACCCCGATGTGTCTGCGGGGCACCGCGGGCTCAGCATCTTTATCGTCGAGAAGCCGTCCGACGAAGGTCACGAGTTCAAGCACGAAGTAGAGGGCGGCGTCCTCGAAGGGCGAGCCATTCCAACGCTCGGGTATCGGGGCATGCACAGCTTCGAGGTCAGCTTCACCGATTGGTTCGTGCCAGCGGGCAACCTCATTGGTGGCGACGATGGGCTCAACCGGGGCTTCTACTTGCAGATGGCCGGTTTCGAAAACGGTCGAATTCAGACTGCCGCCCGAGCGGTTGGCCTGATGCACCGGGCGTATGAAGTCGGGTACGAGTACGCCCAAGAGCGGAAGGTGTTTGGCTCGCCGCTCCTCGACTACCAGCTCACCCGCGCCAAGCTCGGGCTGATGGCCGCAATCGTGCAGATCAGCCGCCAATACTCCTATGAAGTGGCCCGCCTTATGGGTGACGGCGAAGGCACCCTCGAAGCAGCCATGGCCAAAGCATTCGTTTGTAAGTGGGCCGAGTGGGTAACCCGAGAGTCGCTCCAAATCCATGGCGGTATGGGCTATGCCGAGGAGTACGAAGTGAGCCGACTATTCGTCGATGCTCGGGTGTTGTCGATCTTTGAAGGCGCCGACGAAACGTTGTGCCTCAAGCTGATCGCACGAAGGTTGTTGGCGTGACGCGGAAGATCATCATCGACACCGATCCCGGAGTCGACGACGCCATTGCCGTCTTCATGGCATTCGCCAGCAGCGGTTTCGACGTTGTTGGCCTGACGTCGATCTACGGAAATCTGCCCATCGACATCACCACCGACAATGCTCGCCGCTTCGTCGAGCTTGCCGGCCGACCCGACGTGCCCGTAGCCCGCGGCGCCGACCGGCCGCTGGTGGTTGACGATATTGGCCCGGTGCCGTTTATTCACGGCGACAACGGGCTTGGAAATGCTGAGCTCTCCGACCCGACGGTCGAGCTTTCGGCCCTTCACGCCGCTGAGTTCATCTATCAGACAGCTCTCGCGTTTCCCGGTGAGGTCACGCTCGTGCCGGTGGGTCCTCTCACCAACATCGCTCTGGCAGTGCGGCTCCACCCCGATCTACCGGGGTTACTTGATGAAGTCGTGGTGATGGGCGGCAACGCCTACTCGCCAGGGAACGCTTCGCCGGGCGGCGAGGCCAACATGCTGCACGACCCCGAGGCAGCCGACATCGTTCTTGGTGAGGACTGGCCGTTGACCATGGTGGGTCTCGATATCACGAATGCGGTGTCGCTCGACCACGCACAACTGGCTGCTATCTCGGCCGTCGACTTACCGCCCAACAAACTTCTTGCCGCCGCGATGCCCTTCTACCAACGGTTCTACGAAGACAACCTTGAAGGTTTCGAAGGCCTGTGTCCGCATGATGCGGTCGCTCTGGCGTACATGCTTCGCCCAGACCTTTTCGAAACGGTGAAGAAGCCGCTTCGGGTTGAGATGCAGGGCATGGGTCGAGGCAAGACTTGGCCCGCCGATCCCTACCATCTCTCGCAACCTGGCTCGCCGTGGGCTGGCCGCCCCGAGGTGACGATTTGTACGGGCGGCGATGCTGTCGCCATCTCTGAGCTCATCGTTGCCGAACTCACCGGCGGCACGGCTTGATCGACCGGCCCGATGCTCCTGCGCTGCTTGAAGCGATGGCAGCGACGCTGGCCGATGCCGTGGTGCCGGCCTGCGAAGGTCCGCCGCAGCACGCGGCCCGAGTAGTGGCCAATCTGTGCCGGATCCTGGCCCGCGAGTTCGAGCATGGCGTTGCGGCCACGGAGCAAACGACGTCCGACCTTCGCTTGCTTCTTGGCAGCGATGCCGGTTTGTCCGAACTCGTCGTGGAACTCGAGCGACGTCTTGAATCAGGCGGCGAGGTCGACCCAATGGACGACGATCAACTCTTTTCGGTTCTCAAGGCCAACGTTGACCGTCGGCTCGCCGTTGCGAAGCCGAGCTACATCCAAGACGTCGGACCTACGACTTCGTGAGTAGTGGGCCGAAACCCGAGGTCGTTGCGGCCGGTCTTGCCGAAGTCTTGGCTGCCGCGGGGCTTCACTCACCTTTGGTGACCATCGATGGCGTCGCTTCCGCCGGAGCCACCCGCAAGACGTTGTTTCTGACGGTTCAGGTTGGAGGCGATTCGGGTGGCGAGACGATCGCTGCGGTCGCTCAGATCAGCTCGAACAACGTCCTGCTTGGCGCGTCGATGTCGGTCGAGGACGAAGCGAAGTTGGTCGACCTCGCCGAGCTCGCTGGCGTACCGGTTGCAGCGGTCCTTGGCGCCTCAAACGACAATGAGTCGGTAGGCGGACCCGTAGTTATCACCCGCCGGATCGACGGGCCCACGATTCCTCGTCATGTGCTGCGGCTTCTCGAAGCAACTCCTGGGCTCGGCGACACGCTCATCGGTCAGTGCGGAGCGGCACTTGCCCAACTTCATCGCTCTGGAGTTGATGGCGTACCCGAGTCGCTCCCGCAGCTCGACGCTGATCGGCCGGCGGCCGCGTACGCCGATCAGCTTGGGCGAACGCTCGACGGAATCGTTGATCCGCACCCGGTGCTTCGATACGGCATCCGGTGGCTTGGCCAGAACCTCCCGAGCGCTCCACCGTCGCCGGCCATCGTGCACGGCGACTTCCGCAATGGGAACCTCATCGTCAACGACACCGGGCTCGGCGCGGTGCTCGATTGGGAGCTGGCCCATGTCGGCGACCCGATGGAAGACCTTGCCTACCTGTGCCTGCGCACCTGGCGCTTTGGCAACGATCATCTGCCGGCCGGCGGTTTCGGAACGATCGAGGCGCTTCGTGAGGCCTATGTCACCGCGGGTGGGCTTTGGCGAGACGATGCCTTCCACTGGTGGATGACCGCCCGCACCAACTGGTGGGGGATCGGCCTGGCGTTCCAGGCCCGAAACTTCACCGAGGGAGCTACGGCCTCGATCGTGCACGCAGCCAGCGGCCGACGAGTCGTTGAACTCGAATACGACCTTCTCTCACTCATCGAATCGGGCGCATAGCCCGACCTACATCGGGGGCACAGCCCCAAGGACAGGACACCCACATGGACTTCGATATTCCCGAAGACATCGCGAACTACCTCACCGAACTCGACGAGTTCATCGAGACGACGATTAAGCCGCTCGAGGCGGCCAATATTCAGTACTTCGATCACCGGCGTGAGAACGCCCGCACCGACTGGGATAACGAGGGTCTTCCGGTTCCAGCCTGGGAAGAACTGCTGGGAGAAATGCGCAGCTTGGCCGATGCGGCCGGGCACTTCCGTTTTGGATTGCCTGCCGAAGCCGGTGGCAAGGGTGGATCCAACCTGGCGATGGCCATCATCCGCGAGCACCTCGCTGCTCGGGGCCTTGGACTTCACAACGATCTGCAGAACGAGTCGTCGATCGTCGGCAACCTTCCGTTCGCCAAGATGATGCTGGCCAAGGGGACCGACGCTCAGAAGGCCGAGTTCCTCGAAGCCTCGATCGTCGGCGACCGACGAGTGTCTTTTGGTCTGACCGAACCCAACCACGGCAGCGATGCCACCTGGATGGAGACCCGGGCGGTTCGCGACGGTGACGAATGGGTCATCACGGGCGAGAAACGCTGGAACACCGGTATGCACCACGCCACCCACGACATGGTGTTTGCACGTACCAGCGGCGAGGACGGCGAGGGCGACGGCATCACCTGTTTCCTCGTTCCTACCGATGCTCCTGGCGTTGAGATTGGGCCGTACTGGTGGACTTTTAACATGCCTACCGATCACCCTGACGTGCGGTTCAAAGAGGTGCGGGTCGGCCACGACGCGATGTTCGGCGATGAAGGCCGAGGCCTCGAGCTCGCTCAGCTGTTCGTGCACGAGAACCGAATTCGCCAGGCTGCCTCGAGCCTCGGTGCTGCGCAGCACTGCATCGACCTTGCGGTTGCGTACGCCAAAGAGCGCAAGCCGTTTGGTAAGCCGCTGTGGCTCAACCAGGCCATTCAGTTTCCGTTGGCCGAGCTCCAAACCGAGGCGGCAATGCTTCGTCCGCTCATTCATAAGACGGCCTGGAACCTCGACCGCAACCACCACATGGACGTGACCGCTGAGGTGAGTATGTGCAACTACCGGGCCAACCGTTTGGTGTGCAACGCCGCCGACCAGGCCATGCAGACCTGCGGCGGCATGGGCTACAGCCGCCATATGCCGTTCGAGCACATCTACCGTCACCACCGCCGCTACCGCATCACCGAAGGCGCCGAGGAAATTCAGATCCGTCGAGTAGCCGGCATCATGTTCGGCAAGTCAGCCAAGCGCTAGCAACAGCGCCGACAACCCCTAAAGTAAGAACGACCGGGGGATGTTTCGCTACGCGAAACTCCGTAAGTGAGCGAAGCGAACGACTCAGACCCCGCGTTCTTACTTTTGGAACTCGACAGGGGGGTGAGTTGCTTGCGTGTGAGCCTGATTCTGGGCGTTGGATTGCTCCTTGTTGGAGTCGGTTGCGGCTCGGTCACGCATTCGGTTGCGCCTGAACCCTCGGTTTCCAGCTCCGAGAGCCCGGCTGCCTTTTGGGCGGCGTCGGAGATCACGAGCTACACGATGACCTACACGTCTACGTGTGGTGATGGCGCTTGGATCTCGATGGACCCGGTCACCGTGCAGGTCGTGGACGGAACGGTCGAGCGAGTGTCAGGCGATGAGCCCGGCAAGCTCGCAAC
>CALGZB010000134.1 GCA_937934655.1 uncultured Acidimicrobiales bacterium | reverse complement strand
TCAGTCGATGCGACGAAGGTTCTCGCGATAGAAGTGGCCACGCTCGCGGTACATGTCGGCGTTCAGCATGGTGGTTCCGGGGGTCACTGAGTTCTCACGGATCTTGGCCGGAATCCCCAACGCCATCGCAAGCGGAGGAACGACAAGGCCCTGCGTAACCACGGCGTTCGCGCCAACGATTGCTTCTTCGCCGATGTCGGCGAATGGCAGCACGATGGAGCCAGAACCAATGAGCGCCTTGTTGCCGATCTTGCAGCCTTCCATATGGACGTTGTGTCCAATGGTGCAGTCGTCGCCGATGATGGTGGCCGCGTTCGACAGGCAGTGAATGATAGAGCCGTCCTGGATCGATGACCGGGCGCCAACAACAATGCCGCCGTCGTCGCCACGCATAACGGCGCAGGGCCACACGGTGGACTCTGGACCGATAACAACATCGCCGATGATGACCGCGTCGGGGTGAACGAACGCTTCCGGGTCGATCTGTGGTTCTTTGTCGCCCAGTGCGTAGATCGGCATCTAGAGCTCCTGAAAGTTTCCGTAGCCGCCCTTGAAGAACAGCAGCGGGTTACCAACGCAGCCGCCACCCTCTCCTGTTGGCCCGTTGTGGCCCATCGCCACAACCTTGCCAATGACGATCCAATGATCGCCGGCGTCGACCGCCTCAACAACGTCGCAATCGATCCATGCGAGACAGCCAGCAATGCGAGGAGACCCGTTCTCGGTCATCTCCCACTCAACCTGGCTAAAGGGATCGACGTCCTTCACGAAGAACTTGTTGCACACGTCGACCTGATCGTCGGCAAGGACGTTGACGCAGTACTTGCCCGACTCGGCCATCTCGGCCCACGTGGCCGACGACTTGGCTGGCATAAATTGCACCAACGGCGGATCGAGCGACACCGATCCGAAGGAGCCGATAACCATTGCCCGTGCCGTGTCGGTTGCGTCGCCGAACGGCGAGGCCACCAACGTCACACCGGTTGGGTACGCACCAAGGACCTGACGGAAAACACCGCTGTCGATTTCGGTCATGAAGATCTCTTTCCTAAAAACTCGAAGTCAGTCGAGGGTGAGTTTAAGACCCTCGGACGCTGCGACAACCGATCCGACATCGAGACCTTTGGCGATCTCTTGGGCTTCGGCCAACAACTGATCGATCATGTCGTCGTTATGCATCGGGTCATGGTGAAACAGCACGAGCTGTTTTGCCTTTGCCTGATGCGCAACCTCGAGGGCGTAGCGGATCGAGCAATGACCAAAGTGCGAGCGTTCGGCAAACTCAGCCTCGGTGAACTGTGCATCGTGAATGAGCACATCCACTCCGTCGGCTAACTCGAGCACACTGTCGGCAACCTCGGTGGGTTTGCCGACCGGCTCTTGGTGATCGCTCATGTAGGCGACCGACCGGCCACCCCAGTCGACGCGGTACCCGTTGGTGAGACCAACGTGGGGAACCGGCCGACATTTCACTTGGGCAGAGCCGATAGTGAAATCGTCGTTCACCATGTCGTGGAAACGCACATCGCCGATGAGTTCGGAGCAGTGCACGGGGAAGAACGGCGGGTTGAGGAACGTATCGAAGGCTTCCGACAAACACTTCTCGTCGGTACACGGGCCGTAAATATCGAGCGACGACCCCGGGCGGTGAATGGGTGCGAAGAACGGCAACCCTTGCACGTGATCCCAATGAAGGTGGGTGAGAAGTGCGGTTCCGGTAAAAGGTTCGTCGCTTTGGAAATCGGCGCCCCATGGGCGCATTCCGGTGCCGAGGTCGAACACGATTGGGTCGTCGTTCTCGGCTTCGAGAACGACGCAGGACGTGTTCCCGCCGTAGCGGTGAAGGTCGGGCGACGAGCACGGCGTCGAACCACGGACGCCATAGAACGAAATCGTTAGCAACGAACCTTCCCCCTTCTCGGAGTCATCGTAGGCCAACCACCCCGCTTCCCTCCATATCATGTGACGGATTCACCATCTCATAGCAATTACGACTGTCAGGTCGGGAGGCGGTAGACGCGCTCTTCGGGGATGTTTTCGGGACCGTCGAGCACGGCCAGTCCGTCGACAAGAAGTCCGGCTGCCACTCGGGCCGCTCGCTGGGGGTCATCCGGCCAACCCATTACAAAAGCAAGATCCACTTCGGTCACCGGCGTCGAACGCAACGCATCGACCAACCGCCCTCGACCTTGCCGGTCGCTGCCGATAAAGGTCGATTGTTTTCCGCTGACCCCTGCCGACCCAGTGGCCGGATCGGGCCCTTCGCCGCGCCAGCTACACGTCGATGCAACCGGGCACGACTCGCACGACGGGTTCCGTTTGGTGCAAACCATGGCGCCCAAGTCGAGGAGCGACTGGTTCCATGCCCATCCTTCGCCAACCGGGGCGAGATCATCGGCCAACAGCTGGACCTGCTTGGCCGTGAACGTCGTTGACGTTTGCCGAGCAAGAACCCGCGCCACATTGGTGTCGACCACCGCCACGTCATCCTCGAAGGCGAACGCCATCACCGCTCGCGCCGTGTACGGCCCGATGCCATCCAGGGCGAGCAACTCCGGAAGCGTCGACGGGACGACCCCCTCATGTCGCTCGACGACCTGCACCGCGCAGCGATGAAGGTTTATGGCCCGCCGGTTATATCCAAGGCCGGCCCACAACCGCACAACATCGGCGACCGATCCGCTCGCACAATCGGTCACCGTTGGGAAGACCTCAAGAAACGCTTCGTACTTGGGAATGACCCGCGCGACCTGCGTCTGCTGAAGCATGAGCTCGGAAACCAGGATCCGCCAAGGATCGCGGGTTGCGCGCCAAGGGAGGTCTCGTCGTACCTCGGCGCCCCAACGCAGCACGTCACCCGTTTCCACGTCGGCAACGTAGCGGGTTACAAAGCCACCGGGCAGGTCGGATCGAAGACTGAGTCGAACGCACCCATGCGGCCGGCGACCTCGTTGGTGCGCTCAACCGACGCCTCCGGGGCAAGACGACCGGAACCGACGGCGGGGAGAATGACGTAGTCCGACCGGTCGACCCAGGTGGGAACGATGCAACCAGCAACGACCTTGAACCCGCCCGACCGTTTCTCTTCAAAGGTGACCTTCACGATGACGCCGTCCTGGGTCGAACGGAGACAGCAGTCAGCCGACTGATTCGACAGGAAGTTCCCGAGGCCAAACACCACAACGTCATCAGGACTCGTCGCATCGATGGGCTGCACCACATGGCTGTGATGCCCAACGATGAGATCGATGTTGGGATTGCCGCGCAATCGGGCGGCGAGCGAGGTTTGTTGGGTGTTGGGGGTCGCAACATATTCCGAACCCCAGTGCAAGCTAACGATCACCACGTCGGCCCCACCAGACCTCGCCGCTTCCGCCCGTTGCTCGATGAGATCAGGATCGATGAGGTCGACTAGGTACCCCTTACCTAAGGGAAGGCGAAACCCGTTGAGTCCGTAAGTGAACGAGAGGTGAGCGACGCTGATGCCCTTCACCTCATAGGTCGTCACGGCCAGCGCTTCCTCCTCGCTTCGTGCGATTCCGGCAAAGCCGAGGCCCGCATCATCGAGCACCGAAGCGGTATCGATGACGCCCGATTCGCTGCGGTCATAGGAATGGTTGGACGCTAGCGAGCAACCGTCGTACCCGGCGTCAGCCACGGCCTCGGCCAACTCATGAGGGGCGTTAAATACCGGATAGCCGCCGAGACGAGTGTTGGTCGACGACAGCGGCGTCTCCATATGACACAGCGCAAGATCGGCCGCACGAATGATGTCGGCCACCTCGGCAAACATCGGAACGAAGTCGAACTCGGCCCCCGCAGCCCGACCATTCGATTGCGCCTGGCGGGTCACTGGGCCGTGCGGAATCATGTCGCCGCTGAACACAACCGTGGCTTGGCGTTGCGGTGTGGCCTTCGGGCGAGGCGGCTCCGGCAGCTGCGGAAGGTCTCGCTCGAGGTCGACCGCCACGGGCGCCTCTCCCCCAAAAATCGGTCCCCCAAAAACCGGGCCCCTACCACTTGACCCCGGGGCAATTGAACTGGACTGGGCATGAGCACGTCCGGTCTGAATCGTCTTTCTGAGGGTCTGCTCGAAGCTCGCATCACCGGCGTGTCGGTTCGCGCTCTCGATACCGAGACCGGTTATCAGGAGGACCGAGGCCAAGACGACCACGGTCGCCACACGCCGAGGAGCCACCATGCGCTCAGCCTAACGGCGTTCGGACAGGATTTAGGCGAGTTCGGCAGCCAACGGGCACGAGCTTCCGAGCGGCCGGCCGGTCACCCGCTGCGGACCATCGGGGCCAATGACCAAATCAAAGTCCGACAACTCAAGCACCTCGCCCTTGTCGCCAGCGCGCGCAGCCGCCGCGTCGAACAGCGACTTCGGCAATACGGATCCATACGCGGCTATCGCCCAACAGGTAAGTCCGCTCGCCCGGGCGTCGGCCAACGTTTGGCCCATGCCATCGTCGGCAAGAAACCAATGAGGCCCACCCGCCGCCGCATCGACAAGGAAGATGTCGGCGTCATCAAGGTTCGTCCCGAAATACACGTCGGGACGTTCGGCCATCGCTGCGTGAAGGTGCTCGGACCAGCCCGAGACAAATACCTTGGTCGGCGACGGAAAACTATCGATCAGATATTCGGTACTCAGATCTGAGTGGACCTCATCGACGACTCGCCATGCCTCTTGGCGGGCATCGTCGCTGGTGAGCATCCGGGCGGCGAGCGCGACGAGCGCCCCCGACATTGGGTGGTGGATGAGCATTTGTCGACACGCCATCACGAGCGCGTGCGGTTCGTGGGCAACCGACGCAAGGGCCGCAGCCGCCTCTTCCACCAGCAACTGCTGCGGGACGTCGTTCGCCCGAGCGAGGTAGCGGAGTCTCTCCATTGGATGCACGGGCCGAAGAGTACCGAACGTCACACGATCAAGTGGGCCCGATTGGGAGTCAAGTAGAAGAAATAGCCGAATTTTGCGAAGACTTTCGCAAATAGCTGCGGTTCCACCCACCTCTACCCACAAATTTGAGCGGCCAGTTCACAATTTTGGGCACGGATTGCATTACCGTTGCATCTCGTGGCCACAGCCCCTTCACTCGACATCGAACTCAACCCACTGATCGGCGACGCTCGTCCGCTGAGCGATTGGCTGACAACGTTTCCGCTCATTCTTGGCGTTATCGACCCCTATACGCACGAAAGCGGTTGGCTTCTCGATACCTACGCTCGGATCTTCCACCACTTCAGTGGTTCCGATGCCCGAGTGTCCTGGCTCGTCACCGCCGATCAGGACGGGGCCAAGAAGTTCCTCGGCCCACTCGCCGACGAGTACCTCACGTTCGCCGACCCCGACCGGGCAATGGTTAAGAGCCTCGAACTCGACACACTTCCGGCCCTTGTTGTCGTCAAACAGGACGGTTCCATCGTGGCGGCCGCCGAAGGCTGGGACCCAGCAACGTGGCGGCCCGTTACCGAGATGCTTGCGTCACTCACTCACTGGAGTCGGCCAACGATTCCAGCCGACGGAGACCCGGTTCCGTACCCGGGCACTCCGGCGTCGGGTACCTGAGTCAGCGACCGTACTACCGGTTGAAAGATCGCTGCCGAAACCGCAGCGGGTTGAACAGCAAGCAGCGCTCGTGGGATAGCTTCTGGCTATGTCTGAGTTTTCTTACACCGACCTTCTTCCCCTTGGCGTCGACGACACCGAGTACCGCCTTGTCACCACCGAGGGCGTGTCTGTCGTCGATCTCGGGGGCCATCAGTTCGTCAAGGTAGAACCCGAGGCATTGCAGCTTCTGGCCAGCGAGGCCATGCGCGACATCGCTCACTATCTCCGCACGTCTCACCTCGAGAAGGTGGCGTCAATCCTGCACGACGATGAAGCTTCAGCCAATGACAAATTTGTTGCCACCGAGCTTTTGAAGAACGCCGTTATCGCCGCAGCCGGAGTGCTGCCGATGTGCCAAGACACCGGCACCGCCATCGTCATGGGCAAGAAGGGGCAAAACATCCTTACCGGTTTCGACGACGCCGAGGAACTGTCGAGAGGGATCTACGACACGTTCAACACCTCGAACCTGCGCTACTCGCAGCTCTCCCCTGTTTCGATGTTCGAAGAGAAGAACACCGCCAACAACCTGCCAGCCCAGATCGAGCTGTATGCCGACCAGGGCGACGCCTACAAGTTTCTCTTTATGGCCAAAGGCGGCGGCTCGGCCAACAAGAGTTTCCTGTTTCAAGAAACCAAGGCGCTCCTGAATCCCGAGAGCCTCACCAAATTTCTCGATGAAAAGATGCGCAAACTCGGCACCGCGGCATGTCCGCCGTACCACCTCGGGGTCGTCATCGGCGGAACGTCCGGCGAGTACACGCTGAAGACCGCCAAGTACGCCTCTGCCCACTACCTCGATTCGCTCCCCAC
>CALGZB010000133.1 GCA_937934655.1 uncultured Acidimicrobiales bacterium | reverse complement strand
CGCTCTCGCTGAGATCCGGGCCCATACAGATGCGCCGGTCGCCGCGGTGATGTATTCGCACTTCCACTATGTGGGAGGCACCCAGACGGTCATCGATCAGTACCCCGGCATCGATGTGTGGGGTCACGAACGAATCGTCGCCAACCGTCAGGGTTATGGCTTCGAGATGAGTGCGGTGGCTGGCCGAGGTTTGGTTCACCAATTCGGTATGAATCTTCCGACCGAAGGCCCCGATGCCATCGCCAACGCTGGACTTGGGCTGGAGTTTCGCGACAAGAGCCACGCGCCGTTCACCGAGGGTTTCGTGGCTCCGACCAAGACCCTCACCGAACCGATGATCGTCACCATCGCTGGCCTCGAGGTGCACCTCACTCCGGCGCCATCGGACGCCGACGACAACGTCACCATCTGGTTCCCCAGCCTTGGCGTATGCGTCAACAACTTGGTGTGGCCGACACTCTTTAACGTCTTCGCGATTCGTGGTGAGGAATTCCGAGATCCACGAATCCTGTTGTCGGGCCTCGACCACATCGCCAGCCTGAACGCCGATCACCTCGTCGGAGCGCATGGGCCGCCCTTGTCAGGGAGCCAAGCCATCGGGTCACAGGTTGTCGACTACCGCGACAGCATTCAGTTCATGTTCGACCAGACGGTACGAGGCATCAATCGAGGACTCACCATGGACGAGCTCACCGAAACCGTGCAGCTCCCTGCTCACTTTCAGGACTCGTACTTCACCACCCAGCTCTACGGCCTCGTTGAGCACCATGTGCGCCAGATCTTCACCGGGCTTCGTGGTTGGTTCGACGGCACCGAGTCATCCCTCTTTCCAACCGCCCACACCGACCGGCACACCAAACTCATCGCTGGCTTTGGCGGCCCGGGCGAGGTACTTCGCCAGTCTCGCCAAGCCCTAGCCGATGACGACCTTCGTTGGGCGCTCGAGCTCGCCACCTGGCTCGTACGGAGCGAGACCGACAGTCATGGCCGGGCCGATGCCGGTAGCGCCGAAGAACGCGAGCACCTTGGTGCGGTTCTGCGGACCATTGCCCAACGAACCACCGCAGCCAATGTTCGCAACTGGTGCCTCACCCGAGCGCTCGAACTTGAAGGCAAGCTCGACATCGACCGGCACCGGGTCCACCGAATGAGCGTTGGATTGGTCATGTCCAACCCGCCCAAGGCCTCGGTCGAAGCGCTCCGAATGTTGGTCGATCCACTTCGCTCCGCAGCCGATGAACGAGAGCTTCGTTGGGACTTCACCGATGCCGAACCAGCCGGTCTGCTCCTCCGCAACGGAGTAGCCGTGGCAACGTCCGGAGAAACCGCCACGATGTCAATAGCGCTCGACCTTGCCACGTGGGCCCAGATCCTCGGCCGCAAACTCTCGCTGAGCGACGCCATCGAAAACGGCGCGGCAACGCCCAGCGACGATGCTGCTGTTCGTCACTTCTTCAGCTGTTTCGATCACCCATCGCTCGCCGACCAAGGAGCCGACACATGAGCGCCAGCTCGAACCCCGACCTCTCCACCTCGTCGATCCCGCGCCCGACGCCATCGTTTCCTGGCGATATCAAGCGCCTCATTGGCGACTCGACACCGTCGAAACTCGAAGCTCCCAAGGCTCCAGCAGCAGCGCCAAACGTGGTGCTCATCATGCTCGACGACGTTGGCTTCGGAACACCGGCGGCCTTCGGTGGACCCGTGCCCATGCCTGCTGTGAACAAAGTGGCCGCTGCTGGACTCAAATACAACCAGTTCCACACCACTGCTCTCTGCTCCCCCACCAGGGCCTCGCTACTCACCGGCCGAAACCACCACAACGTCCACATGGGTGGCATCACCGAGATCGCCAACAGCTTTCCCGGGTACGACAGCGCCGTGCCAAGAGAAGCTGCGACGGTGGCCGAGATCCTCCGCCAGAACGGCTATTCCACCAGCTGCTTTGGGAAATGGCATCTCACCCCCTCGTGGGAGCAGAGCCCGGCGGGGCCGTTCGACCGATGGCCCACCAGCATGGGATTCGACCGCTTCTACGGGATCATCGGCGCCGAAGCATCGCAGTGGGAACCGGCCGCCTACGACCAAACGACCCCGATCGAGCCGCATGTTGGGCGCGACGATTACCACCTGTCCGAAGACCTCGCCGATCAGGCCATCACCTGGATCCAACGCCAGAAGGCATCGGCGCCCGACCGGCCATTCTTTTGTTACTTCGCTCCCCCGGCAGTCCATGCGCCACATCATGTGTGGCCCGAATGGATCGCAAAGTTCGAAGGCCAGTTCGACGAGGGTTGGGATGCGCTTCGCGAACAGATCTTCGCCCGCCAAATCGAGATGGGGGTCATACCGGCCGGCACCACGCTCACTCCGCGGCCCGAACAGGTCCCGAGTTGGGACGACTATCCCGACCGCTACAAACCGGTCGCCTCACGGTTGATGGAAGTGTTCGCTGCGTTCCTCGCACACACCGACGCACAAGTCGGCCGGGTACTCGATGCCGTCGACCAGCTCGGATACGGCGACGACACCATGGTGATCTATCTCACCGGCGATAACGGCGCCTCGGCCGAAGGGACCGTGCATGGGGCGTGGGCCGCACCCTCGTTCCAGAACGGTGTGCACGAGGACCCTGAATGGCTCCTGGCCCACATGGACGACTTTGGATCCTCTCGCTGCGAGAACCACTTCAACGTCGGCTGGGCGTGGGCGCTCGATGCGCCGTTCCAGTGGATGAAGCAGGTGGCATCGCACTTCGGCGGCACCCGCAACGCCATGGCCGTTTCCTGGCCCAACCGCATCGCCGGTAGTGGCGAGCTTCGCGACCAGTTCCACCACGTCATCGACCTTGCCCCAACCATCCTCGAAGCCGCCGGAATCGGCTGGCCGAGCCAGGTTGATGGCATCACCCAGCTACCGGTCGACGGAACGTCGATGGGCTATACCTTCGACGACCACGAAGCGCCTTCAACCCGTACAACCCAGTACTTCGAGATTCTCGGCAACCGCGGGATCTATCACGACGGCTGGATGGCCTCGTGTTTCCATGGCCGGCTCCCCTGGATACGAATGCAGGGCTACGACTTCGATGGCGACCAGGAAGTCTGGGAGCTGTACCGGATCACCGACGATTACTCACAGAGCGAAGACCTCGCTGCCACCCACCCAGAGAAACTTGCAGAGCTCCAGGCGCTGTTCGAACAGGAAGCAGGCGAGAACGGCGTTTACCCAATGCGCGATGCGGCGGCGCCTCGCAATGGCGAATTCTCGGTGCCTCACTCCTTGGGTGACCGCACCACCATGACCTACACGGCGGCGCATACTCGCATGCCCGAGTCATCGATCATCAACCTCAAGAACTCGTCGTATGAAATCATCGGCGAGGTAACCGTTCCTGCCGGCGGGGCCCAGGGTGTCGTGGCGTGCCAGGGCGGCAACATGTCGGGCTGGAGTCTCTACCTCGATGCCGATGGCCAACCGCACTACCTCTACAACTGCTTCGGCCAATACCTCACCACGGTCAGCGGCGACGCGCCTCTCGCTGAAGGCCACCATGTGCTGCGAGCCCACTACGAACACGATGGCGGTTTCGGCAAGGGCGGACAGGTCACGTTGTATGTCGACGGCAACCCGGTGGACACCGGCCGGGTCGAACGAACCGTTCCGCTCGTGTTCTCCATGAGCGGCGAAACCTTCGACGTCGGCCGAACCACCGGCGCCCCAGTCGGCGACTATCCCCACCACTTCCCCTTCACCGGGGCTATCACCGGTGTCACGCTGACCCGTCTATCGACCCCTGATAAACGCACGAAACAGAAGATGGCCGATGGCATGGTCGAGGCCGCCCACAGGACCCAGTAGGTACATCTTGGGGTCGGGTCCTCCGAGGTCCTAGATTGCCCCGATGGGTAAGACGACTGCTGCATATCAAATTCACCTCCACGTTCGGTTGAGCAACGCTCCGGGTGTGCTCGGTGCGCTCGCAACCACCGTTGGCGACCTTGGCGGCAACATCGCCGTCGTCGAAGGTTTCGAAGCGAAAGGTCGAGTCGTCGAGCGCGGAATCTGCGTGAACTGCCGCGACGAAGCCCACCAAACCGAAATCGTCAACGCCCTCGGTGCCGTCGACGGCATCGAAGTTCTCGAGTGGTACGACCGCACCTTCCGTATGCACGAGGGCGGCAAAATCGAGACCGAATCCCTCGCACCAGTCGGCGACGCCGACGACCTATCTATGGCCTACACACCAGGTGTTGCCCGGGTTTGCCTGGCCATCGCCAAGGACAAGAAACTCGCCCACAAGTACACGATCAAAAAGAACACCGTCGCCATCGTGAGCGACGGCACCGCAGTTCTTGGCCTGGGCGATATCGGCCCCGAAGCCGCCATGCCGGTCATGGAAGGAAAAGCGCTTCTCTTTAAGGAATTCGCCGGCGTCGACGCCTTCCCGATCTGTCTCGACACCAAAGACCCCGACGAAATCGTCGAAACCGTCGAGCGCCTCGCCCCCACCTTTGGTGGCATCAACCTCGAAGACATCGCGTCGCCTGGCGCCTTCGATATCGAAGAGCGACTCAAGGTATCGCTCGATATTCCCGTCTTCCACGACGACCAACACGGCACCGCCGTCGTAACCCTCGCCGCCCTCACCAACTCGCTCAAACTCACGGGCAAGAAGATGGAAGATCTTCGGATCGTCATTTCCGGCGTTGGCGCAGCCGGCGTGGCCATCGGCAAAATCCTGCTCAACGCTGGTGTCGGCTACGTCATCGGTGTCGACCGCCAAGGCGCAATCTGGACTGGCCGTGACAACCTCAACAAGCCGAAGCAGTGGTTTGCCGAGAACACCAACGAAGACCGCCTCGAGGGTTCAATCTCGGAGATCATGCGCGGCACCGACGTATTCGTGGGCGTCAGCGCAGCAGGCGTCCTTCAACCAGCAGATGTCCGCACCATGAACGCCGACCCCATCATCTTTGCGATGGCCAACCCGGATCCCGAGATCCGTCCCGAAGACGCCGACGGCCTGGCCGCCATCATGGCAACCGGTCGCAGCGACTACCCGAACCAGATCAACAACGTTCTCGCCTTCCCCGGAATCTTCCGAGGCGCTCTCGATGCCGGCGCAACCGACATCACCGAGAACATGAAGTTGGCAGCAGCGTTCGCTATCGCCGAGGCGATCCCCGAGGACGAACTGAACCCGGAGTACATCATTCCGTCGGTGTTCAACCGCGAAATCGTCGAGCACGTCGCACCCGCCGTAGCGGCCGCAGCACAAGCCGACGGCGTCTGCCGCTAACGCTCACCGGTGTCCCGCCGTCGTCGCGGCAGGCGCCGCATCGAGTGCCGCATAGTGCTCATCGGTCCGCCGACCCATCTGGTCGATAGTGAAGGCTGCAGCGGTCTGTTGAACTGACGAGCGGCGACGAACCTCTCGAAGCGTGTGATCAAGCGCGTCCGCGAACGCAACGGCCGTATCCTGCGCTGCCACGACCACGCCGTAGGACTCACCCTGGAAGGCCCGCACTGGGACCTTTGTTGAGACCACCACCGGCGTCCCGGCATGCAATGCCTCGAGGACCACATACGGGAAACCCTCATAGGCGCTCGGAACCACCAAGACGGAGAACTCGCTCATGACCGCAGGTCCATCAAGGGTCTCATACCGCGCTGCGTCGGCGCCCGGGAATGTCCCGTTCAACTCCTCAAGCATTTCCAACAACCCCGGTT
>CALGZB010000132.1 GCA_937934655.1 uncultured Acidimicrobiales bacterium | reverse complement strand
ACTAGATAACCGTTCCTAGCTTTCAACCCCTAGGGGTTGATGCCGCTGCGCTATTCCTCAGCGACAACGCGTGGGTTACCGGCGGCGACACGATTCTGGATGTCGCCAACGTTGATCAGCTCGCCGTTCAGTGGACCGAGCTCCCAGTTCTCACCGTTCCACAACGTGTAGGTGAGGGTCTTCTTACAGACCGAAGGGAATTCTTCGGTGTTGTCGGTGCAGGTCACCGGCGGGGTTCCAACCATGTGCTGGTTCTCTAGTGACTGGAACCAGCTGACGACCGCTGCTGGATCGTCGATGTCTTCGCCTGCGGCAACCATGTCATTCAGAGCTTCCCAAACGAGGAGGCCTGTCGAGTGGCCGACCCGCAAGAACGCCGAGACTGGCACGGTACGGCCAGGAGCGTTCTCGAGATGGTCGTTACGCCAGTTGAGTTCCCATGCCGTGTACTCGTCGTACAGGTCAGGGCGCTCAGAGATGTAGCCCTGCTGGCCGAAGGTTGCTCCGACAGATGCCGGGTTAGCAAGTACCGAATCGTCAATGCATGAACCCGAACCAATGACGGTGGTCTCAACGCCAGAGGCGGTGATAGCCGACATAATGGCGTTGCAGTCCGACGCCGAGATACCGAAGAAAATGCCGGTCTCTTCTGGTGGGGTGTCACCGAAGTACTCGATGATTGCCTGGACGGTTGCGTCATCATCTGACGGATCAGCAGAAACGTCGGCGAAGCCCTGGAACGACTGGTCGGGGTTGTCTTCGGTGAGGAAGCCCCAGAACCGCTCTTCGGTATCGGCGTAGCACTCAAGTCCTGGCGGCGTATTCGCATACAGCACTGCCGTCTTGGTCAAGCCAAGGGTTTCAACGGTGTAGGTCGCACCGCCTGGGAAGGCCACTGGGCAGCCACCCCACGGTGAGATGACCTCAGGCTGGGTGAAGTCAGCGACGAAAATCGGAACCGTCTGAATCGTTGGCACGTTTGCGCCAATGAACGTTGGGTACATCGCTGGCGTGAAGAACTCGATGCCGTTGACGTTGATGTTCGGCTGGGTCTCGGCGATTTCGTTGGCGCAGTTGATGGCCGCGTTCGGGTCGAAGTCGTGAACACAGACCTCAAGCTCGATCGGACGTCCACCGATGCCACCGAGTTCGTTGTTGATCTGCTCAACCGCGATCTCGATGCCTTCACGGATTTCTGGGAACGAAATCGCAGCACCTTCCATGTTGGCCATTGTCACGACGACGGGATCCATGCTGTCGTCTGCTGGCCCAGGAGGATTGTTGATGGCGTCGAAGAAGGCAGAAGCGCTCGCACCATTGATGGCTGGGTCGGCAGGGTTATCTGCGGACTCTTCCATCGCCTCGGGCTCTTCTTCTTCAGCCTCAGGCTCTTCTTCCATCGCCTCGGGCTCTTCTTCTTCAGCCTCAGGCTCGTCATCACTACCGTCAAGAACGTTGCCGTCGTCTTCGGTGCTGGTGTCGTCGGAAGCGCCGCCTCCGTCATCACTGCTGCCGCAGGCGGCAGCGAATAGCGAAATTGCAAATAGAACCGTCAAGAGCCGAAGCCACTTGTTGCGTGTTACCACGTCAGATTCCCCCTCGTGAATCAAACTGAACCCGGACGGGCCCAGAGGTGTGTTGTAAATCTATGTGGCGGATGCCACTTTCACCAAATTAACCGGTTGGTATGCGAATGTCCGATCAGGCCCGAGACTCGGTGAACTACGACTCGGATTCTCGATAGTCGCCGAACTGCGCGTCACGTTCACTCAGCGCTTCCTTTACCCCTTTGTCGGCGAAGCTCTTCATGTACTCGCGGGACGACTTCTGGTGAAATCCCATTGCCTGAATTTCTGCGGTTGCGCGGATCCCCTCGCGAATCCCCATCGCCTCCATCGCCCGATGGGCCGCTCGTTTATTGAGCGCAAGAAGGTCGGAAGGGACCTTCGCAATTCGCTCGGCAACCGCGATCACCTCGGCATCCAAATCGGCCTCAGCAAAGCTCCGGTTGGCGAAACCATTTCGGACCGCATCCTCACCTGACATGGAGTCCCCGGTGAGTAACGCTTCCATTCCTTGCCGCAGTCCCATCATCCAGGTTTGCCACTGCATGTCGGGTGGCGACATAAGTCGAACCGGCGGATAGCCGATCTGTGCATCGTGGGCGACATAGACAAGGTCGCATGCCGTGGCGAGTTCGGATCCACCTGCCAAGCAATAGCCATGCACCTGTCCGATGATCGGCGTGGCCATATCCCACATCTCGAAATGGTTGTTGACCACATGACGGCTCCACCACCCGTCGACCTTTGCGATCGAACGTTCCACATCGCTGTTGGCGGAGCCGAGGTCATACCCGGCAGAGAAGCACGTTCCAGCGCCGCGAATGATCATCACCGAAACATCTCGGGAAGCGTCGCCTTCGCGAAGAGCGGCAAACAGCTGGCCCCGAATCGCGTCGTTGAGTGCGTTGCGCTTCTCGGGTCGATTCAGTGTGAGGCGCCGGACTCGGGGTGCGGGTTCGTCGATGAGTACCGCTTGCTCTTCAGACATGGATGACCTTTCGATTGGGCCACGTGCTTTTGTGGCCAAGTGCTTATGCGTCGTGGTTTTCCCAGTACGGGGCGCGGAGCTTCTTTTTGTTGACTTTGCCCATCGTGGTCCGCCCAATGGTCTCGACGATCTCTACCGAACGCGGACACTTGTAGGTACTCAACCCGTCTCGGCAGAAGGCGACCAGGTCGGCCGGGTCGGGAGGGCTAGCGGAATCCTCCGGCACTACCAGCGCCTTGAGCTGCTCGCCCATCTCCGGGTGGGGGATGCCGATACAAGCGACGTCGGCAACGGCGGGATGTTGCTGCAGGATGTGCTCGGCTTCGGCCGGGTAAATATTGACGCCACCCGAAACGACCATGTCGCTAAACCGGTCGGTGATAAAGACATAGCCTTCCTCATTCATGTAACCAATCTCGCCCAATGTGAACGTTCCGGGAGCGATGTGCGCATCGGCGGTCTTCTGTGCGTCGTTCGGGTAGATAACGCCGCGGCCCGTCGAGTCGTGGAAGAACAAACGTCCTTCGGTTCCCCGTGGCAACTCGTTGTTGTCATCGTCGAGAATCATGGCGGTGAAGTTACCGACGGCCTTGCCCACCGAACCCGGGTTGGCCATCCACTCCTCACTACTGATGGAACAGGTCGTTCCAACCTCGCTGGCACCGTAGGCGTCAACAAAGATCGGCCCCCACCATTCGATCATCGCCCGCTTTACGTCGACCGGACACTTGGCGCCGGTGTGGGCCACGAGTTTCATCGACGACACGTCGTAGCGGTCACGCACCTCTTGTGGCAGGGCAAGCAGCCGAACAAAGTGGGTCGGGACCATGACCGCCGACTCGGTCTGGTGATCGTGGATGGTCTTCAGCGTGGCTTCGGCATCGAATTTCGCGAGCACCACCGACGGGATCCCAGCGACGAGCAACCGCATGCCACCGAGGGGTCCGGTGTGATACATCGGACCGACTACCAGATGCGTACCGAACTTCGCGAAACGGTTTGTGGCTCGCATGTTCTCGAGATGTTCAGCAATGGTGTCGCCGCCAGCGAACATCGTGGGCGGGAGTTCGGTTCCCTTCGGAAAGCCGGTGGTGCCTGAGGTATAGAGAAGGTTTGGTCGAGGTGCGGTGGTCTCGGGCGGGTCGACATCGTCACCTTGGGCAAGCCAATCGGCCCAGGCGGTTGCGCCAGCCGGAACATCGCTCCCCCACACCACGACCTGTTCGATCCCAGCGGTGGCCGCTGCTTCGATCGCTCGTTCGACGGTCTCCGGACCGGCGAACACAATCTTGGCCTCGGAGTCAGCGAGAATATACGCAGCCTCGGACGCCGTGAGATGAAAGTTGACCGGCACGGTCGAGGCCCCACCGATGAGTCCGCCAAGGTGGGCAAGAGCAGTCTCATTCGCGTTCTCGGCGAACACCGCGATACGAGCATCGGGGCCGAGGTCGGTGGACAAGAGCTGATTGGCACAGCGGTTAAGAACCGAGTCGACCTCCGCCCAGGTGTACGCCCGCTGCGGGTCTCGGATAGCGACCGCTGATGAGTCGGCTAGGGCAAGGTCAGTCGAAAACTTCGGCATCCCCAGAAACTAACCGGACGGTCAATTAATCCCAATCTGAACCATTGACAATCAAAAGCAGATCGGGAGAGCGTTCTAGGAGAGAAGGTCGGGCCTGGCCTTGGCGAGAAGTTCGTAGTCGAGCGCTGCTGGCAGTTTTTGGGTATGCGCCGCTCCGTCTACTCGGATGACCTCACCAGAGATGTAGCCCGACTCATCGCTGGCGAGGAACAAGGCACAGTTGGCGATGTCGTCGACATGTCCCATTCGCCCCATCGGCGTCTGGTTCTTCACCGCTTCAATAAGCAGCTTCCGTTCGAAGATCTTTGCGGTCATCGGCGTCTCGATGAGGTGAGCGGCGATGGCATTGACCCGCACATTGTCGACGCCGTACTCGACGGCAGCGATCTGAGTGACGTACTCAAGCCCCTTCTTCGCTCCGGCATAGGCAACGTGACCGCTCGACGGGTTCTGCGCAGTAAGCGACGACGTCGAGATGATCGAGCCGCCGTCGCCGGCAGCCATGGCGTTACCCATCGCTCGGATAAAATACACGGCACCGTTGAACTGGACCTCCACCATTGGCTCGAGGACATCCGGGGTAATCTCGCGGATACTCATGCTCTGTTCGTAACCGGCGTAGTTCACGCCAACGTCGATCTTTCCGTGATCGGCCATGATCTGGTCCGTCACGGTGTTGAGCTGATCGAAGTTTGTGATGTCACACGCAACGCCGCTTCCACCCAAGGACTCCCCCACCTCTTTCGCCAAGTCTTCGCGACGGCCGGCAACCACCACGTGTGCGCCCTCGGCAGCAAAGAGCTGCGACGTGGCCAACCCAAATCCGCTTGCTCCGCCGATGACAAGAGCAACTTTTCCTTCAAGACGTGATCCCATGGGCGTCGAAGTTAGTCCGCCCGCCGCAGACTCGCCCCATTAACTAACCAGCCGGTATGTTGCACAGATCAGGCAAAACTCATTCACTTGACACAATCCAGGTCGGCGACCTCGCCGTCCTCGAAGGGGAAACTATGCAGCTCGGTCTTTCGGTAGACGATGTTCTCAGCACAACTCGCGCAGTGCGCAAACGAATGGACTTCGACCGGCCCATCGAACCCCAGGTCATCAAGGACTGCCTCGAGCTTGCGCTGCAGGCACCGAGCGGATCGAACTCGCAGGGCTGGCAGTGGATGGTTATTACCGACCCGGCCAAACGCCTCGCACTCGCCGACCTCTACCGCCAGGCCTGGGCCATCTATGTCGATCTCCCCTTTGCCATTGGCAACATTTACGAAGGCGACGATGCCGAGGTCCAAGCGTCCTATGACCGCTCCGCTTCCTCAGCGCAGTACCTGGCCGACAACATGGAGAAGGCGCCGGCCTTCCTTATCCCGGTGATGCCCGGCCGCACGCCGGAGAATCCAGACTGGGCAACGGCGTCGGCCACCGTTGGATCGATCGTGCAAGCGAGCTGGAGTTTCATGCTGGCCGCACGCGAGCGGGGCCTTGGCACCTCATGGACCACGCTGCACACGATGTTCGAGGAGCAGGCTGCCGAGATCTTGGGCATCCCGCACGAGGAGATGATTCAGATCGCGCTTATCCCCATCGCCTATACCAAGGGAACAGAGTTCAAGAAGGGCAGCCGCAACCCACTTGAAGATTCGCTTCACTGGGACGGCTGGGGCGGGTCGGCTCCGACCTCATGAGCTCGGACTACACCGACAGTTACGACGACGTCTCGGTATTCGTCCTCTCCGACGATCGCGAGCAGGAGCTACTCGACAAGCAGACCGAGTGCACGTTCATGTGGACCACCAAGGCTCACGAACCGGTTGGTGTGATCATGAACTTCGTGTTCACCGAGGGCGCCTTTTGGGTGACCTGTACTCGACGGCGTAAACGGGTACCGGCCGTTGAGGCGCGCCCCCGGGTCGCTCTCGCCATTAGCAGCCGAGGCACCGACATCGGGATTAGCCAAGCGGTGACGTACAAGGGAACCGCGAAGGTCACTGAGGACGAGGCGACCGCAGCCTGGTTCTACCCGGCACTCGCTGCCAAAGTCCGGCCCGGGGACCCAGCTGCGCAAGCAGCTTTCGCCGCACACCTTTCCACTCCCGGACGTGTCGTGATCCGCATCGACCCGGACACCCGGATTGGGTTCGACAGTGACGCGATGTTCAAGAACTCACCGGCGGGGCCATCGACCACCCAGGTGTAGAACGATTGGAAGCCTAAGCCGCCGGCATCTCTCGTCGAGCCGGAGTCTCGACCCTGCCGATTCTGTGATGCGGCTCGGCGGGGTCTTTGACCACAAGACCAACAAACTGATTGCCGATTCGGTCGAACCGACTGGCGACCTTGTACACGTTCTCGATAAACGCATGCATGAGTCGAGGGTTGCCCCGGCAGAGTTTCTCGGCGATCGGCCACACCATGTGGTGGTGCATAGTCCTGAGGTTCTCGATGTGCACGGGCGCTTCGAGGATTTGGCTCTTCACAACCTGTTCCAGCAACTCGGCGGTCCACCGGAAAACGTAGTTCGTTTCGCCTTCTTCGACTTCGAACTCTTGACCGAGCAGTTTGGCCACCAGCCCCTCATTGGGTTCGATAGCGAGTACGGCTTTGCCAGCGGCACGGACCATCTCGTTCAACCCAAGGACCGGTCTCGGAAGGTGATGCAGGCCGGCCCGAACCAGGACAAGGTCGTAGCACCCGTCGCCAACATCGAGTGCTTCGGCGTTGAGCACGATCGATTCGATAGACGGTTCGCGGCGTCGGGCGATCTCGACGGCCTCCGAGCTAAAGTCGGAGTTGGTGATCCGGGTAAACCCCCGGTTGCGAAGATACGTGGCTTCCCCGCCAACACCTCCGCAGACCACGAGCACGCTCCAGTCCGCAGGTGTCGAGTCGGTGAGTTCGAGGAGGCGATCGACACCGCGGTCCAGCAGTCGATCGGTTTGAAGACGGGTTGCGGGGTCAGGGTCGCCGTACCACGACCAGTCATCGTCGCTCGATTGCCCATAGCGCTGCTCGAATGCCCGATGCTGAAGCTCTGGCATTTCGGCACCCCCCGTTGGTCCTGCTGCGCGCTGCTCGGGCGCGCCAATGATTTTCGTTGCATTGCTCATGCCCGACTCCCTCTTCTTCTCGCACGTTTTTCGTATGGCCCCGACGACCTGATGCCGTCGTGACCCCCGCCACTTTTCAGAGTCTATGGAGAAGACTCGGAAATCAGCACGGTTTCCCCGTAGGCGTTGGCCATCGAACATGCCGAACGGGTCCGACCAATAAAGA
>CALGZB010000131.1 GCA_937934655.1 uncultured Acidimicrobiales bacterium | reverse complement strand
TGGCAGTCGCCGTGACCGCAATGTTCTACGGCTTTCTCCCGGGCATTGTTTTGCCCATCGCGGTAATGACTCTCATCGGCGTCGCCGACGGCTTCGGCTTCATCGCAGCACAGGTCGCCGTTTCGCGGTCGGTCATCGAAGAGCGCCAAGCGGGCGCCCTCGGATTGATGGGAGCGGTAGAGGTCGGCGGTGCCGGCATCGCAGCCATCCCGGCAGCGCTGCTGTACGACAACACCAGCGAAGAAGTCACCTGGATCGTCGTAGGCCTCACCACCATCGTGATGGTCGGCGTCGCCTGGACCCGACTACGAGGCACCACCCCAGCGAACCCAAGCGGCAGAGAACCCCAAGTCCTCACCGAAAAGTAAGAACGCGGGGTCAGACCCCGCGTTCTTACTTTTAGGCTACGGATTGTTCTCCAGCGCCGGCCGACCCGTCGAGGACCAGATGAACGGCGTCTAACACACGTGCGGCAAATCCTTGGTCGTTGTCAATTCGTGCCCGGGCACGATGCAAGGCGGATCGAACCGACCCCGGGCCTGAGAATCCATACATGGCAGCAAGGTCGGAGGCTGAGCTACCCGTGAACTCAGAGCACAGGTAGACGAGAAGCAATCGTTGTTCATTTCCGGAGCCCTGTCCTCCGACGGTCAGCTGACTTCGATGTGCGCTGCTCTCGGCAAGCACCGCCGCCTCGATGGCCGCGTGGGAAACGAGCTGCGAAACCACGCTGGCTTCGAGATCCTTCGCTAATTGCTCGTCGGAGACCACAGCGTTGTCGTCGAAGACACATCGTGCATACCGATCGGCACGGTTGTTGAACAGTGAGAGCACCACTGAGGTCGTAAGCCAAGCAGGTGCTTGATCGAAACCGAGATAGGACCGAAAGCTCGACCACGGATAGGCGTCGAGCTGATCGGTGAATGCCAGTGGATTGCGCTCGATGTACCGAGCCACCGCGATCAGGTAATTATCGTCCTCAATGACTTTGGAACGGAATCGTCCCCGGAACAGCGGACCATCGAAACCGTGCACCCGATTGAACCGTTGCGTGTACACCGAGCCGAGGTATTGCATCGCCTCCGACAGGTTCTCATCAGGCGTATGAAGCAGAAGGTGGTAGTGATTGCCCATCAAGCAGTAGGCGTGAAACTCGACACCAAACCGTTCAGCGACATCGCCAACAAGCCGAAGAAAGCTCCGCCGGTCGTTGTCACCGATGAACGTTGGGTACCTCCGAGCCCCACGATTCATCACGTGATACCACTCGATCGAACTGCGTTGCCTAGGAATTCTCGCCACAACGGAAACCTACGCAGAAGGTGTGACATTGACTGAAAGTAAGAACGCGGGGGTCAGAGTCGCTCGCTTCGCTCACTTATGGAGTTTGACTTCGTCAAACATCCCGGGGCGTTCTTACTTTTTGATCGAGCGTTGCTAGTTGAAAAGGGTCATGGGGTCGCCCATCTCGTGGTAGCCGAGGTAACCGCCACCCGCTTCGGAGGCGTCATAGAGGGCGTAGCCGAGCAGTTCTTGTGCTCGACGAGGAAGGCCCCTGGCGACGTCGAGCGGAATGTTCGTGTAGCTATTCTCGACCGGACGCAACCACCCAGCACAGAAGCCGGTCGATAACGCACGGCGGCGTTTGTCGGTGGTGGTGTTGGCGCCGCCGGCGTGGAGCGTGTCGCCTCGAAAGAAGAGCGTTGATCCCGCCGGCAGGTTGCAGGCAGTGGTCTCGGCCTCGGTCGGCACTCGATCGGCATCCCACCGGTGGCTGCCGGGGACGACGAGCGTCCCACCCATCTCCGGGGTCACGTCCAGCAGCGCAGCGATGGTGTTGACGATCATCGGATGATCGGGGTTTGCGAAGTTCCACGCATCGTCGTCTCGGTGAAGAAACTGGGCCTCCTCCCCCGGACCGATGTCGATCACTTCGCCGTCGTTGAGGATGATCGTGGGACTGATCGGCCCGACCACGGCTTCGGCAAAACCAAGTAGACGTTCATCGAGCAGGATCTCAACAAAGCTCGGAGTTTTCGCACAGAGGCCTTGAATTCGACGGGTCTTGTGACCGAGAAAGGCGTCGGATGCCTCAGACCCTGAGTTCGTGCCAGGGTGCGCATCGAGCCACGGTTGCAGTTCGGCGTTGAACCGCTCAAGAAGGTCGGTACTCAACCAACCGTCGACGATCACCCCACCATCACGCTCATTGATCTCGACGATGTCGTCGGTCGTGCAGTCGGCCGGAAGCCGGGTGAGTTCGGGTGCGGTCATGAGATGTCCTCCGTGGAAGCGACTGGGATTGGGGCCCGCTCGCAGAACCCTTCAAGAAAGTGCCGGTCGAGAAGGCCAACCACATCATCGAGTGCGAACTCGGTGTCGGGCAGCAAGGCTTCGAGCTCGAAGGAACTGAGCGTTGAGAGAAAGAGCCGCACGATGGTGTCGGCACTCTGAGCGCTCCTGAATTCACCGGCCTCGAGGCCGGCACGGACGATCGCCGCAAGACGGGCGAGTCCGGGTTCGAGCGCGGCGTTCACCGCCGATGCATGGCTCACCACCAGCGTCGGCATCTGCTGCACGACGACGAGCGCCAGATCTGGATCCTTGCGGGCGATCTCGACATCGAGCTCGGCGACTCGACGCAGCCGTTGCCGGGCCGAACCCTGAGGCTCAGCGTCGATGGCGTCGACCAGCAGGGCGCACCACTCCCCCACGATGGTGAAGAACAGCTCTTCCTTGGAGTCGAAGTAGTTGTAGATCGTGCCCTTGGCATGACCAGCAGCAACAGCGATCTCGTCGAAGCGGGCGCCAGCCAGCCCACGCTCGGCGAACTCGGCTTTCCCTGCTTCGAGAAGCCGCGTCCGGGTTGCGGCACGTTCGTTTGCTGAGACTTTCGGCATGGTGTCTAGTATGGATCCTATTGTGGGGATTTCCCCAGAATAGGCTCACTCACCTCCATCGACCCAACAGGAGAACAACATGGGCGACGCCGCCGATGTCGAGACGATCACCGAAGACGCCGACTTCCTCGAGCACTGCTACCGACGCGTTCTCGGCGAACTCGGATTCTCCGACGACCATGCCGAGGTGTTGGCTCGCTGCGTTTCCGACGGCGACCGCAACGGCAAGCTCACCCAAGGCTTAGGCGTGTTCGAGATCCCCGTCCTGCTGGCCCGCACCGGAACGATGGATGTTGCCGCCACCCCCGAGATCGCCGACGAAGGCCCCACCTGGACCGTCATCGAGGCCAACCGGTCGTCAGGTCAGTGGGCGGTCACTATGGCGATGGAAGCTTCGATCGAGAAGGCTCGAACCCATGCGATGGCCATCGGTTTTGTACGCAACTTCAACGACGCCGGCGCCTTCGGAACCTACGTACGCATGGCGGCACGTGAAGGCATGATGGCAATGGCCACCAACGGCAGCCTTCCACTCGTCTCCCCATGGGGCGGCATGGAGAACGTGCTGTCTGGCGCTCCCTTCGCCGCAGCTACGCCAGGCGGCGAACACCCACCGATCGTGTCCGACATCCAGGCGGTCGAAGTGCACGACGGCGACCTCAGCGAGGCGTACTTCCAGGGCAAGAAACTAAAGGGCGAGTTCTTGGTCGACCCTAATACCGGCGAACTCACCGACGATCCGGCGCCCTACTTCAAACATATGGAGGACTACGGCCGAATCTCCGACTGCACCGCTCCCACCGTGTTCGGCACGCCACGCATGTATGCCCTCAACCTCTTTACTGAAATGTTGTCGGGAATCATTAACCCCGGTGCTCGGATGTCACACGAAACCCCCGGCCCACCTTCGTACTGGCTCGAACCCCGCGATGAGCCACTCACCGGCGGCGCCTGCGTCATCGTCATCGACCCATCGCACTGGATGCCGGCAGAAGAAGTCGGCGCAAAATCCGACCGAGTCGTCGAAGCCGTGAAAGGCGCAAAGAAGCGGCCCGGTGTGGAAGAGATCTACCTGCCCGGCGAACGCGGATGGCGAGCGATGGAAGCAGCCGAGCCGGTACAGATCGTTCCCGCCCACTGGGAGTCGTTCACCCAGATCCTCGAGTCGGTCGGATTGTCCGCCGACGAGCTACGGGCCGAGCTTCAAAAGTAAGAACGCGGGGTCTGACCCCGCGTTCTTACTTTTGCGCAATACGCCTTGCAGTCGGTGGCTTCTCGTCAGTCGCCGACATCTGGTTCGTCGAGCAGATCGACCAGGTTCGAATTGGAGTCATAGCGCACCTCAGTAACCAGGTACGACGTGATGGAGGCGATCCCTTCGATCGACCGGATCTCGTCGCGCATGACCACATTAAGATGCGAAACGTCGCGGCAGAAGACATCAGCCATAAGGTCGTGATCACCAGCAATCACTGCGACATAGCCGACCGAGCCGATCTTTGTCATCGCCTCAACCACATGTTCGAGCCGGCCCGCTTCGACCTTAAAAAGGAAGGTGGTGTTGATACCAAGACCGATCTTCGATGGGTCGAGCCAGACGTTGAGGTGCAGCGCCCCCGAT
>CALGZB010000130.1 GCA_937934655.1 uncultured Acidimicrobiales bacterium | reverse complement strand
ACCTTCCCCGGACTGCTCGGCAATGTGATCGCCGGCCGAATCGCCAACCGGCTCGACCTCGGTGGAACCAACTGCGTTACCGACGCTGCCTGTGCTTCGTCGTTCTCGGCGCTCTCGATGGGCGTCAATGAGCTGTACCTGGGCGATAGCGACCTCGTGATCGCCGGTGGCGTCGACACCATGAACGACATCTTCATGTACATGTGTTTCTCGAAGACTCCGGCGCTGTCGCAATCAGAAGACATTCGCCCGTTCTCCGACAAGGCCGACGGCACCATGCTGGGCGAAGGCCTCGGCATGGTTGCACTGAAACGACTCGACGATGCCGAACGCGACGGCAACCACATCTACTGCGTGATCAACTCGGTTGGCGCAAGCTCGGACGGACGCTCGAAGAGCGTGTACGCGCCGGTTTCGGCTGGCCAAGCACGAGCGCTTTCCAACACCTACGCCAAGACCGACTACGAGCCCGATTCGGTTGAGCTGGTTGAAGCACACGGCACCGGCACCGTGGCCGGCGACGCGGCCGAGTTTGGCGGTCTCGAGCTCGCCTTCAATGCATCGGGCCGCGAGGATCGGCAATGGTGTGCGCTTGGTTCGGTAAAGAGCCAGATCGGCCACACCAAGGCGGCGGCTGGAGCGGCCGGGCTGGTCAAGGTCATCATGGCGCTACATCACAAGGTGCTTCCACAAACCGCCAAAATCGATCAGCCAAACCCAAAGCTCGATCTCGAGAAATCACCCTTCCATCTCAATACCCAAACCCGACCTTGGGTCCGAGGCCGCGACCATGAGCGGCGAGGTTCGGTGAGTTCCTTTGGGTTCGGCGGCTCCAACTTCCATGTCGCGATGAGCGAGTACAAGGGCGACGGCATCCGAGCTCCACGGCTACGGACCGCCGATACCGAACTCGTCATCCTGTGCGGTGCCGATGGCTTCGATATTGCCGAGCAGGCGCTGCGCCACGCCGACGTGTGCGCTGCCGAGTCTTCTTGCCCTCCGGGTTACCTCGAATGGCTGGCGTCTTCGACACAAGCGGCGTACTCCGCTGACTCCCCCGCCCGCCTCGCGATTGTTGCCAGCGATAGCGACGACCTTCACGCGAAGTTGCGCGACGCTGCGAAGAGAATCAGCAACGAGCCCGGCACCCCGTTCAGCACCCCGACCAAGGTGCACTACGGCGTAGAAGCCAACTCTGGAAAGATCGCCTTTGTCTTCCCGGGTCAGGGAAGCCAATACCTCTCTATGGGTGCGGCGCTCGCTACCCAATTCGATGAGGCCATCGCACCGTGGGATATGGCCGCCGACATGGGCTGGGATGGCGGCCAACTGCACGATGTGGTGTTCCCTGTTCCCTGCTTCGACGAAGAAGGCAAAAGCGATCAAGAGGCTCGACTCACCGCCACTGAATGGGCGCAACCAGCCATTGCGGCCACAAGCCTTGCCCAACTTCGGCTCCTGAAGGCGATGGGGCTTGAGCCTGACCACGTCGGTGGCCACAGCTTCGGCGAAATCACGGCCCTGCACGCGGCAGGAACCCTGAGCGACGTCGACATGTTGCTCATAGCCCGACGCCGAGGCGAGCTCATGGCCGAGGCCGCGAAGGCACCAGGCTCGATGACTGCCGTCGCTGCGAACATCAGCGACGTGCGGGCATTGGTAGAAGCCTCTAGCGCTGACGTTGTGGTGGCGAATCACAACCACCACACCCAAGTGGTCCTGTCAGGGGCCACCGCCGCGATCGAGTCGGTCGAAGCATCCCTGCAAGAGGCGAAGCTCACCTTCAAGAGGCTGCCCGTTGCCACGGCTTTCCATTCGCCGATCGTCAGTGGAGCCAGCGGCGCCTTCACCAAGTTCCTCGAATCCTTCGACTTCGCCCCGCCAAAGATGCCGGTCTACGCCAACCAGACTGCGCAGCATTACCCCAACGGTCACCAAGAAATGCGAACCCAATTGGGGCAGCAGATGGCCGAACCGGTGCGCTTCGTCGAGATGATCGAGGCGATGTACGCAAGCGGCGCCCGTACCTTTGTGGAGGTTGGCCCCGGATCGACGCTCACTGGTCTCGTCGGCCGGATCCTTGGCGACAACGAACACGTTGCCGTGTCTCTGGACTCCAAACGCGATACGGGCCTTGGGTCGTTCTTTGGCGGTTTGGCCCAGCTCGTAGCGCAGGGTGTGCCGATGAACTTCGAAGCGTTATGGGCCGGGTACGCAACTCCCACCGACCCATCGACGACCGTGCTCCCGAAGCTCGCCATTGGCATCAACGGTGCCAACTACGACGCTCCGTATCCCCCACAAGATCTGAACGAGTTGGTGGGCCCCAACTCGGCAACCCCACCTGCTCCCGATACCCCAGAACCCAACCTTCTCTCTCCTACCCCACCCAAGCCCGCCCTTCCCGAAACTGAACCTCACGAAATGAATGATTGGAAAGAACCAATGGACTCCAGCGCAGCAAGTCTCAACGGCCACGGAGTGGACACGACACCCCAGCCAGCCCCACCTCAGAGCGACGTGCAACAGGTCGTGCAACAGACGGTGATGCACGCCACGGCCGAGGCCCACGCCGAGTACCTCAGGTCGACCGCTCAGGCGCACACTGCGTTCCTTCAGGTCATGCAGCAGAGCATCGCTGTGCTCGGAAACGCCACCAGCCCCGTCATTGGTCCCATTGGCAGCCTCAGCGCAGCGCCACTCGCTCCGCTGCTTGCGCCAGCGCCTGCCCCTGCTCCGGTACAGCCCATCGTGTTCACCGCAGCGGCACCGATGCCCCAGGCACCTGTTGCCCCAGCACCCGCTGCTGCTCCGACCCCGGCGCCGGCACCGGCACCGGCAATGGTTATCCCCGCAGCTACCGCACCGCCGGCGGCCCCGGTGGTCGCAGCCGCACCAGCTCCGGTGGCTCCTCAAGCACCTGCAGCCGTCGCCGTTGCCGAGCCCGCCGCTGGTGGAGCCACGTTAGGTTCCGAGGAACTCACCGAGCTGCTGCTGTCGGTCGTTGCCGACCGAACCGGCTACCCAGCCGAGATGCTGTCCATGGAGATGGAGCTGGAAGGCGATTTGGGGATCGACTCGATCAAAAGGGTCGAGATTCTCAGCGCCATGCAAGACGAAGTGCCCGAGCTCCCCGAATTCGACACCGCGGTCATGGCCGAGCTGGTCACGATGGGACAAATCGTCGAGTACATGCTGAGCCAGGTCGGCGGCGGTGGCACGCCCCCTTTGGCCTAAGGCTGGTCCACCCGGTTCCCGGGTTACCAGCCACAACCCTCAGTCGTTTCGTCACCCGGGCACTGCCGGCTGAAGCAGCGGGCATTCCGCTCCGATCGCTTCTGTCGGCACGGGTCGCTGTCACCGACGACGGCACCGGAATAGCGCCGGCCCTCGTCGACCTTTTGCAGGCCGACGGCGTCGACGCCAGCTTGGTCAACGACGTTCACGAGGCTGCCGGCTTCGCTGGCGTTATCTTCCTCGGCGGTCTCGCCGACTTCAAGACCACCGATCAGGCGCTTGACGTAAACCGGCGGGCATTCGAAGCAGCGCGATCGCTCGCCTGCTCGGAATCCGAAACCCAACTCTTCGTAACCGTCTCAGATCTCGGCGGGCACTTTGGCCTCGACGGTTCAGCCAGCACAGTGACGATGTGGAGTTCCGGCCTCACCGGTCTAACCCGAACAGCCTCACTCGAATGGCCGGCCTGCGATATCCGCGCCATCGACATCGAACGCGGCACACAAGATGCCTGGTCGGTTGCCGACGCTATCGCCACCGAACTCATCGCCGGCGGAGCCGAACCCGAGGTTGGGTTGACCGCCGACGGAACACGCCGCGTACTCATCACCGCCGAGGCTCCAGTGCAAACGGGTGGTCGTTTGCCGCTCGGACCATCGGATGTCGTCGTTGTCTCAGGTGGTGCCCGAGGTGTCACCGCTACCACCATGATCGAGTTGGCCGGAGCGTCGGGTGCCACATTTGTGCTGCTCGGCCGATCGGTTCTCGCCGACGAGCCGGCCAGTTGCGCTGGGGCAACAACCGATGCCGAGGTGAAGAAAGCCCTTTTGTCCGATTCGTTGGCAGCGGGGGAAAAGATCGACCCGAAGGAACTGTCCTGGCGGGCACAGGGCGTCCTGGCCGCACGCGAGGTACGAGCCACCATTGCTTCGATTGCGAATGTCGGCGGCAAGGCCCGCTATATCGCTGTCGATATCACCGATCAGCCAGCCGTCGCCGCCGCTTTTGAGAGCATCCGAGCCCAGGAAGGCCCCATCACCGGAGTCGTCCACGGCGCTGGTGTGTTGGCCGACAAGCTCATTGCTGAGCAAAGCGACGAAGCGTTTCACAAGGTGTTCACCACCAAGGTCAAGGGATTGCAGGTGCTCCTCGACGCCACGGCCGCCGACCAGCTGAAGGTTCTCTGTCTGTTCTCCTCGGTAGCCGCCCATTCGGGCAACCGAGGCCAAGCTGCCTACGCGATTGCCAACGAAGTACTCAACAAGGTTGCCTCGACCGAGCGGGCTCGCCGCGGTTCATCCTGTGTCGTCAAGGCCCTTGGCTGGGGACCCTGGGACGGCGGAATGGTCACCCCTGCACTGAAGGCACACTTCGAAGAGATGGGCGTGTCGCTCATCGGTCTCGATGAAGGTGCCAAAGCGCTTGTTGACGAGATCGCCAGCTCGCAGGTCGGCGAGGTCGAATTGGTTCTTGGCGGCGGCCTCCTCGGAACACCTCCACAGTGAAGTCGTTTGCTCCCATCGCAATCGTCGGCCGAGCCTGTCTGCTTCCCGGTGCGTCATCGCCCGAGGAACTCTGGACGGCTGTCGCTGAGGGCCGGGACCTCATTTCGCACGTTCCTGCCGACCGTTGGGGCGTCGACCCCGACGACATCATGTGCGAGGGCCCGTCCGACAGCACCGATCGCACCTGGTCGGACCGCGGCGGCTATGTCACCGGATTCGACGACCTCTTTGAGCCCGAGGGTTTTGCCGTGGAGGCTGCCGAACTCAAAGCCCTCGACCCGGTGTGTCTGTGGACGCTCCATACCGCCCGGGAGGCCCTACGCGATGCCGGACGAGACGTAGGAGGCAGCAGCACTCTCGACAATAGCGCTCTCAAAAACAGCACTGTCGGAGCCATCTTCGGCAACCTCTCATTCCCCTCAGCCGGAATGGCCGCCTTCACCGAGGCGGCTTTGCTGCGCGAAGTCGACGGGTACGGCAGCGAAGCGCTGAGTGACCAGGAACTCGCCGAGGCGGGCCTTGCTCCCACCGATCCTCGAAACCGGTTTAACTCAGGATTTCCAGCGCTGCTTCTCGAGCGTTCGTTGGGTCTCGGGAAAGGCGCCACTGCGCTCGACGCGGCATGCGCCAGCAGCCTCTATGCCATCAAGCTCGCCTGCGACCAACTCCACGATGGCAATGCCGACCTCATGTTGGCTGGGGCGGTCAACTGCGCCGACGACCTTTGCATCCATCTCGGTTTCTCAGCGCTCACGGCGCTGAGCCGAACCGGCCGGTCGCGCCCGTTCCACACCGATGCCGATGGCCTCGTCCCAGCCGAAGGTTGCGGCTTTGTTGCACTTCGTCGACTCGATGATGCAGTGCGCGATGGCGACCGTATACACGGCATCATCGAAGGGGTCGGGCTCTCCAACGATGGCCGCGGTCGAGGCTTTCTTGTCCCGTCCGCCGAGGGCCAAGCCCGGGCCATGACTTCTGCGCTCGAGGTTGCCGGCCTTGCTCCCACCGACATTTCCCTCCTCGAGTGTCACGCCACCGGCACGTCCGTCGGCGACGCCACCGAGATCCGATCTTCGGCCGAGGTGTACGCCGACTGCGATGGGCTTCCCATCGGCTCACTCAAGTCCAATACCGGGCACCTCATCACGGCGGCCGGTGTCGCCGGGCTGATCAAGGTGACCGAGGCAATGCGACACGAGGTTCGACCTCCGACCCGGCCGGTCGACGACCCGCTGGCCGAAATCGCCTCCTCGCCGTTTCGGCTGCTGACCGAATCCGAGCCGTGGACCCTTGATTCCTCCGCTGCCCCGATTCGACGGGCTGGCGTTTCGGCATTCGGCTTCGGCGGAAACAACGCCCACCTCATCGTGTCCGAGCCATCGGCAGCCGCAGCTCTTATCGCTGCCACTTCTAGCCCCGCCGCATCAGATGCAGCGCCGACAGCGAAACACACCGCTGTTGCCGTGGTCGGTATCGGTATCAGCGCCGCGTCAGCCACCGGCCGAGCCCGCTATGTCGACGTTCTCCTTCGAAACGCTTCGGCGTTGAACGATGCGGGCGAAGGGCGAATGGACGAGGTCGTCCTCGACCTTGCTCGCCAGAAGTTCCCACCAAACGACCTCGACAAGGCCCTTCCACAACAGTTGGCCATGCTTGCCGTGGCCGACGAAGCGCTGAGCGATGCCCGCCCGGTTCCGGCCGACCGAACGGGCGTGTACGTGGGCATGGGCACCGACCCGGAAGCCGCACGTTTCGGTATGCGGTGGCGCAGTCCCACCCGAGCCGCTGCCTGGATGGCCGATGACGAATGGACCGCCGCAGCAAGAACCGGTGTGGGGCCAGCTCTCGATGCGCCAGCGGTTCTCGGAACGATGCCCAATATCGTCGCCAACCGGCTCAACAGCCAGTTCGATCTGGCCGGCCCAAGTTTCACGGTGAGTTCCGAGGAGCACAGCGGCCTCGACGCATTACACGTGGCCACCCGCGCTCTTCGCGTCGGCGACATCGATGCCGCCGTCGTGGGCGCCGTCGACTTCTCGTGTGGCGTTGCGCATCGGGAGGCCGCTGCCGCCTGTCTTGATGCCGACCGCCAGAGTCCTGGAGACGCGGCAGTCGCCATGGTGTTGAAGCGTCTCGTAGACGCCGAGCGTGACGGCGACCGTATCTATGCGGTCCTGCCCGGCGAGAGTTGCGATGACGACTCTCAAAGCACCACGACCGACCCGACCGAACAAGCCGACCTCCTGCTGGGCGTCAGCCGCCGATCCCAGAGCCTCACCCATCTCTTCGGTCATGCTCACGCGGCCTCGGGACTCGTCCACGTTGCGGCCGCAGCGTTACTCCTCCACCACCGTGTTGGTTTGGGAGCCGCTCCGCTGCTTCCTTCCAACCCGGCGACCGGCTCGGGTTTGGGCCACGCCACCGGGCCTCGGTCTGCGGTGGTCGAGGTCGAGGCAATGGAAGGGCTCACCAACCGTTCGGTTCGTCTCGCAGAAGCTACTGGGCACCACGCCCCCATCGACCTGGCGCTACCCGAGGGCCAGCTACCTCAGCTCCACCTCTTCAGCGCTCCAACACCATCAGAGCTCGTCGAGCAACTGTCCCGAGGCCTCGAGAGCCCCGTTCCTCCGAACGGTTCAGAACAAACCTCGGGCGCCCGGGTCGTTATCGTCGCCGGTGACCTCACACAGCTTGCCGACCGGCGGGCTCGGGCGATCCGACATATCGAAGCCGGTGGCCCACCCGGTCAGGGCGTGCACTACCAACCGAAGCCAATCGATGGGGAGCTGGCTTTCGTCTTCACCGCTGCCGGTGCGGCGTACCACGACATGGGCTCGACGCTTCTTCGAGCCATGCCCGAACTCCTCGACGACGTTGGCGAGACCTTTCCGCTTCGTGACAACGCCGGTTGGGTGTTCGATGACCCAGCACACGTACCAGACCCCGATGATTTCCTTTGGGGCACCGCCTTACTGACCGCAGCGCACGCGAAGCTCACGCGCAACCTCCTCGGACTCACCCCTACCGCGGCCATTGGCTACTCCTCGGGCGAATCCAACAGTCTGTTCGCCTTTGGGGTGTGGAACGACCGCGCCGCTATGCGCGACGAGATTGCAACCAGCGGCATGATGTTGCGAGAACTGGGCGTCGAGTTCGCTGCGGTTGCCCGTTCCTGGGGTGAACCCTCGGCTCAGTGGGCTATATGGAACGTCCTGGCGCCCGTCGACGATGTTCGCCTTGCGATCTCGGATGAAGACCGGGTCCACCTCGCGATCATCAGCACGCCCGCCGACGTGGTGATTGGGGGCGACGCCGAGGCATGTAGCCGCGTCGTCGCTCGGCTGGGGGCGCAACGGTGTCGCCCAGTCGAGTACAACCTTGCCTGCCATGTGCCCGAGGTTGGGGATGCCTTCCGCAAGGAGTGGCTCGAGGTTCACACTCGAGAGGTCACGCCGGTTCCCGGCGTCCGGTTCTATTCCAACGGCATCAATGCGGCCTACGACGTCAGTAGCGCTCTGTGCGCCGAAGTGATTACCCGCCAAGCCGAAACCACCGTCGACTTCCCGGCCACCATCGAAGCCGCCTATGCCGATGGCGTACGTGTCTTCGTCGAACATGGACCCGCCGGCGCCTGCACGAACTACATCTCCGAAATTCTGCGAGGACGCGAATTCGTCGCTATCCAACTCGACCGCCGAGGCCACAACATCGAGCAACTCTTCGAGGTGGCCGCGGCACTCATGGCCGCTGGCATGCCCGTCGATCACGCCGCTCTGACGCAGCGATTGTCGGCGTCCACCACCGACGCTCCGCCGAGTCTTCCCGATCCGTCAAAGCCCACGGTGCGCCGCTTCGCCGGCCACCGAGCGCCTG
>CALGZB010000129.1 GCA_937934655.1 uncultured Acidimicrobiales bacterium | reverse complement strand
GCCACCCTCGCCGAACAACAATCACCGATTAACTTCTTTCTCTCCGGCGGCGGTGCTGGCGGAGCTGCGGCATTTATGGCCCACGCCGCTGAGAACGGCGCCGAAACGGTGGTCCTTGCCTACGGGGAATTCGAGTCCTTCGAGGTTGCCGCCCGCGACTACGCCGGAGCGGTTGGCGAATCCCTCGGCCTGAGTGTTGAACTGGTTTCGTTCCCGATCATCGGGGCCGACTACTTACCGGTTCTCACGTCAGCCGCTCAGGTCGACGCCGATGCTCTCATCGTCTTAGCTGCCGACACGGCCTGCATTCCGATTATGGAAGGCGCAACCCAACTTGGCCTTGAGGCCACCTTGTATCTCACCGGCAGTTGTGCGGCAGACACCATCGTCGAGGCCGCCGGCGACAACATCAGCGGCGTCGTGTTCAACTCCGAAGGCCCACTCGATCCCGACGACCCCGAAGGCACCATCTACGCAGGTGTCGTAGAGAAATATGCGGTTGATCCGGCCGGCGGCGCTGGAACAGTTGGGTTTCGAAGCGTCATGAACCTGTACTCGATCCTCCTCGAGCTTGGCCCCGATGGAGTCACGTCAGAGGCCATCACCGAGCTCGCCTCCGCAGCAGTCGACCGGCCGTCATTCTGGGGCCACCCCTACACCTGTGACGGTCAACGGGTCCCTGGACTCCCAGCGTTGTGTGCTCCCGAACAGGTGCTGTTCAGTATCGAGCCGGGCACGCTTCCCTTCGCTGTCAGCGACTGGATCCAAACCGACGATCTCTTCCAGGCCGCACTCAGCAACTAGTTCCCAAGATCTGTTACTCCGGTGAACCACCTTACCTTCCTCGTTCTCGGCCTCGGGTCCGGTGCCGTTATCGCGTTGCTCGCAATTGGCGTCGTCATTGCCAACCGGGCCAGCCAGGTCGTCAACTTCGCCCACGCAGCGCTGGGCATGTACGTAGCCTTCGCGTATTACGAACTCCGTGCGTCCGGCGATCTTGTTTTGCCGATTCTTGGACTCCCTGAACGAGTTGCGCTTGTCGCCCGGCCCACCGTGTTCACCGCGCTATTCATCTCACTTGCGCTAGCAGCCGTCATCGGTGCGGCAACATACCTCTTGGTTTTCCGATTCCTCCGAAGCGCTCCCCCACTTGCGCGCGTCGTCGCGTCACTCGGCCTTTTGCTGTACTTCATCGCCATCGTTGGTCTTCGTTTCGGAAGCACCGGCGCAGCAGCCATGGTCATCGAAGGGCCGCTTCCCAACCACCTCGTGACCCTCGGCGAGTTGCGTGTCCCTGCCGACCGTTACCTCCTCGCAGCGATCGCCGTCGCCATCACCATCGTTCTTATGGCCGTCAACCGGTGGACCCGCTTCGGTCTTGCCACCAGTGCCGTGGCCGAGAACGAGCGAGGAGCGCTCCTCGTAGGAATATCACCTGATCTCATTGGCGTGGCCAACTGGATGCTCGCTTCGGTGCTGTCGGGGCTTTGTATCATCCTGGCCGCTCCCGTGATCCGACTCGACCCGTCCACCACAAGCCTGCTGATTGTTCCCGCCATCGCGGCCGCTCTTCCGGGCAAGCTCAGCTCGCTGCCCAGTGCGCTCATCACCGGACTTCTCATCGGCATGGCACAGTCCGAGCTCCTGAACCTGCAACGTGATTGGGAATGGCTCCCCAACATTGGACTTCAGCAAGGCGTGCCGTTTCTTGTGGTCTTGTTGGCACTGTGGTTTGGAGGCGGGGTGATGACCCGACGAGACGAAGTGCTGTCGAGCATGTTGCCGCATGTGGGTCCCAGCAGAACGACCCCAGCGATAGCCATCGCTGCCGCAGCCATCGCTATTGGAGCGACCATGGTCGTCGGGTCGGAATGGCGGAGTGGCATCATCGTGTCCGCCATCGCCACGGTCACGGCGCTCTCGGTGGTGGTACTTACCGGGTACGTCGGACAGATCTCGTTGGCGATCTATGCGATCGCCGGCGTGGCCGCCTTCGCGACGGTGCGCCTCACCGACGACTTGAACATTCCCTTTCCGCTCGCTCCCCTCATCGGCATTCTCGTGGCCGTTGCCGCCGGCCAACTCGCCATCTTGCCGGCCATCCGAATCCGCGGACTCAATCTGGCAATCGCTACCCTTGCCGCCGCTGTTGCCGTCGAAGAGTTGGTATTCAAGCTCGGTTGGTTTACCGGCGGTCTCGCTGGCTCCAACGTCGTGCCACCCCGTCTCTTCGGCGCTGACTTAGGCATTGCGGCAATCGGCGATGCGTTCCCGCGCAAGACCTTTGGGGTAATCGTTATTGTCGTCGCGGCTATCTCGATGGTCCTCGTCTCGAACCTCCGTAGTGGAATCATTGGCCGGCAGTGGCTTTCGGTGCGCTCCAACGAACGAGCGGCAGCGGCCGCCGGGGTCAACGTCGTCCAGGCCAAACTCGTCGCGGGAGCAGTATCGAGCGCGCTGGCAGGGGTCGGCGGGGTTCTGTTGGCCTACCAACGACAGATCGTGAGCGTCGGTTCGTTCCTCGTCTTCGCCTCACTGGTCGCCGTTGCGCTCACATATCTTGCTGGCATCACATCGCCGACCGGGGCGTTGATCGCCGGAGTCCTTGCGGCCGGAGGCGTCCTCACCACCGGACTCAACCAACTCAGCGGCGAGGCGAGCGAGTATCAATTCGCGGTAAGCGGACTCGTCCTCGTGTTTGCCGCCGTCCGGGTTCCGCGCGGCATCACGGGAATCTTCAGCCCGAGTCCGACCTGACGCGTTAGGCGGTCACTACGCAGTGAAGAAGTCGGCGCGTGGGGTGTGGGTGTCGTCATAGACCGGCTCGGCAAGGTCACAGCGGAACTTGTTGTTGTCGGCCCCGGTCATGCCCATTCCCCCGAGCATCTCGCGCATACCAAAGTAGTTTGCGTGCTCAAAGTGAGCTGCGAGTGACGCTTCGTCGTCCCAAAGTTCATAAACCTGCACGCGATTAGCGACACAGGGATCGGCGGCGAAGCAGTACGCAGCGCAGCCTGGCTCGTCGTCCCGGGTGGCCTGCTGAAGAGGAGCAGACTTCTCGACGGCAAGATCGCGTCCTGCTTGGTCGGCGAAATCGATATGTCCGGCGATGATGATCATGGTGGCTCCACGTGTGGATGAGTCGGGCGTCTGCGAACTATTCCGGGAGAACTATTCCAAAGGAAATTGTGCGCATGAAGTAATTGATCGGTCAGTATGTACCAACTGGCGCTAGTTCTATCACCACAACATCCGTGTTGAAAAAGACAAGTGTCAGAGAAACCGCGCGAATCAGGGGGAAATACCAATGAATCCAACACCACTCGCCGACGTCGTTTGTCCGTTTGACCACAGCCCGCTCGACCCGTTGGTGCAAGACAGCCCTTGGGAGTTCTACGCCGAGGCGCATGCGACCTGTCCTGTCGTTCCTGTGCCTGAGGTTGGCGGCGTGATGGTCACCAAATACGAAGACGTTCGTTTCGTGCTCACGAACCCCGACCTGTTCTCGAGCAGCGGCCGAGGCAGCGGAACCAAGAAGGGCATTCAAGTCGAGAAGGCTCTTCGCCACGAGGAGATCATGCGAGAGCGCGGCTGGGGCCACGTCGAAACCCTGCAGCGCACCGACCCGCCTATCCACACCGACTACCGACGCCGACTCAATCGGGTGTTCACTCCTCGCCGCGTGAGGGATATGACTGGCCACATCGATGAGGTCACGAGCCAACTCATCGACGCGGTTTTCGAACGCGAGCTTGCTGACGGCGCAACCGTTGGCCAGACCGAGTTCGTCGACGATTTCGCGATGCCGCTACCCGGCATCATCATCGCCGAGTCGTTGGGTCTCGACCGGTCCGAGATCCGCCGCTTCAAGCGATGGGCAGATGCAATGCTCGCGCTCGCAATGCGCCCACTGTCCGAAGAGGAAATGCTCGAAGCTGCCGAGACCGAGCTGGAAGCTCAGCATCATCTCGCCGCAGAATTCGAAAAGCGACGCCAAGAGCCAACCGACGATCTCATCTCTGCCCTCGTCAACTCTCACGGCGAAAACGACGAGCCGCTCTCGATGCACGAGCTCCAGAACCTCATGCACCAGCTCATTACCGGCGGCTTTGAAACCACCACGAACGCTCTCAACCACAGCCTGTGGCTTCTCACCCGGTACCCCGAGGTTCAACAGCAGGTCCGCGATGACATGTCGCTACTTCCCGCATTCCTTGAGGAGTCGCTCCGCTTTGAAAGCCCGGTTCAAGGCCTGGCCCGCCGAACGACTCAGGATGTTGAAGTAGGCGGGGTGCTCATCCCCGAAGACACGATGGTGTTCGTTCGGTACGGGGCAGCCAACCGAGACGATGAGGCCTTCGACAATGCCAACGAATTCAGGCTCGATCGCGACGACACGAACAACCACGTGGCCTTCGGTCTCGGAGCGCACTTCTGCGTTGGCGCCGCCTTGGCGAGGCAGGAACTCGTGAGCGGCGTAGGAGCTTGGCTCGAACGCACGACCAACATCGAGCTCGCCCGGCCGTTCGAAGGCCCAGTTCACGAGCCGAGTCTTTTTCTGCTCCCGATGATTGAACTGCCGCTGCAGTTCTCGGTGTAGGTTCGGCGAATATGCACGCAGCACTCATCACCGGCCAGGGCAACGTTGAAATTCAGGAATTTGCCGCCCCCGTTCCCGGACCCGAAAGCGCCGTCGTCGACATCGCATTTTGCGGCATCTGTGGCACCGACATTCATGCGTTTCAATCCGGCAAGGACTACAACCCGGCGATCTGCGGCCACGAGTGGTCGGGCACCGTGTCGGCCATCGGATCAGACGTCAAACGTCTCAGCGAAGGCGACCGCGTCGTCGTTGCCGTCCCACCGCCGTGCGGCAGGTGCCGGCCATGCCGGGCCGGCCAGACCGCCACCTGTTCGGCGGTGCTCGCCGTCGCAACCGGCCGCGATCCACTTGCTCCAATCCATGGAGGGTTTGCACCCCAGATCGCAGTTGGTGCATCACGACTGGTGAAAACCAATCCAGACATCACCGACGAACAAGCGGCACAGGTTGAGCCGGTCACGGTTGCACTCCACGCCGTCCGCAAATCTGGCATTCGCCTCGGAGATGTCGCCGTCGTGCAAGGGGCTGGGCCTATCGGTCTCACCACACTCCAGTGGGCAAAGGCCGCGGGAGCGGGCAAGGTCATCGTTGTCGAGCCCAACGAGGCCCGCCGTGCGTTGGCTACCGAGCTGGGCGCCACGATTTCAACAACCCCAGAAGAAGTCGGCGACATCCTTGCCGAAGTCACCAGCGGCCTTGGCGCGGACATCGTGTACGAGTGCGTCGGACGGCCCCAGACAATTCAGTCGGCGGTTGACCTCGCCCGACGCGGCGGCTCGATGTGTCTGATTGGTTTGGCCGACTCAAACGCCGAGATCAGCCCCCATGTTTGGCTCGTGAAAGAGATCAACTTGTCGGCAGCCCTTGCGTACTCCCACGAAGAGTTCGATATGGCGATGGGGATGATGGCCGACGGGCGGATTCGCGTTGACCCAATGCATTCGACGACTACGAGCCTCGAAGGTCTCGGCGCCGCTTTGGAGGACCTCGGCAGCGGCACCAGTGAACAGATCAAGGTGCTCGTCGACCCGAACGGCTAGGTTCGCCGTTTCTTAGGTGCGACGTCCGGCTTCGTGGAACTCCATGTTGTCGCCGTTGTGGAAACGGTTGGGCTTCATGCCTGACGCGGTTTGGCCCGCATCGACCACCATCGTATGGCCGGACATATAACGCGACTCGTCGCTGGCCAGGTACAGCGCTGCGTTCGCGATGTCCTCGGGAAAGCCGGCGTAACCAAGTGGTGAGCCGCTCGAGATGTACTTATCGGCCATCTCGAGGTCGATATCGGCCCCGGGCGCCGAGGCGACCGAAGCGGTCATCGTGGTCACGGTGTTCCCGGGTGAAATCGCGTTGACCCGGATTTGGTACTGGGCGAGTTCGTTGGCCACCGATTTCGTGAGCCCGATTACGCCATGTTTTGCCGCGGTGTATGCGTGTGGGCCCAGCCCACCGAGTATTCCGGCGGTGCTCGATGTGGAGATGATCGATCCGGACTTGCGTGGCGTCATTACCCGCGCCGCGTGTTTCGTGCCGAGGAAGACGCCACGTAGCAGAATCGAAATCGTGTTGTCCCAAGAATCGGTGGGGGTCTGAGAAATTGGCCCGACGGCACCGACGATGCCGGCATTGTTGAACATGATGTCGAGCTGTCCGAACTCGGCCACTGCAAGGTCGACGGCAGCAGCAATGTCGTCTTCTGAGGTCACGTTGGTTTCGTGGAACCGGGCAGCGTCACCGAGTTCGGCGGCCAGGGCCTGACCAGCATCGACCTGCATATCGGCGATGATCACCTTGGCTCCCTCGGCCACGAATCGCCGAGCAGTGCCTTCGCCGATGCCGCTTGCCCCTCCGGTGATCACTGCTACCCGACCGTCAATTCTTCCTGACATCTCGTTCTCCTGCTTGGTGGTCGCAACGTGTTGTGCGTTCCGGATGAGATTGGCGCACCTGCCGCCGGATCGCAAGATCGGTCGCCAAACGAATCCCCGGGAGGTGTCCCGGTTCTTTAGAATTGACCGCGCGGTTAATTTCCCCTGTAGCTTTGGTAAATCCACCGACCGCCGGAGTAGAAGTGACAGGCATGTCCACAGATTCAGCAACCAAACAAGTACCGGTTTCCGAAGGCGTGTTCACTTGGCCGTCCGACGAGCCTCGGCTCTTGGGGAGCAAGTGCACCGACTGCGCGAACGTCATGTTTCCCACACAGTCCGGCTGCCCCAAGTGCAGCGGCCAAAGCACCGAAACCATCGAGTTGGGCCGAACCGGAACGCTCTGGACCTGGACGGTTCAGGGCTACCCGCCCAAGGCCCCTCCCTACGCCGGCAACGCCGACCCGAAGACTTTCGAGGCATTCGGTGTTGGCTATGTCGAACTGCCCGGCGAAGTAAAGGTCGAGACCCGCCTCACGGTCAATGACCCAGCACAGATCAAAATCGGCATGGAGATGGAACTCACTCTCGTGCCGCTGTACACCAACGATGAGGGCGAAGAAGTCGTGACCTTCGCTTTCGCACCAATCAACTAGGAGACCTCGATGACCACAGACGACGTAGCAATTGTTGGAATCGGAATGCACCCCTTCGGCCGCCACGAAGGCGTGTCCGGAATGGACATGGGCGTGGCCGCAGTGCGCACCGCGTGTGCCGATGCTGGCGTCCAATGGGATGACATCCAGTTCGCTTTCGGCGGCAGCGCCTCAGCGGGTAGCCCCGACACCATGGTTTCCAAACTGGGCCTCACCGGGCTTCAGTTCATCAATGTCATCAACGGCTGTGCCACCGGCGGGTCGGCATTGTTCTCGGCATATAACAGCATCAAGTCCGGCATGTTCGACATCGGAATGGCCGTCGGCTTCGACAAGCACGACCGTGGCGCCTTCCGGGTGAACACCCGAGCTTCGGGGCTCAGCGATTGGTACGGCGAGTCGGGCATGGCTCTCACCACGCAATTCTTCGGCATGAAGATCAACCGCTACATGCACGAGTACGGCATCACCGACGACTCACTCGCTCGCGTTTCGGAGAAGGCGTTCCGCAACGGCTCGAAGAACGAAATGGCCTGGCGCCGTAAGCCTCTCAGCATGGACGAGGTCAAGGAATCCGCAATGCTGAGCTACCCGCTCACGCAGTACATGTTCTGCTCCCCCGGTGAAGGTGGCGTCGCGCTGATCCTCGCTCGTGGCGACCAAGCTCATAAGTACACCGACACCCCGATCTTCCTCAAGGCTGCCGTCGTTCGCTCACGTCGCTTTGGTTCGTTCGAGGTCATGGCCCCGCACATCGCACTTGAGCACAACGCCGGACCAACGGTCGATGCGTCAGCCGCAGCATTCGAGATGGCAGGTATGGGTCCAGAAGACATGGATCTTGCCCAACTCCAAGACACCGAATCCGGTGCCGAGATCATGCATATGGCCGAGAACGGCTTTTGTGAACATGGCGAGCAAGAACACATGCTCGCCATGGGCCACACCGAGATCGACGGAAAGTTCCCAGTGAACACCGACGGTGGCTGCTTGGCCAACGGTGAGCCCATCGGCGCATCGGGACTTCGTCAGGTGTACGAGAACGTGCTCCAGCTTCGCGGCGACGCAGGCGAACGCCAAGTACCGAATGATCCCAAGACCGCCTACACCCACGTGTATGGTGCTCCGGGAATTTCCGGCGTCACTATTCTCGCCAAGTAGACGAAGTGGCTCGATCGGTAGATCTCACCAACCCCTTCCTGCCATCGCTCGACGGAATGTGCGAGGTGCTGCTCGTTCGCCACGGCGAGCAGCAGTACGTCGCGAACATGGTCGTAGCCGATGGCGTCGACGCTCCGCTTTCAGATCTTGGTAACGCGCAAGCGGCCGCCCTCGGCGAGCGGCTGGCAACAGCCGAGATCAACGCGGTCTATGCAAGTCCGCTGCAGCGGGCACTCAATACCGGAATCGCGATTGCCAACCACTACGACTTCGACGCGATCGTCACGCCCGAGCTCGAGGAAATCCATCTGTTTGCCAACGTGCCGCAGGATAAGGGTTTGCTCGACAGCATTGGCCGGGACGCCGTCGTGGCGATCTATCAAGAGGCCAACCGCACCAACAAGTGGGATGCCTACATTCACTCGGAACCGGTCGAGCCATTCCGACAACGGATCGTCGACACTATTGACGGCATCATCGCGAATCATCACGGCCAACGGGTGGCCATCGCCTGCCACGGTGGCGTGATCAACACGTACCTGTCGCATCTCTTTGGCGCCGACCACGATCGAGTGTGTGCGATACACCACACCTCCATCAGCACCGTCCGCGGAAGCGGCGATGCACGAGCGGTTCTAAGCGTCAATGACTTCGCTCATGTGCTGCCGATCCAGAGCGAACTTAACCCGTTCAACGCAACCTAAGATCGGGTAGCGAAAAAGCACTTCGAAACAATAAACCAGGGGGGTCTGCCATGGCCGTACTTACTCAAGGGTTCGCATCCGAGCGCGGCGACGAAATGGCGTTGGTCGATGACTTCGGCTCACGAACGTGGGCCGAACTCGACCAGCGCATCAACCAGCTGATCCACGCGCTTCGCGGCGCCGGAATCAGCGACGGCGACACCATCTCCATCGTGAGTGGGAACCGTATCGAGTGGTTTGAAGTCGCCATTGCCACCGCCAACATGGGTGTCACCTGTGTCCCGATCAACTGGCACCTTGTGGCTACCGAGATCGCGTACATCCTCCACGACTCTGACTCGAAGGCGGTCATCGTCGGTCACCGGTTTGCCGACGAGGTAACCAAGGCCCTTGCGGATGATCGTTGCTCGGCCATCGATTTGGCCGTGGTCGCGGGCGCCGACAGCACCGATGTCCTGACGAGCTACGAAGACTTCATCGGCACCGGTTCGGTCGAAGAACCCGAGGACCAAAGCTTCGGCGGCCCCATGTTCTACACCTCGGGAACGACAGGCAACCCGAAGGGCGTCCGAGGGTCGCTCTCGTCAATGCCAGCCAAAACCACACCTGAGGTATGGCACATGATCGGTGCTGGTTTCGCCGACATGATGACCGTTCCGGGCATAACGCTGTTGTGCGGCCCGGCCTATCACTCGGCCCAGTGGGCGTTTTCGTTCATGCCGATGATGGCGGGCTCAGCGACCGTCATGCAGCACAAGTACGACAGCGCCCACGTTCTCGAACTTATCGACAAGTACAAGGCCACCAACATCCATCTCGTGCCCACGCAGATGAAACGGCTCGTCGACCTCCCCGACGAGATCAAGAACAACTACGACGGCTCATCGATCGAGCTCGTTCTCCATGGTGCCGCTCCCTGCCCGCCCGTGGTCAAGCAATCGCTTATCGACTGGTGGGGCCCCAAGATCACCGAGTACTACGGAAGCACCGAGGGCTCGATCATCACCACCATCGACTCGGAGAATTGGGTCCGCAAAGGCGGATCAATCGGTCCGGCGATGGACAACGTCGAGATCATCGTTGTCGATGACGCCGGAAAGACCTGTGGTCCGAACGAGCCGGGAACCCTCTACTTCCGCAACAAGATGGGCATGGACTTCGAGTACCACAATGCCCCGGAGAAAACCGCTGAGGCGCACAAAGAACCTGGGGTGTTCACCACTGGCGATATTGGTTATCTCGACGACGAAGGGTACCTGTGGCTTAGCGACCGGAAGATCGACATGATCATCTCCGGCGGCGTCAACATCTACCCCGCCGAAATCGAGTTAGCCCTCGGCGGCCACAACCTCGTCGGCGACGTCGCAGTTATAGGCGTCCCGAATGAAGAATTCGGCGAAGAAGTAAAAGCCATAGTTGTACCCGGTGACGGCATCGCCGCCGATGAAGCGCTGCAACACACCTTGGCGGCGTTCTGCCGAGAGAACCTCGCCGGCTACAAGTGTCCGAGATCATTCGATTTCGTCGACGAGCTTCCACGCACGGGTACCGGCAAGGTCCAGAAGCGCAAGCTGCGCGAGGTGTACTGGAAAGACCACGACCGCCAGATCTAGAACCGCCCCACAAAAGGGCGCCGTAGAGTTAGCAAGCAACTGCATATCCGTGCAGTAGGAAACGAGAACATGATGAAGCTGGGTTACAACACTGGGTATTGGAGCGCTGGTCCTCCGGCCGGAGTTCCCGAGGCGATCGCCGAAGCCGACAAGCTGGGCTGGCACTCGATCTGGGCCGCTGAGGCCTACGGCTCGGATGCACTCACTCCCCTGGCGTGGTGGGGAGCTTCCACCGAGAACGTTCAGCTCGGGACCTCAATCATCCAGATGTCGGCCCGAACCCCGGCGGCTACCGCCATGGCGGCGATCTCCATGGACCACCTTTCGAATGGTCGCTTTATCCTTGGACTCGGCGCTTCCGGCCCCCAGGTTGTCGAAGGCTGGTATGGCCAGCCCTACCCACGGCCACTCGAGCGCACTCGCGAATTCGTCGAAATCATGCGACAGATTTTCGCCCGTGAAGCTCCGGTCGAGTTCGATGGCCGCCATTACCAAATGCCGGTGCAAGGTGGAACGGGTTTGGGTAAGCCTTTGAAGTCAACGGTTCATCCGCTCCGCAAAGACATTCCGATTTACCTTGCTGCCGAGGGCCCGAAGAACGTCTCGCTTTCCGCGGAGATCTGTGACGGTTGGCTGCCGCTCTTCTTCGCTCCGAAAGACGATGCCTGGTATCGCGAACGTCTACAGATTGGTTTTGACGCCGCAGGCCGGTCGTCGGACGATTTCGAGGTTGCAGCCACTGTCATTATGGTTCCGGGCGACGACGTCGAGGCTTGCGCAGACTTCGTTCGCCCATTCATCGCTCTCTACGTTGGGGGCATGGGAGCCAAGGGGCAGAACTTCCACTTCGATGTGTTCGCCCGGATGGGTTTCGAAGCCGAGTGCGACAAGATCCAGGAGCTGTACCTCGCAGGCAATAAGGCTGAGGCACACGCTGCGGTCACCACCGAGATGGTTGAAGCCATCGCTTTGGTCGGACCGGTCGACAAGATCAAAGACGAGATCCAGATGTGGAAGGAATCGGTCATCACCACCATGTTGGTGAGCGGTGACGTCAACATGGTTCGCCTCGCTCAGGATTTGTTCTCCTAGCCAGATCAGTACTCCGAACATCAGTACCACCATCACCCTTAACGAGATTGGAAACACAGCAACATGGACCTAGGACTTACAGGAAAACGAGCCCTTGTGACCGGCGGCAGCCGAGGCATCGGCCGGGCTATCACCGAGCGGCTTCTGGCCGAAGGAGCCACCGTTGCCATCTCGGCACGCGGCAAAGAAGGACTCGATGAGGCAGTCGCCGAACTCGCCTCACAGGGCGATGTTCACGGATCGGTCGTCGACGTTGCCGATGGCCCGGCTCTCGAAGCCTGGGTCGCAGAAGCTGGCGAAGCTATGGGCGGGATCGATATCGTCATCTCGAACGCAAGCGGCGGCGGCGCCGGCAAGACCACACCCGAGGCATTTCAGCAGACCCTCGATGTCGACATCCTCGGCCTCGTCCGTATGGTCGACGCAGCAATGCCCCACCTCGAAGCATCCGAATCCGCGTCCATCATGGCCATCTCCACCACCGCAGCGCTTGAGCACTTCGGCGACGGCATGGGTAGCTACCACGTGCTTAAGGCTGGTCTCATCAACTTGATCGCCGGCTACTCGCAGTCGCTCGGCGGCAAAAACATTCGGGCCAACGTGGTTTCGCCCGGCCCGATCTTTGTTGAAGGTGGAGGCTGGGACAAGATTAAGACCCACGTTCCCGAAATGTACGATGGCGCCTTGGCTGTGCAGCCCTCAGGCCGTCTTGGCACCCCGGAAGAGGTCGCCAACGCAGTGGCCTTCCTGGTCAGCCCCGCTGCGTCATGGATAACCGGCGAGAACGTAGTGGTCGATGGCGGCTACACCAAACGAGTCGCCTTCTAACGGATCCCGAACAACCTGCGTTCACGGCAGTTCGAGGATGGTTGACATCCCCGAACTGCCGTCGGCAGCAACTTGTCGTCAACTAGCGGTGCACCGGCGCTTCGTTTCGTTCGGGATAGCCGTCTGGCGGTAACGCCGAGATCGGCCCTTGGAGGGCATGTCCGCCGTCGACGTACAGCACCTCGCCGGTGATGTAGGCCGATGCAGGCGAGACCATAAAAACCACCGAGTTTGCGACATCGGAAGGTCGGCCTGGGTAGGGCAATGGAACGCCGGACATGTCCTGGCCGACCTCTTCGTCGTAGGTGGCTTCCCAACCGTCGGTATGGAATGCACCGGGGGCGACGCAGTTGATTCGAACCTTCGGGCCCCACTCGAAAGCCAGGGTACGCGAGAGTTCGAGTACTCCGGCTCGGGCTGCTCCGCTATGGGCAATGCCTGGAAGACCGCGACCCACGATGGCGATGATCTGGCAGATCGTTCCACCATTGCCAGACAACATGGTGTTTCCGAATGCCTGAGTCATGTTCCAGGTCCCGGTGAGGTTGAGATCGATAACCGACCGCCACCCGTTGGGGCTGTAGTCACGAGCCTTCTGCGGAAACTGTCCACCAGCGTTGTTCACGAGGATGTCGGTGTCGCTATGGCGCCCCGCTAGCGCTTCGACCGTGGCCAGGTCGCGAATGTCGACAAGGTCGTAGGTCACGGATCCGCCGGTTTCTTCGGCGATTTCGTTGGCGGCTGGAGCGAGGATTTCCTCACGACGGGCGGCGAGGACGACATCGGCACCGGCCGAGGCAAGGCCCGTGGCGATTGCGCGTCCGAGACCTGATCCGCCTCCGGTGACAAGGGCCTTCTTTCCGGCCAAGAGGTCGGGGGCAAAAACGGAAGCGGTCATAACTCACTCAAAAGATCGATGGACTGATTGTCTGCCGCTGCAGTAAAGGCTCTGGTCACAAAGGCGTTCAGCAGCTCGCGCCCGCGATCGTTTCCGGGGTCGAGGTTCGCAACAGCAACCTGCGCCATCGCCTGGTGCATCAGCGCATAGCGATAGTCACGGTGGCATTGGTCGTAGTCGTAGTCCGGCACGCCACGGGCAACGAGGGTGTCGTGGTAGTGCCTGACAACATCGTTCTCCCATGCTCGTCGGTTCTCGATGGTTACCGACATGCCCAGAAAGTTGGCGATGTCGTAGGTGCCGACATGACGGGTCGCGAGTTGGAAGTCGAGCATCGTGATGGCGTCGGGACCGGCTGATCCGCCGAAGAGGTAGTTCTCGGCGCGGCAGTCGGTGTGGGCGAGCGTCGCCGGGCTCGACTCGACAACCCAGTCGAGCATGTCGGCGTACTTCGGGATGAGCGCTTCGCAACAGGCGAGAACATCGGGATCAACCAGTGCACTCCAGTTCTCAACGAATCCTTCCCAGTTGGCGTCGAAGAGTCCCTGCGCCCCTTTGTACAAGTCGTTGTTCATCGGAGGAAGCCACTCCAAGGCAAACAGCGCATCGTTGTTCCAGAATCGAGCGTGAAGCCCCGCCACGGTTTCGGCGACGCTCATTGCGTCTTCCCGTGAGGCTCCCTCGATCTGGTCGATCATTCGAGCATCGGTGATCTCCTCGACGAGAAGGATGAAGGGTGCTCCCCCTTCGGCCATATCGGCGACATGACATTTCGGGGTTCGGATATCGAGCGACGAAGCCAGCTCGTTGTAGAAGCTGACCTCGCGAACGTAAAAGCCCATCATCTGACAGAGAACGATGTTGTCGGGGTACACCGACTGACACTTGGCGATGAGTGTCGCTGGTCCGGTTTCACCCTCGGCATAGGTCAGGGTCACCCGACCGACTTCGCCCAAGATGCCGACGCCGGCTCCGATCTCGGCCACCGAGACTTCGGTGATCGTTCCGAAGTCGTCGCCGAGCCGAGTGTTGAGCCAGTCGACGGAGATGTCGCTGATCTGTGCGGGAATCGGTACTGCGTTGTTCATCACATTCCTCCGGTGACGTGAAGTATTTGTCCAGTGATCCAAGAAGCTGCCGGTGATGCAAGGAAGACCGCTGCGTGAGCGATGTCTCGATCGCTACCGATGCGCCCCAAGGGAATCGCCATGTGCTGGTCGATCGCTGCGGCCCGTTCGCCCTCGTAGCCAACGCTTTCAATAAAGTTGTCGGTAAGCACCGGTCCGGGCGACACAGCGTTGACGCGGATCTTGGGTGCGAGCTCGACCGACAGGGTTCGCGTGAGCGAGTTCACTGCCGACTTCGCTGCCCCATAGGGGCCATTCTTTACCTGTGGCCCATTGGCGCTGTTGGAAGAGATGTTGATGATCACGCCACCTTCTCCGAGATGCGACGCGGCCACGACACAACCCTGCCAGACAGCCTTGAGATTGAGATTGAGCTGGTTGTCCCAGTTCTCCTCGGGTGTTCGGGTGAGATACCTGGCGGTCGCATCCGGAAGACCGCCGGCATTGTTCACCCAAAGGTCGATCCCCCCGAGCTCGGCCACGGCTGCTTCGCCAAGCGCCTCGAGCGAACCCGGGGCGGTCACATCGGCGGTGTGAGCGAACCCTCGCCGTCCGAGCGCCGTAATCTCGGCTGCGACGGCGTCGATCTGGTCCGACGACCGGGCGCTGACCATCACGTCGGCGCCGGCCTCGGCAAGGCCCAAAGCAATACCACGTCCGATTCCTTTTCCACCGCCCGTAACAACTGCTCGTTTCCCGTGGAGGGCAAAGTCTTCAAGTATTGACATCGTGTCTCGTTACGCCTTCTGGTTCGATTG
>CALGZB010000128.1 GCA_937934655.1 uncultured Acidimicrobiales bacterium | reverse complement strand
GGAATTCCGAAGACACCAAATCACTGCGGGGAACCCATGAGCGTCCTTCGACTACTCCTTACCCTTACTGCCGGATTACTGATCGCTGTCGTGATGCAGATCACGGCGCCACCAGCCGAGGCCTGCGGCGGCTTCTTCTGTGCCAATGACCCGGTCGACCAAACCGGCGAGCGCATCCTCTATACGATGAACGACGACGACACCATCACCACGCTCGTCGAGATCCAGTACCAAGGATCGGCTGCCGACTTCTCGTGGATCCTTCCCATCCCCGAGCCAATCGATGCCGACGCCGTAGCGGTACCCGAGGATGGCGAGCTGATCTTCGACGAACTCCACGACATCACCGATGTACAGATCCGGGCTCCGCAAATGCCTGAGTGCGCCGAGATGGCGATGGCCGAGATGTCGATCGAATCCGAAGAAGCGATGGAAGATGGCGTCGAAGTCTTCGCTAGCGGTGAAGTCGGACCCTTCGGATTCGACATCATTGGATCCGCCGACCCCGACGACCTCATCAACTGGCTGCTCGACAACAACTACCGGGTCGACCCTCCGATGGAGCCACTCATCGACGTGTACGTCGAGGAAGAGTTTGCCTTCATCGCCATGCGTCTACTCGACGGCGAAACCTCAGAGTCGATCTCACCGGTCGAACTCACCTACCCCGGAACCGAGCCGATGATCCCGCTGCGCCTCACCGCAGTCGCTGCACTTCCGAACATGCCGATCTTCACCTGGTTCTTTGCCGAGGATCAGATGGTGCCGGCTAACTACGCCCACATGGAGATTGAAACCGCCGAAATCACGTTCTCAACCTTTGGCGGAAACGACTACACCCGCCTGATGCAGCAGCGGGCCGACGCGTTCGACGGTCAGGCGTTCATTACCGAATACGCACAGCCAACCGATCCGGCCCGGTTCGATCACCCCTACTTGGCGTCGAAGGCCGAGGTACACCCGTATCTCACCCGTCTCGCCACGTATATCTCACCCGATGAGATGACGGTCGACCCGATGTTCGAAATCGAAACCGGACGGTCCGATGTGTCCCGAATTCGAGATGCGTCTGACATGGAAGGCCTCTACGACTGCGAGCGCGAGGGCGGCTCTGGGTTCTTCTCGGAGAACTCGCCCGGTGACGCCATCGACCCAACCGATGGATCAGACCAGGTTGTTGCGGTTGCGCCGGTCGCAAATGAGGACATGCGGAGCACGTGGTTCTACGCCTTCTTTGCGCTTCTCATCGTGGTGCTCTGTGTCGGCATTGCCGGCGTGAGTTATCGGGCGGGCAAAAAGAACACCCCGCCAGCAGCGACCTAGGCGAAGACCGACGAGCTCTCGCTCACGACCTTGGCATTCCGATCGTTGGTGAGGAAGCGTTTGCGGGCGACTTCGGCGATAACGATCCCGAGCGGAGCCGAAAGCCAGATCGATAGCAATAGCGACACCGATTCGAAGTTGCGGAAGAGCGGACCGGTTACGACCAGCATTACCCGGAAAAGCCAGAAGGCTCCCCACATCGAGCCAGCGTGTCGAAGCATCCAGACCCGATGGGCTTGCCGGTCGCCGGAGCGCACCTTGGCGATACCCATCACGGCGGTGCCGTAAACAAAAGCCGACATCGAATAGAAGCCGAGCTGCGACCAGATGCCGCCGTATTCGCTCACCGATGCGTGCTCCGACGCCATCCATACAGCGGCGATGGTGCCGGCGGTGAGGGACCCAAACGAGACCCGGCCAACCATCTGATGGCGGCGCTTGTTTGCCCCGAAGCCAGGCCGAAACAAGAGGAAGTGCATCAGCACAAACGAGACGGTGTTGAAGGCGATGTGCAGGTAGAGCAGGTTGTTTCTCAGCGCTCCGCCCGCCGCAAAACGGTCGTAGAACGCGACGCCCCAAGACGGATGGTTCACGTAACGATCGCCCCACACCGAACACGTGTTGTCCACACATGTGGCAAGCGCCTCGGCGCCCTCGGTCCGGCCCAACCCGATGTTGTCGAAGACGTCGTAGATGCCGACAAAGTACGCAATCGAGCTGGCCTGGCCCTTCACGAAATAGCCGATGTTGAGAAACAGAGCGATGGCGATTCCCACCGCCAGGAACGGACCGAACCGGCGGCTCCGAAAACCAATCACCAACGTGGCCATCCACACAGCGATGGCTCCATAGAACCCAATGATTCCCCACGCAATTGTCACGATCTCCCCCAAGTCGTTGCAAACTGCTTTGGGTGCGAGCCTCTCACAAGCTCCCAGCACACACAAGGAACTCGAGCGCACAGGAAAGAAGTGGATTGTTATGACCATCACCGTTTCCGCAGGATTCGCCACGTCGATGGACACACCCGCCCACATCGCACTGGCGGAAGAGCTGGGCTACAAACGGGCCTGGCTCTATGACTCGCCGGCCCTCTACCCCGATGTCTGGATGATGTTGGCGAGGGCGGCCGAGCGCACTTCTCGTATCGGGCTCGGGCCGGGTGTGCTTATCCCTTCGCTGCGCCATCCGATGACGACCGCGTCTGCCATCGGGACACTTGTCGAGATGGTCGGCGCCGACCGCGTGCACGTCGGGGTTGGTACCGGATTCACCGGACGGTTCTCTATGGGCCAGAAGCCGCTTCGCTGGGCTGACGTGCAGTCGTGGGTTACGTGCGTCAAAGAGCTCTTGCAGGGAAACATGGTCGAGTGGGAAGGCGGCAAGATGCAGATGATTCACCCGGCGGGCTTCCTTGCCGAGCGGCCAATCGATGTTCCGTTCGTCATCGGCGCTGCCGGGCCTAAAGGCAAGGCGGTCGCTCAAGAGGTCGGCGACGGTCTTATCATCGCCGGGGGCAATCCCAACTCGCCCCTGGCTTGGCAGGCATCGTTGGTAAGCGGAACGGTGTTGGCCGAGGGCGAGGACACATCGAGTCATCGTGTCTTTGAGGCGGCCGGACACACCGCAGCTGTTGCCTATCATTTCTTTGCCGAGAATGGACTCGGCGTCGAGAAACTCCCGGGTGGCGAAGCGTGGGCTGCGGCCTACGCCGATCTAGCCGAGGACGAACGACACCTGGCCATTCACGACCAACACCTTGTGGCGGTGAACGACCGCGACAAAGCCTTCATCACCCCCGAGATCATCGAGATGTTCGGGGCGGCATGGACCCCAGACCAGCTCCGATCGCGCCTCGCTGAAATGGAGGCGTCGGGCATTACCGAAGTGGTGTACCAACCTGCCGGTCCCGACATCGAACGCGAGCTCGCCACCTACATCGAAGCAGCGAAGGGATAGAGCGGTGCGCACGCCGGATCGTCCGCTCCTCACCACGAGCCACTGGGGGACCTACGAAGTCGAGGTCGACGGCGGCCGAGTAACCGGCCTTACCGATTTCGCCGAAGATGCCGATCCGTCGCCCATCGGGCACGGCCTTGTCGATGTGCTCGACGGACCCACCCGAATCACGGCACCGATGGTTCGGAAAAGTTGGCTCGAAGACGGCCCCGGAGCAGCGGGGGAGCGGCGAGGAACCGACACGTTCGTCGAGGTCAGCTGGGCTGTAGCGAACCGTTTGGTGGCCGACGAGCTCACCCGCGTGCGGCTGGACCATGGCAACAACGCGATCTATGCCGGATCGTATGGCTGGGCGAGTGCCGGGCGTTTTCACCATGCCCAAAGCCAGTTGAAGAGGTTTCTTAACTGCATCGGCGGGTTCACCTCATCCAAGAACACCTACAGCTTCGCGGCCGCCGAGGTGGTTGTTCCGCATGTTCTCGGGACGTTCAGGGATCACCTGATCTTCGCCACGTCGTGGGATTCGATCGCCGAGTCGAGCGATCTTGTTGTGGCGTTTGGCGGCGTGCCGCTCAAGAACGGCCAAATTAGCCAAGGCGGTACTGGGAGCCATGTGCAGCGAGCGGGCCTCGAAAGGGCCAAGAACGCTGGCGTCGAGTTCGTCAATATCTCGCCGCTCAGGTCTGACGTGCTCGAAGATGTGAACGCTCAATGGCTGGCCCCACGGCCGTCCACCGACACCGCACTCATGCTGGCGCTCGCCCACACGCTGCTTGCCGAAGGTCTTCACGACCTTGAGTTTCTTCAGCGCTGCACGGAGGGGTTCGACCAATTCGCTTCGTACCTTCACGGCGACGCCGATGGCACAGCAAAGGACGCCGACTGGGCTGCCGAAATCTGTGAGCTTCCTGCCGAGACCATTCGCGAACTGGCCCGTCGAATGGCTGGAGGCCGCACCATGATCTCCATCGCCTGGGCGCTGAGCCGCCAAGACCACGGCGAGCAAACGTTCTGGGCGGCGATTGCGCTGGCATCGATGATCGGACAGATCGGCCTCCCCGGCGGCGGAATCGGGTTCGGCTACTCGGCGATGAACTACATCGGCAACCAGGCCCACAGCGTGCCGTTTGTCGGCTTCCCACAGGGCGCAAACGCGGTCGACGACTTCATCCCAGTTGCCCGAGTTACCGAAATGCTCGAGAACCCTGGCGGCCCCTTCGACTACGACGGAACCCGCTACCGGTATCCCGACATCAAGCTCGTGTGGTGGGCAGGCGGAAACCCGTTTCATCATCATCAAGACCTCAACCGGCTTCGCAAAGCCTGGGAGAAACCCGAGACGATCATTGCCAACGAGTGGTGCTGGAACAGCTTGGCCAAACACGCCGACATCGTGCTGCCGTGCACCACCACACTCGAGCGAAGCGACATCGCGCTCACTCCCAAAGATCCGTATCAGATGGTCATGGACCAGGCGATCGACCCGGTTGGCCAAGCCCGCAACGACCACGACATCTTTCGAGGTATTGCCGCCGAGATGGGTGTGGAGTCGCAGTTCACCGAAGACCGGACCGCCCCGGAATGGCAGAAGCACCTCTACGACATGTCACGCGACCGGGCCGCCGCCATCGATGTCGAGATGCCCGAGTGGGATACGTTTCAAGCCGACAGCTGGTTTCGCCTGCCTACCCCCGAGCGGAACAACATCATGCTCGAAGACTTCCGCAACGACCCCACGGCCAATCCACTCGCAACGCCCAGCGGCAAGATCGAGATCTTCTCGGCCACGGTTGCCGGCTTCAACTACGACGACTGCCCCGGCCACCCCGCTTGGACCGAGCCAATCGAATGGTTAGGACGCTCGAGTCCCGATGCTCCACTGCATCTGATCTCGAATCAGCCCAAGATGAAACTGCACTCGCAGCTCGATCACGGACCGGTCAGCCAGTCGGCCCGGGTCGATGGGCTCGAACCACTTTTGATGAACCCAGCCGACGCAGCCCGTCGGAGTTTGACCGACGGGCAACCCGTGGAGATCGTCAACGATCGGGGTCGCTGCATGGCCATTGCGGTCGTGAGCGACGAGATTCGACCCGGAGTCGTGCAGATGTCGACCGGCGCTTGGTTCGATCCGGACGACGGTATGTGCCGCCAAGGCAACCCCAACGTGCTCACCCTCGACAAAGGAACATCGCGGCTTGCCCAAGGCCCCACCGCACATTCGTGTTTGGTCCAGGTCGAAGCGTTGGACGGCGATGTG
>CALGZB010000127.1 GCA_937934655.1 uncultured Acidimicrobiales bacterium | reverse complement strand
CACCTTCCCAGCGCCCGACATTTCACCCGATGTGTTTGTGGTCGATGTGAGCGGCGCCCACGTGGCGCTGCAACTCACCCACGAGCTACGTGAGGCCGGTTTTAGCGCCGATCGATCCTGGGACAACCGTTCGATGAAGGCCCAAATGAAGGTCTCTGACCGTTCTCAGGCCGCCGTCGCCTTGATCATCGGCGAGGATGAGCTAGCCGTCGATTCGGTGACGGTGCGCGACCTGCGCGGCGACACCGGCCAGCATCTTGTAAAGCGCTCCGAACTCATGGCGTATCTCCAAACCCAGCTCCGCTGATTCTTGTTTCCGCTTAATGCCCTCTCCGGCTGCTGCATTGCCGGATACTTTCAGTAGTTTTTCCTCTTTCGTTCTTCCTTTGAACGGACGTCATCTCGAAAGGCGCTTCTCGTGAGCGACATTCTTAAAACCTCAATGCGAACCCATATGTGTGGCGATCTCCGGGCCGTCGACGTCGGTTCCACGATTACCGTTTGTGGTTGGGTCGATAGCCGCCGTGAACACAGTCAGCACTTGGCGTTCATCGACCTGCGCGACCACAGCGGTGTCGTGCAAGTCATTGTCGACGGAAACCATGATTTGCGCTCCGAGTATGTCGCCAAGGTCACCGGCGTCGTCGCCGATCGCCTCGAGGGCACCGTGAACCCAAACCTCGCTACGGGCGAGATCGAGATTCGCGATTGTGTGGTCGAGATTCTTAACATCGCCGAACCGCCTCCGTTTCCAATGGACGAGCGCACCGACGTCGACGAGACCATCCGGCTCCGTCACCGCTACGTCGACCTTCGCAAGCAACGCATGCAGAAGAACTTGCGGACCCGCGCCAAGGTCAACTCAGCAATCCGTACCGCTATGGAAGAACAGGGTTTCGTCGAGATCGAAACTCCCATGCTCATCGCATCGACCCCCGAAGGCGCTCGCGACTTCGTGGTGCCATCGCGTCAAAGTCCGGGCAACTTCTATGCGTTGCCACAAAGCCCACAGCTCTTTAAGCAGCTGTGCATGGTTGGCGGCATCGACCGTTATTACCAGATTGCCCGCTGTATGCGCGACGAGGACCTCCGTGCCGATCGCCAGTTCGAGTTCATGCAGCTCGATGCCGAAGCGAGTTTCGTTACCCAGGAAGACGTCTTCGAGTTCATCTCGCACGCCATCAGTGGAGCCACCGAGGCCGTCACCGGTGAACGTCCGGCCGAGATCCCTCGCATCACCTGGGAAGAAGCCATGGAGCGTTTCGGGAGCGACAAGCCCGACACCCGCTTCGGTATGGAGCTTTCCAACCTCACCGATGTCTTCGCAAGCACCGAGTTCAATGCCTTCAAGGCTGAACGGGTTATGGGTATCCGTGTGCCCGGTGGTGCCGAGTTCTCCCGTAGCAAGCTCGACGATCTCACCGACATGGTCAAGCGTTGGGGCGGCAAGGGCCTCGTATGGATGAAGGTCGAAGACGACCTCTCACTCAACTCGCCTGTCGCCAAGTTCTGCTCTGACGACGAGCTCGCCGGTATCAAGGACAAGCTGGGCGCAGAGGCTGGCGATGTGTTGTTCTTGGTCGCCGACAAAAAGCGCCGTACGCAGCACCTGCTTGGGCTTCTTCGCGTCGAACTCGGACGGCCACCGGTCACCGAAGGCGGACTCAACTACCTCTGGGTCGTCGACTTCCCGCTCTTCGCCGATATCAGCGATGAAGGCAAGCCGGTGCCCGCCCACCATCCGTTCACCATGCCGCACGAAGATGACATCGAGCTGCTCGAGACGGCCGAAGGCGAAGCGCTCCTCGATGTTCGCTCGCAAGCCTACGACCTGGTGCTCAACGGTTGGGAACTCGGTTCGGGAAGTGTTCGTATCCACCGAGGCGATGTGCAGAGTCGGATCTTTGAGATTCTCGGAATCAGCGCAGAAGAAGCGCAACTGAAGTTTGGGTTCCTTCTCGATGCGTTCAAGTACGGCGCTCCGCCACACGCTGGTTTCGCCTTCGGTATCGACCGCGTTGCGGCGATCCTGGCCGGCGAAGAGAACATCCGCGAGGTCATAGCATTCCCCAAGACGCAGTCGGGCGCAGACCCGCTCACCAAGGCGCCGACACCAATCGACGACACCCAACTCGAAGAACTTGGGCTGCGGGTTCTTCCGCAGGCCGACTAGTAGGAGCTCAAAATGAAGGCATGGCAGATCGCCGAACTCGGCGAACCAGCAACACAACTCGCAATCGCCGAGGTTGAACCTCCTGAGGTGCGTCCCGGCCACCTTCTGCTCAACACCGAAGCGGTCGGTCTGTCCTTCCCTGACGTTCTCCAATGCCGCGGCATGTACCAGATCAAGCCGCCGTTGCCGTTTACACCCGGCGGCGAAACCGTAGGCACTATCTCCGCTGTCGGCGCTGGCGTTGAGAACTTTGAGGTCGGTCAGCGGGTGCTCTGCCTCGGTGGCGGACTCGCCGACCAAGTTGTTGTTCCGGCGGCGATGGCCGTTGTCGTGCCCGATGGCGTTGACCCAGCCAAGGCCGCAGCATTGCCGGTCAACTACGGCACCACATGGTTTGCGCTTCATGAACGAGGACAGTTGCAGGCTGGCGAAACGGTCTTGATCACCGGCGCAGCCGGCGGAACCGGTTCAGCCGCAATCCAGTTGGCGAAGGCCGCTGGCGCCCGCGTCATTGCCATCGCTGGCGGCGACGTCAAGGTCCAGGCTTGCACGGATTTGGGTGCCGATGTCGTCATCGATCACCACGAAACGCCCCAGTTCGTCGACGCGGTCCGCGAAGCCGCTGGCGATGGCGGCGTCGATGTTTGTTACGACCCAGTCGGCGGGGGAGTCTTTCAACAGGCTCGTCGCACGATGGGGTGGGATGGTCGTTACCTGATTATTGGGTTCCTCGACGGCATCCAGGACGCTCCGGCGAACCACATCCTGCTCAAGAACTACTCCTTGGTGGGCGTCCACTGGGGAGCGTCTCTGGGACGCGATTCCGAATCGTTTGCGCGACAGATGGGTTCGGTGCTCGCTCTTGCGGCGACTGGCGATGTCGATCCGCTTTTGTTCCCAGCCGTGACCTTCGACGGCGCTGCGCAGGCTCTGCAGGATCTGGCCGATCGCAAGACGTATGGCAAGGTCGTCGTTACGCTGTAGGGCGATGTCGCGTCGGAGCGACATTTATCGGTTTGCATAACTATTCGGTTGTGCGTATCCTTTCACAATGAAACGTGTGGGGATTATTGGTGCGTCGGGTTTCACCGGCGCTGAGTTACTTCGCCTGGTCGCCGGCCACCCAGAGTTTGAGCTCGTGGCGGCCACGGCGCACACCCAGGCGGGGACGCGCATCGCCGACCTGTACCCGAGCCTTGCCGCTGCGTACGGCGACATGGTCTTCGGCGCTGGCGACGATGAAGCTCTTGCGGGTGCAGATCTGGTTTTTCTGGGGCTTCCCCACGGTGCGTCGCAGGCGATCGTGCCAAACCTTCGGGGGAAGGTCGACCACATCGTCGATCTCGCTGCCGACTTTCGGCTCCCCGATGCCTCGCTCTATCCCACCTGGTACGGCGAACCCCATGCTGCGCCGGAACTGCTTGCCGATTTTGCGTACGGCCTCCCCGAGTTCTTTCGCTCCGACATCGTGGGCGCCGAACTCATCGCTGCGCCCGGCTGTTACGTCACGACCTCGGCGCTTGCGCTAGCGCCGTTCCTCAAAGCCGGGGCCATTGAGAGCCACGGCATTGTTGTTGACGCTGCCTCCGGTGTTTCGGGAGCAGGGCGTCCGCCGAAGGACAACACAACGTTCTGCACGGTCGACGAGAACTACACGGCATATGGGTTACTGAACCATCGCCACACGCCCGAGATCGAGATGGCAATCACCAAACACTCCGGCGTCGACGCCCAGGTGATCTTTACGCCCCACCTTGTACCGATGAACCGTGGCATCTTGGCCACCTGTTACGCCCGGCCCGCCGGTGATCTCACAACCGAGTCGGCGCTCGCAATCCTCCACCAGGCCTATGCCGATGAGCCCTTTGTGGTGGTGAGTAGCCGGGTTCCCGGAACCAAGGCCACGCTTGGCTCGAACACCGCGCACATCACGGCGCAGGTCGATCCGCGTACCGGTTGGCTTGTCGTCATCTCGGCGCTCGACAATCTCACCAAGGGCGCAAGTGGCCAAGCGGTGCAATGCGCCAACCTGGCCCTCGGTCTCGATGAATCTCTCGGACTTCAGCAGAGCGGAATGTACCCATGAGTCAACCAACTGCAGCCGAGGTGGCAGGTCGGGGCTTCGAGCCGTCACGTCGCGCCGAGGCACTTATCGAAGCGCTTCCCTATATTCAGCGATTCCGTGGCGCCGTGGTGGTCATCAAGTTCGGCGGCAACGCCATGGTCGACGCGAACCTGTCCACGACGTTTGCCGAAGACATCGTGCTCTTGCGGTCGGTGGGGCTCAAACCAATTGTGGTCCATGGTGGCGGTCCCCAAATCGGGGAGATGCTCGCCCGCCTCGGTAAAGAGAGCGAGTTTCGCGATGGCCTTCGGGTCACAGACGCTGAGACGCTCGATGTCGCCCGCATGGTGCTGGTCGGAAAGGTTGGCCGCGACATCGTTGGCGCCATCAATGTGCATGGCGCATATGCCGTTGGCCTTTCGGGTGAAGACGGCGGGCTTATCAAGGCCGCTGCAAGGAGCGAAGAACTCGGTTTTGTCGGCGACGTGATCGAGGTCCGCCCCAACATCATCGAGCGTCTGCTTGCCGAAGACATGATCCCGGTGGTGTCAACCATCGGTTCTGACGAGCACGGACAGGCCTACAACATCAACGCCGACACCGTTGCTGGGGCGCTGGCAGGCGCACTTAACGCTGAGAAGGTCATCTACCTCACCGACATCGCCGGGCTGATGCTCGACATCGATGATCCGACCAGCATCGTGGCCCGCTCGACCGTGGCCGAGCTCAAGGCACTCATCGCCGATGGCACCGTGGCCGGCGGGATGATCCCGAAGGTGCAGGCATGTATAGAAGCGGTCGAGAGTGGCGCCAAGAGCGCTCACATGCTCGATGGCCGTGTTCCTCACGTACTTCTGCTCGAACTCTTTACCGATGCTGGCATCGGCACAATGATTCTGAACGACACGATCCTGAACGACACGATCCTGAACGACACGACTCTGAACGACACGACTCTTGAAGGTAACTAATCGATGACTATCCATAGAGACGCAATGGAGCGGAGCGCAAACGTCGCAACGCCCCTTGAACATTGCCCGCTTATGTCCAACTACGGTCCGCCGCCGGCACTGTTTGTGCGGGGCGAGGGAACCGAACTCTGGGATGCCGATGGCAAGCGTTACCTCGACTTCCTCACCGGCCTAGCCGTGGTATCACTCGGCCATTCTCATCCTGCGGTGACCAAGGCCGTCGCCGAGCAAGCCGCCACGCTTTCGCATACGTCCAATCTCTACGCCACCGAACATCAAGCTCCGGTCGCCATCGAGATCGACCGGCTTATCGGTGGCCCTCCCGGACAGGTCCTCTTTCAGAACAGTGGCGCTGAAGCCAACGAAGCGGCGATCAAACTCGCCCGAAAGTTTCAGGGTCGCGGCCGCCACAAGGTCCTCAGTGCGTTCCGAAGCTTCCACGGGCGCACGTTGGCCACATTGGCCGCCACGGCACAACCCGAAAAGCACGAACCCTTCCAGCCGCTCCCTGAAGGTTTTATCCACGCCACGTGGAACGACCTTGGCGAGTTTGAAGCCGCTATCACGCCCGAGGTCGGCACGATTCTTCTCGAACCGCTCCAGGGCGAAGGTGGTGTGAACCCGGCTTCGACCGAGTTCTTCCAAGGCATCCGCAAACTCTGCGACGACAATGGCATCACGTTGATCCTCGACGAGATCCAGACCGGCCTTGGGCGAACGGGCGAGTGGTTTGGTTTCCAGCACTTCGGCATTGAACCCGACATCGTCTCGATGGCCAAGGCATTGGGCAACGGAATGCCGGTCGGAGCCATCTGGGCCCGTCTCGAGGTCGCCGCAGCATTCAAACCTGGCGATCATGGGAGCACCTTTGCTGGCCAGCCGGTGGCTACGGCAGCGGCGCGAGCGACGCTCGCCGTAATGAACGAACTCGATATCCCAGCGGTCGCTACCGCAACCGGAGCAGCACTTCGAGAGAAGCTCGCTGCGCTGCCGTGTGTTACCTCGGTTCGTGGCCTCGGCATGTTGCTGGCCATCGAAATCGATCGGACGGGAGCGAAGGAAGTGGGTAGTGCCTGCTTCGATGCCGGACTTATCGTCAACGCTCTGAGCGACACTGCAATTCGACTAGCGCCACCGCTCACGCTCTCATCAGAGCACCTCGATGAAGGTCTAGCGATTCTTGGCGAACAACTTCAGAAACTGAAAGATGGGGGAGTGTCATCATGAGACACCTGCTCGAGATCGATGATCTCACCAGTGCCGAATTGGCGTCGGTGCTCGATATGGCGGAGCCGGACAAACAGTCGGAGATCCCCCGAGTTCTTGAAGGAAAGGGCATGGGCCTGGTCTTC
>CALGZB010000126.1 GCA_937934655.1 uncultured Acidimicrobiales bacterium | reverse complement strand
CCCACCGTTTCATCAGAGAACCCTGTGGTCGCGGTATTCGCCGAAGGTGTGGTGTCCGAATGGGTTCGGGTCGACAACCCGGTGCCGCTCACCGTGGCCACCCGGGATTACACGATTGTCTTCATGCACGATTTCAACTTCAAACTCGACACGAAACAAGCACTTCAAACCTTCGGCGACTTCGCCTGGCTCGAGGTCCCGCCGCTTAATGACGGAGATACGCCCTACACCATGGTGCTCTACAACGACGGTGAAGCCGTCGTGCAGCTCATCGACGCCACCTCCGAGCAGTCCCGAGCATTTGTTGAAGGGCTTCAAGTGGTCAATGCCGATACCTTCGCAGCGTGGACCGATGACATTGCTACAGACACCCAGTACCAGCAACTTCCGCCGCCCGCCGCAAACGATAGTGATGCCCCAACATTGCGCGACCACTGGCATGTGGCCTTCGGGGTCAACGACTGTGGCGAGTTCGCACCCGATCACCTCAGCAACGACGACCCAGTTGGCATCCACACCCACAACGACGGGCTCATTCACATCCACCCGTTCAGCAGCGAGGCCACGGGTAGCAACGCCACCCTCGGGCTCTACGCCGATTCGGTTTCCGATGCCGATCGCCTCGACGAACTCGCCGAGCGTTCATCGTGTGTTCTCGACGACGGGACCGAAGTGGAGGCCGAGTTCAAGGTGGTCCGATGGGCCAACGCCGACGACATCGACCCGATCGAGGTCAGCAATACCTGGCGAGACGTTCGGTTTATCGACGACGGTGGAGTCATCGTCGCCGCGTTAGTACCGGTCGGCGAGGATGTTCCCAAACCGCCGTCGATGACGGCACTCTCTCAGGCGCTGGGCAACTAGCCAAGCCGCTAGGGGTTGACCGGCCACCTTGGTGGGGTGTCTTGGCTCATCCAGACTGCGGCGGCTACGGCGGCGAATACGGCATCGCTTCCGTTTACTGGGTCCGAGTCGGACTCGATGATCTCGACCTCGACCCTTGGCATGTCCGATGCTCTGGCCACACCGAACGAGCGAACCGTGAGGTCGTGAACGATGCCGTCGGAGTCCACAACAAGACCTTCGTTCATGACCCAGCTGTAGGCCATGTGCGCGGCTCCGATGCAGTACGACCGGAGCACGATTTCGTCGAGCACCTGCCCGGCATCGACCGAGATCTTCAGGGTGCCGTCGGAGAAGTCGGCGGTAGCTGATCCGCCACTGGGAGACGTCATGGTTCCCGTCTCACCTCTCGCTGCGGCGAGAAGAACCGCCGCTTCAACCCAACCAGCGCCGCGGACATCGGCCGATGTAGCAGGGCCTGGGATGTCGATGAGTTCGACGGTGACATCGGGAGCTACCGCGGCAATCGCCTCAGCGATACCTGGGGTCGATGCCACCCGGAGCATGCCGGTTCCGTCTGCATTCACTCCGCCGGCGATGGGCGGTCGCTTCGGTCCAAGCCGCACGGTGTCCTCGCGACTAAACAGCACACGAACCGGAGCCTGATGTTCGGCTGCAAGTTGCACCGCCACTTCGGCCACCGGCGAGTCGAGCTTGCTGCCAAACGCTCCCCCGTTACCGAGGGCCGACGCTGCGACGCCGCCCGGGGCTGCCCAGGACGCATCGGTTTCAAGGTAGGCGGGTTCGATCCAAGTGGTCTGGAGCCTAACGTCCCAATCGCCCGCGGCGACGCTGATGGGGTAGTCGAGCTCTGCGGTGGTGCGACGGCCCTGGATCTTGCCAGCTTGTTCCCTGGCTGCGTGCAAGGTGTCGGCGACCGACCAACCGTCTCCGTCACGGACGGCCACTTTTGATTCGAGCGGCGATTCATCATCGGCGAAGCCGCCTTCGCCAAGCGCGACATGAGGGCCAACGTCTTGCGCCACGCCCCCTTCGAGTTCTGCCCTCTGGGCAGCCTGGGCGAAGTCTCGCTCCGAGATCGGCTGCCCGTAGTGGTCCCAGGCATCGACAATGGTCTGCCATCCGGTGCAACGGCAGAGGTGGGCAGCGAGAGCGCGGTGGACCTTGTCGACCGGCGCATCCGGTTCCTTGGCTCGGAGTCCGGCAAAACGGACGATGATTCCCGGCGTGCAGAATCCGCACTGGCTCGCCCCGCACTCGGTGAACGCATCGGCCCAGGCGTTGCGCTCATCGTCGGGCAATCCAGCCAAGGTAGTGATCTCACGGTCTCGCACTCGGCGCGCCGGCGTTACACAAGCCACACGGGCTTGGCCGTCGACGAGCACGGTGCAACAGCCACATTGTCCCTGCGGGCTACAGCCGTCCTTGAGGGTTCGCACGCCCACGACGTCGCGCAATACCTCAAGGAGTGTGCGGCCTTCATCGGGGACCTGAACTTGTTCGCCGTCGCACGTGAATTCGATTGTCATGGCCGCGTTCCAGTAGTCATCCGCCAAAGGTTACGTTCGGACCTGTGAACGAGACATACCGCGCCGTAACTCGGCGAACATTTCTTTCGGCGTCCGCAACGGGGCTGCTACTCGCAGCCTGTTCCTCAAGCGACGGCGATGCAGAGTCCGCCGCCGAGATCGACCCAGAACTCCGGCTCCTCGAGTTCCGGTTCCCCGATGGCCTTCGCTCGCCATCGATCTTTGCGGCAGGCGATCGGCTTCGGGCCCCATTGGTATTGGTCGAGTCCGATGGCTTCCCGATCCGCGTCGACGAACCTGCCAGCATCAATCTGACGGTCAGCCACGAGGGCGATGTCGTCTTTGAGGAAGCAGTCCCTAGCTCGCGGTCGGGCCTATCGACGCCCTACTACCTGCTCACGTTCACGCCCGAGAAGATCGGCACGTATGTGGTGGAGTCCGATTGGTCGCCGACGCCGAGAGAGTTCTTGGTGGTCGAGCCATCCGAGGTCACCGCTGCTCGGGTGGGTCAGCCAATGCCGGCGATCGACACAGCCACTGTGGCCGACACCAAGGGGGTCGATCCTCTTTGCAGCCGGCTTCCCGATCCATGCCCGTTTCACGACATCACGCTCACGGAGGCGCTTGCCGGTGGCGGCCCCGTTGCGTTCTTGATCTCCACGCCGCAGTTCTGCCAGACCGACGTGTGTGGACCGTCCCTCGAACTGATGGTCGAAGCTGACCCCGACTTCGCCGACATCACGGTTGTGCACTCGGAGGTCTTTGTGAATCCGGCGCTGACCTTTGCCGATCTCACCGAACCGCTAACCGCACTCGGGCTCGACTTTGAGCCAAGTCTCTATCTTGTTGGCTCCGACGGGATCATCGCCGAAGCCTTGCACTTTGCGTTCGACCGCAATGAAGTGCGGGCGGCACTCGAATCGCTCACCTAGTTCTGCGACATCGGCCCCAAAACGACGAATTCGTACCGCGCCTAATCAGCGTCAGTACGAATTCGAAAGTACGTGGTTCAAGATCCGCTCTCGATCCGGTGGGATGTTTCGCGAAGCGAAACTCCGTAAGCGAACGAAGAGAGCGACGTGAGCTGCGTTAACTAAAGCTCTGACCGCAACCGCAGGTGCGCTGCGCGTTGGGGTTGTTGATGGCGAAGCCTGACTCGAGGCCGTCTTTGAAGTCGAGGGTTGCGCCCTCAAGGAGCATGGCGCTCGATGGGTCGACAACAACGCGAACAAACCCGGTATCGCCAAAGCTCTTGGTGATGTCGTCCGCCGCGATTTCGGAATCAAAGAACATTTCGTAGCTGTAGCCCGAGCAACCGCCAGGGCGAACGGCCACGCGCAATGCGAGTCCTTCTTCATTTTCGGCTTCGATAAGTTGGCCTACCCGAACGGCGGCTTCATCGCTGAGTGCAATCACAGCTGTCTCCTACTTCAAAGTGACGTATAACGAGAGTGTACAGATACCCGTACCGACCAGAACACCCAGCGAATGCCCATATTCCCGATTTCGTGGATCTTTTTGCAAGAAAAGCAGTTGACCAGCGTCGCGAGCTGACCGAGTTTCCCGGCAGACGTCACGCCTCATCGACTGAAGGTGCACCAATTGACGCCGATAAGGTGAGCATATGACTGGACTCCCAAGTAGCGACGACATCATGGAGATGCTGCGGGGGGTCATCGATCCTGAGCTGGGCAGCGACATCGTCGAGCTCGGTATGGCCAAAGGTGCAACCGTCGAAGATGACGGCCGGGTCCGTATCACCGTGGCCTTGACCACCAGTGGTTGCCCGCTTCGAGCGCAGATCCAGAAAGACATTCGAGCTCGCGTGGGCGGTCTCCCTGGAGTCACCAAGGTCAAGATCGACTGGACCGAGCTCACCGCCGAAGAAAAGGCCGCCACCATGGCCAAGGCGCGTTTTAACGTCCAAAGCTCTGATGCGCCAGAGACCAACGTGCCTCCGACCGCCAAGGTCGTCATGATCGCAAGCGGCAAGGGTGGTGTCGGAAAGTCGTCCATCACCGTCAACCTGGCTGCTGGGCTCGCGTCCCGCGGCTACACCGTGGGCGTCATGGACGCTGACATTTGGGGTTTCTCGGTTCCGCGCATGCTCGGCGTCGACGGCGATCTGGTGTCGAAGGACAAACAGATCGTCCCGCTCGAGCGCAAAATTGGCGATGGCCTGCTTCGAGTTGTCTCGATGGGCCACCTGGTTGCCGACGAACAAACCGCTCTTATGTGGCGTGGACTCATGCTCAACCGGGCTGTGCAGCACTTCATCGAAGATGTGCAGTGGGGCGACGACTGCGACTACGTGCTCATCGATATGCCTCCCGGCACCGGCGACGTTCAGATGGGTGTCGCAAAGCTCCTGCCGCGTGCCGAGATGATTATCGTCACCACACCAGCCAAGGCGGCTCAGAACGTGGCCAGCCGCGTGGCAGGCATGGGACGGAGCTACTACCTCCGCATTGCCGGCGTCATCGAGAACATGACGGCGTTCGTTGCCGACGACGGCACTAGCTACCCAATCTTCGGATCTGGTGGCGGCGAGGAACTCGCAAACGAGATCGGCGTTCCACTGCTGGGCAAGGTGCCTATCGATGGCGCAGTTGCCGCTGGCGGCGACATCGGTGAACCGACCATTCTCGGTACCGGTCCTGCTGCGGACGAGCTCAACAAGATTGTCGACAGTCTAGTCAATGAGATCGTGCCTCCCGTAGAGATGGCGGGCTGCTCAGCCCGCATGTTCGAAGCAATGGCAGCAGCCCTCGACGAACTAGACGCCGAAGAAGCCCAAACCGAGGCCTAACTCCGACCAGTGCTCTGACACTTGCTCTGACACCTGGTCTGGCCCTTGCTCTGACACCTCGTCTGACACCTAGCCGGACCCCCAGTTCTGATCGCGCTTAACCACCTCAGCGGTGGCGTTCTGCGAAAATTTCGCGTGTGTGACCGGTTGCTCTGGCCCTTGCTCTGGCCCTTGCTCTGGCCCTTGCTCTGACACCTGCTCTGACACCTGCTCTGACACCTGCTCTGACACCTGGTCTGACACCGGATTGAAAACGACGATGAGGTGAGGCCGGAGCCCCACCTCATCGGTGTATTCGTATTCGTTGTTCGTTATGCAGTTGCTACCGGGACGTACCCGGCAGCGTGCTAGCGATCGCCGAGGCGACGGCCTGCACGAGTTGCTACGAAGCCTGCTCCGAGAAGCACGGTTCCGAGACCGACCATAAGAGGAGTCTCAACACCGGTCTGGGCGAGATCGCCAGACTCTGCTGCAGGAGCTTCCTCAGCAGGAGCTTCTTCTTCGGCTGCTGGCTCTTCTTCGGCTGCTGCGTCGCCTGCGGCGCCAACAGAAATCACGGTGCTGGAGCCGTCGACGCCACCAGCGTCGCCGCCAGCGATTACGAGACCTTCAGCAGGAATGTCGTAGGTGATCTCCACGGAGAAGGTTCCGTCGTCGCCGATTACCACGGGGGTAAGGGCGCCGATGTCGCAAACTTCCTGGGTGTTGTCAGGGGTGAGGTTGTCGAGGTTTCCTTCGGCGCCTTCGCACGGAAGCATGAAGATCGAGTTACCTGGAGTGAAGTCCTCGCCGGTGAAGGTGATGGCGTGCTCACCCGCAGCGTCGACCGAAGCAGGGTTCGGGGTAAGGACTGGGGTGTGACCCTCAGCAGAAGCCGATGCGGTAAAGATGGCGAGCATCGCTACCAATAGGCCAATTACAGTTACTTTCTTCATTGTTCCCTCCGAGGAGCAATAGTTAGAACCCAGCGGTATGGGTAGTGCGGTCAAAACGTAGCGCACGAAAGTGTCCGACGGGGATTTCGGGCACAACGAGATACATCGTGAAACTAGCTGTTTCCTACAAACACACCAAAAAGAGCACAAACCCGAACCAGCCAAAAGGCCAGTTCGGGTTTGTGAAAGGTTTCTTTGAGAAACAAGCCGGCAAGAAACCGACCTACTGGATTGAGTGACTATTCCTTGAGTGACTATGCCTTGAGTCGGCGTGCGCCTCGGTGAGCAACGTAGCCACCGAAGAGGAGAAGAACGCCAGCGTTAAGAAGGACCTGTGTTTCGCCTGGGCCGGTCTCGGCTAGGTCGGAGTCAGCGGTCTCGGTGTCATCGGCGGCTGGGTCGTCTGCGCCATCATCTTCAGCGTCGCCTTCGCCATCGTCGCCGCCAGCGTCGCTGACGAGCACGGTGCCAACAGCGCCTTGCGTTGATGCGGGGTCGCCGGCTGCGAAGACAAGTCCTTCAGCGGGAACATCCCAGTTGGCGGTTACTTCGAAGGTTCCGTCTTCGCCAACGGTGGCGGGCGTAAGGCTTCCGGTGTCGCACGTATCGCCGGTTGCGTCAGCTTCATCGGTTACGTCGGGGCAAGGGAGGATGAAGATTGCCAGACCTGGAGTCCAGTCGGCACCGGTGAGGGTGACGTCCTGCTCGCCTGCAGCGGGGACCGGTTCGGCGGATACCGATTCGGTTGCTTGGGCAAATGCCGTTGGGATACTGACGAAAAGAATTACTGCGGTGAGCAGTGCGCCAAGGAAGTTCTTCATAATTACTGTCTCTCCAGAAGGTGAGCACGACCTGCCTTCGGCAAGTCGCTGGGTAGCGGAGAGATTAGTTCATACTGAATGCGGTTCCGAAAGTTGGGACCCAATTGCTGGCCACCATTTTTAGGACGCCCGCAGGACTTTCCGACACTTTCCTACAACGTCATCTCGTCTCAGCCGCCGCGGGTAGCGGCGATGGCCAAGCAAAGAAACCCCGGCGATGAAAATCTAGGAATTTCCAGAAATCGTCAAAACTACTCGTCGGACGCATCGAGTCGCCCACGGTCGGTGGTGTCGGTGGAGTCAGCGTCGAAGACATCGCCTCGATTTTTCTTCCGCCCGGCGTTCCCAAAACCGAAGCCCCCGAACCCTGACCCAGAAGACGAACCAGCATTGCCAGATGAATCGCCTGAACCGAACGGGTTCCCGAAGCCTCCTGGGCTATCGCTATCACCCATCATTCCGCCGAAGGGACTCACCACTTGGACCCGCGACTTCACAGCCTTCGCCACAAACGGTCGCAGGATTGCTCGCACCGGAGGAAGAAGGAGTGAGACACCAAAGATGTCGGTGAGAAAGCCAGGCGTGAGCATGAGTGCGCCGCCGCCAACAATCATGGCGCCGTCGATGAGTTCGTTGGTGGGCATCTTGCCGCGACCCAGCTGATCCTGCACTCGCTTGATCACGCTGGTGCCTTCGCGGCGAACGAGCCAGGCCCCAACAACGCTCACCAGGATCAACATTGCGATGGTGGGAAGCAGGCCAAATCCACTGCTGACCTGCACGATCAGGTACAGCTCGATGAGCGGCACCACAAGAAACAACAACAGGAGGGGGCCGAACATAGGCCTAATGTTAGCGACCCTTCTATCCTGACAGCATGGCGCAACCGGCCGAACGGCCTCCTTCGGTCGACAAACTTGCCCGCTCACTTGCTGAGAGTGGGCTTCCCCACCCTCTATTGGTGGATGTGGCACGAGAAGCAATCGCTGCGGGCGACCACAACTCGGCCGCCGATCGGGTGGCTGACCTCCAGCGTTCGTTGCTGCAGCCGGTCATCAACGCCACCGGAGTACTCCTTCACACCAATCTCGGCCGGGCCCCATGGCCAAGTTCCGACGCCGGCACCTACCGCAACCTCGAACTCGACCTTGCCACTGGCGACCGTGGCAGTCGGCAGGCTCACGCCCCGTCGTTGTTGGCAAAAGCGTGTGGTGCAGAAGCCGCCATTGTGGTCAACAACTGCGCCGCAGCGGTGATGCTGGTACTTGGAGCGCTTGCGAAGGGTCGCGGCGTGGCGGTTAGTCGTGGCGAGTTGGTGGAGATTGGTGGCGGGTTCCGCGTTCCCGAGGTGATGGAGCAGTCGGGTGCCACGTTGATTGAGGTTGGAACGACCAACCGAACTCGCCGGGCCGACTTTGCGAACGCCGTGGATGATCCCGCCCATGACGTTGCTCTGGTGATGCAGGTCCATCAATCGAATTACAAAATTGTGGGTTTCACCGAAGCGCCCACCACCGCCCAATTGTCGGACCTCGATGTGCCGCTTGTTGCCGACATTGGTTCAGGCCTGCTCGACGAAGCGTGTCCGTGGCTGAGCGCTGGTCCACCCGCATGGCTCAAGGACGAACCCGCTGCTCGCCAGACCCTCGAGGCCGGCGCCGACCTCGTGCTGTTCTCCGGCGACAAACTTCTCGGTGGACCGCAGTCGGGCATAATCGCTGGCAACGCCGAACTCGTCGCGAAGTGCGCTCGCCACCCGCTGGCTCGAGCGCTTCGGCCCGGCGGCCTCGTGCTGGCCTCGCTGCAGGAGCTCGCCATGGCGTATCTCCGACGCGACGGCGATGCTATTCCGTTCTGGCGTATGGCGAGCGTGCCGGTCGCCGAGCTCACGCAACGCGCCCAGAAGCTTCACGACGCAACCGGCAGCGGCAGCAAAGTCATCGACACGATGTCGGTTCCCGGTGGCGGCACATTACCCAGCGTCGAGTTCGCGTCGGCAGGTTTGTCGTATGCCGGCAACTATCGCGACGCCTTCCGCAACTTCTCTCCGCCGATCATCACCAGGGTGGTCGACGACACAACCGTTCTCGATCTTCGAACCGTCGACCCTGACCACGATGAACTGCTGGCTGAGGCCATCACCACAACCGTCATCGGGAGCCTGGCGTAGTGCACGTCATCGCCACCGCTGGCCATGTGGACCATGGCAAGTCAACCTTGGTCAAGGCGCTCACCGGCACCGACCCCGATCGGTTCGCCGAGGAGAAGGCCCGAGGCCTTACTATCGATCTCGGCTTTGCTGCGTGGTCGCTTCCGAGCGGTCGCGGCGTGGCCATCATCGATGTTCCGGGTCACGTGCGGTTCCTGAAGAACATGCTCGCAGGCGTTGGTGCGGTCGACGCCAGCCTCTTCGTTGTCGCTGCTACCGAGGGCTGGAAACCCCAGAGCGAAGAGCACTTGCGCATCCTCGAGTTGCTTGGCGCGAAGCACGGCATCATCGCGCTCACCAAAGTTGGAATCGCCGACGATGACCTCATCGAGCTGGCTCGCATGGATATCGCCGAGCACGTCGAAGGCACCTTCCTCGAGGACGCCGAAGTGATTGCGGTCGACGCACTTGCCGGCATCGGCGTTGACGATCTTCAGCTTGCACTCGACCGGCTGCTCGAAGACACCCCTGAAGCCGCCGACACCGCGAAACCCCGGATGTGGATCGACCGAGCGTTTGCAGCAAAGGGTGCCGGCACCGTTGTTACCGGCACCCTCACCGGCGGGCGGATTCGAGTCGAAGACGAACTGGCGCTCGAGCCAGGCGGCCGCACCGTTCGGGTACGTGGTCTGCAAAGTCAGTACGCCGGGCGCACCAAGGTTGGCCCAGGCAACCGCCTAGCCATCAACGTCACCGGTGTGGCCCACGACGAAGTCGGCCGAGGCCATGTTGTGGTCAAAGGCGACCAGTGGCATCTGACCCAGGTGGTCGACGCCAGCCTCACGGTTCTCGACGCCGTCAAACACAAGGTGTCGCGTCGCGGCGCCCACTTGCTCTACATCGGCTCGGGCGAGCATCCGGTACGGATGCGAATTCTCGGCCCCGATGCTCTCATCGGCGGCCAGACCGGCAACGTTCGATTGTTTCTTCCGGTACCGCTTCCGCTGGTTCCCGGCGACCGTTTCGTTGTTCGCGAAGCAGGGCGGGGGCAGACCATCGGCGGCGGCGAGGTGCTCGATTTGGCGCCCGTGCTTCCCGCTTCGAAAGCCCAGCCTGACCGGTCGGTTACCCGGGTGGTGCAGGAGCGCGGTTGGGTTGATGTCGACCATCTCAAACTGCTTACGGGCGAAACCTTGGAGCCAAACGTTGGCCGCTGGGTGGTCGCACCAGAAGCTCTCGAAGCCAAGCTCTCAGAACTCCGAACGATGATCGAAGACGCCGGACCGCTCGGACTCGACACTGCAGTACTCGACGATGAGAGCAAGGCAGCTACCGACCTCCTTGCGGGTTACGCCACCGAGGCCGGCCGTATTCGTGCCGCCGACGCGACGAGCCCAACCGTCGATCATCCTTTTGTGGACGAGCTGCGGGCGTCGCTTCTGGCCCCGCCGGACGCAAGCGACGTCGACCGCGGCGAGTTGCGAGAACTCGTGCGTCAGGGCGTTGTATTCTCAAGCGAGGGCGTGTATTTCGCTACCGAAGCCATCGATGCGGCGGTAGCAGTGGTGAAGGAGTTGCTGGCCGCCAGCGACGGGTTCACCGTGTCGGACTTCAGGTCGGCTGCGGGGATCACCCGCAAGCATGCACTCCCCTTGTTAAACCACCTCGACAGTGGCGCCATGACGCGACGCCGCGACGACTTA
>CALGZB010000125.1 GCA_937934655.1 uncultured Acidimicrobiales bacterium | reverse complement strand
CAACGGTCATCCCGGCCAAGGCCGACGGCTCGTCCCACCTTGCGGCCACAGCGGGCCGACCCATCAATTCCGCAGATGCCTCAACGGCCTCGATAACAAGATCACGAACGGGAAAAGCAGTCATGCCCGCACTCTAGGAGTGCGGGCATGACGGTGCGAAATGACGAACTCTTGACCGGTCTAGTTGTCGTGCAGATCTTCGTTTAGGCCCTGCCAGCTGGCAGCCGAACTGCGGGCGATGGCTTCGACAGCACCCGTCTTACTGTTACGACGGAACAGCAGACCCGACGCGCCCGAAAGGTCTTTGGCTTTGGCACTGCCGCCATCGGGTGTCGCCACCAGTGTGCCAGCGGTCAGATAGAGGCCGGCTTCAACGATGCAGTCGTCGCCCAGCGAAATACCGATACCCGAGTTTGCACCCAGCAAGCAGTTCTCGCCGACCGAGATCGTTTCGGTGCCGCCGCCCGACAACGTGCCCATGATTGAATCGCCGCCGCCGACGTCGGAGCCGTTGCCGACAACCACGCCAGCCGAGATGCGCCCTTCGACCATCGAGGCGCCCAAGGTGCCCGCGTTGAAGTTGCAGAACCCTTCGTGCATGACCACTGTGCCCTCTGCGAGGTGGGCTCCCATACGCACCCGACTCGCATCGGCGATACGAACGCCACTGGGGATCACGTAGTCGAGCATGCGAGGGAACTTGTCGACATGCATGACTTCGACGTGATGTCCGGCGGCCCGCAAACCGAGGCGGGTCATCTCGAAGTCGGGAACCTCGAACGGCCCAAGGTTTGTCCACACCACGTTGGTGAGCTTGCCAAAGATGCCATCCATGCTGATGCCGTGAGGCTGTACTGCCCGGCGCGAAAGCAGATGAAGCCGCAGGTAACCATCGATCGCATCGATCGGGCCATCGCTGAGTTCGCCGATGAACGAGGCGAAGATCTTTCGCTCGCCGCCAAGCGCTGGCTGAGCGGCAACCGCAACAAGACCCTTCCACGCCTCGAGGTTCGGATGCGCAACCTCGGTGTAACCGGCGGCTGGTTCGAGATGGCTCAGTACCTCGTTGAGCTGATCGGTGCTGAGCTCATAGGTTGCCGTGCCGCTCACATGGCCGACCACCTTGGCCAGCGCAACCGACGACAGCATCGGGCCGCCAGTGTTGACGTGCGGGTAGGCCACATCGAGCACATCGCCCGACGGACCCACCGTTCCAACGCCCACGGCAAAGGCTGCCGGGCTCTTGTACCCATCGATGGAAGCCTCGAGAGCTTCGCGTGCGGCCGTGATGTCTTCGAGAGAGGTGAAAGTACTCATGGCGCCGAAACTACCCGCGCCCCCACCCCCTGTCGCAACGGGATATTTCGTGTGCGTGAGCGCACCCGTTCCGATAGACCGGGGTGATGGGAACCGCATATGACTCCATCAATGAACCAATGCAGAAGTTCATCGAGCGCCAGCACATGTTCTTCGTGTCCACGGCGCCGTCCGAAGGTGGCCATATCAATATGTCGCCAAAGGGATACGACTCATTCCGGATCATCAGCCCTACCCGGGTTTGTTACCTCGACCTCACCGGCAGCGGCGCCGAAACCATCGCCCACATAAACGACAATGGCCGCATCACCATCATGTTCTGCGCCTTCGAAGGCAAACCAAACATCTGCCGCCTCTACGGAACCGGTCGAGTCATTCATCGTCGAGACGACAAGTTCGACGCGTTCAACGCATCGCTTTCAACCCCATTTGCAGCCAACATGGGCGCTCGGGCGATCATTGTTGCCGACCTCGACCGGACCTCCAATGCCTGCGGTTATGCGGTGCCGTTCATGGAGTACCAAGAGGACCGCGAGCGCCTCAACGAACATTGGGGCACGAGGTCGTCCGAAGACATGGACGACTACTGGAAGAACAAGAACGCCGAGTCGATCGATGGGTTACCGACCGCAATCCCTATCCTCTAGCCATGAGTGAACTTCCACAATCCGCCGACGTTGTCATCATCGGCGCTGGGCTAGCCGGCTTGGCTGCCGCTACCACCCTCACCAAAGCCAACCGGTCGGTCGCCGTACTCGAAGCGAGCGACGGCGTAGGCGGCCGAGTCCGCACCGACGAAGTCGACGGCTTCCTTCTCGATCGAGGATTCCAGGTTCTCCTTACCGCCTACCCCGAAGCCCAGAAGCAACTCGATCTCAAAGCACTCGATATCCGCACGTTCAAGGCCGGAGCGCTCGTTCGAACCGAGGGCGGATTTCACGAAGTCGGTGACCCGTTCCGAGACCCTCGAGCGTTGATCCCAACCGCCCGCAGTCCAATCGGGTCGATCCCCGACAAGCTCCGCATCGCCAACCTTCGCCGCCGAGTGCTCACTACTCCCACTCCTGCTCTTCTCCGTGGCGACGACAAATCGACGCTCGCTCATCTCCAAGCCATGGGCTTCAGCGCCAAGATGATCGATCGACTCTTCCGGCCGCTCTTCTCGGGCATCAGCCTCGACCCCCAGCTCTCGAGCTCCTCACGGATGTTCGACACCATCTATAAGAGCCTGGCCGAAGGCGATAGCGGGGTTCCCAATGCAGGCATGGGAGCCATCCCGGCGCAGCTGGCCGCGAGCCTGCCCGACGGGACAGTCCATCTCAACGCCGCGGTCAACGGCATCGACCGGTCTGAGACTGGGCCGCACAAGGTCCACCTCGCCGACGGGCGAAGCATCGAGGCCACAAACGTCGTGGTCGCCACCGACGGTCCCACCGCCAGCACGCTGGCGCCTGTTGCCCGGCCCGGATCACGGTCGGTTTCGGCCGTCTACTTCAGCGCCGCCACTCCCCCGGTCAAACAAAAGCTCATCGTGCTCGATGGCGAACAAACCGGCCCCATGGCCAACTTCGCAGTCATGAGTCAGGTGGCTCCCGGCTATGCGCCGACCGGAAAGACGCTCATGGTCGCCGCTTGCCCAGGCACCCATGGCGCCGGCCTTGCCGATATGGTCCGCACCCAGCTGCGAGGCTGGTTCGGTTCCGACGTCGATTCGTGGAGTCACCTCCGCACGTACGACATTGCGCACGGCCAACCCGATCAGCGGCCGCCCTTCAAGCCGAAGAAACACATCAAACTCGATGACCGCCTGTGGGTTTGTGGCGATCACCGAGACACCGGCTCGATCCAAGGCGCCCTCTATTCAGGCCGCCGAACTGCCGAAGCCCTCCTCACCGATATGTAACGCCGTCCGCTACTACGCTCCTCGGTATGACTGGTCTGGAAGAAATTGAAACCGCGTCCGTCGATGAGCTGCGATCGCTGCAACTCGAACGGTTGAAGACCACGGTTCGTCACTCGTACGACAACGTTGCGCACTACAAGACAGCCTTTGACGCCGCCGGTGTGGGGCCAGACGACATCGAATCGCTCGACGACCTGGCGAAGCTCCCGTTCCTCACCAAGGCCCATCTTCGCGACAACTACCCGTTCGACATGTTTGCGGTGCCCCGCACCGATGTTGTGCGAATTCATGCTTCGTCAGGAACCACCGGCAAGCCAACCGTCGTTGGCTATACCCGCAACGACATCGCGACGTGGTCTCAGGTTATGGCCCGCTCCATCTACGCCGCCGGGGGCCGAGCCGGCGATGTCACCCATGTGTCCTACGGCTACGGCCTCTTTACCGGCGGCCTCGGCGCCCACTACGGAGCCGAGCACCTCGGCTGCACCGTGGTTCCGATGTCTGGTGGTCAGACCGAGAAACAGGTCAACCTGATCATGGACTTCGAACCCCGAATCATCCTGGTTACTCCGTCGTATTGCCTCAACCTCATCGATGAGATGGAGCGTCAAGGAATCGAC
>CALGZB010000124.1 GCA_937934655.1 uncultured Acidimicrobiales bacterium | reverse complement strand
GCCTCGGCCCGAAATTCCAATCACCCCGATCGACACCACAGGCCCCTTGGTCGAGCCGGTCGCCGAATACGACCACATCATCCCGTCGAACCAGATCGACGCACGAGAACTCCCTGCCACCGGCCCCATCGCCGCCATCGGCGGCTACGTCTACAACGGCACACGAAACCATCAACTCACCGGCCAGTACATCTTTGGCGACCTGGTTCGAGGCCGGTTTTGGCACACCGATCTCAACGAGATGATCGATGCTCGTAATGCGAATCAGGTGGGTGCCCCAATCAAAGAACTCCTGGTGGAGGTTGACGGCACCGAAACCATCTTCATCGACCTGGTGAACCCCGGCAGCGACCGCGCCGACCTCCGCTTCGGTATGGGCGAGGACGATGAGCTGTACGTGCTCAACAAGTGGGATCGGACGATTCGCCGTCTCACCACCACTGCACCAGAGACCTGTTTCGGTCGTACCGCAACGATCGTGGGCACCGACGCTGGCGAAGTCATTATCGGGACAGCAGGCGATGACGTCATCGTGGGCCTCGGTGGGGCCGACCAAATCGATGGGATGGGCGGCAACGACGTCATTTGCGGCGATGCCGGCAACGACATACTCATTGGCGGCGACGGAAACGACGTCCTGCTTGGTGGGGGCGGCGCCGACCGCATCGTCGGACAGGCGGGCAACGATCGGGTCGATGGCGGCACCGGCAATGACACCATCGACGGAAACGGCGGCAGCGACCGATTGCGCGGTGGTACGGGGAACGACCGGCTAACCGGCGGCGACGGAAACGATCTCGTCGAAGGCGACGACGGCAACGACAACCTTGCGGGTGATGCCGGAAACGACACGCTGATCGGCGGTGACGGCAACGACACAATCAGCGGCGGCGACAACGACGACACACTCCGCGGCGTCGATGGCAACGATGTGCTGCGCGGCGACGCGGGCAACGACACCGTCGATGGCGGCCGACAGAACGACAAGATCTTCGGTGGCTCGGGCAACGACACGTTGGTCGGCGCCAAGGGCCGCGATCGACTCTTTGGAAACGGCGGCAACGACCGGCTCCTTGGCGGAGCCGGGAAAGACGTTTTAAAGGCGGGCGGCGGAAACGATCAGCTCAACGGTGGTCGAGGCCGAGATGTCTGCAACGGCGGTGGCGGCGTTGACACCGGTACCAATTGTCCGAAGTCTCGGGGCATCGAGAACTAGGTTCGCCGGCGCCTCGTACACTGCTCTCTGACGGCTTCCCCTCGTCCGCTAGCGGCTTTTGCCGATAGGACAGCGGGTTTCGTCCGATCCCCCACCCCCCAGTTCCGTAGTTGATCCCATGTCTTTTCGATTGTCTGTGTCTTCCCGAGCGCCTATGGCTTCCAGACTTCGCCGGTCACCACTCGCCAGCGTTGCTGGTCTGACACTCCTGCTCGGCGCTTGTAGCAGCGCAACCGCCCCCGTAGCCGCTCCAACGACCACCACCATCGCTGCGCCCACCACCACTGAAGCACCAACCGAGCTCATTGTGCTCGTCACGAATGACGATGGCGTCGACGCAGTTGGCCTCGATGTCGTGGTCGCTGCTCTAAAGAATCTCGACGACGTCGTGGTTCATGTGGTCGTACCGCGCGACAACCAAAGCGGTGTTGGCGATCTCACCGCCGACGGCACCGTCACCTCCGCGCCCGACGAAACCATCAACGGCTTTGCCGCCACGGTGGTCGATGGCACCCCTGGCGATGCGGTCACGTGGGCGATCCGCGAACTCGATCCCACACCGAACCTCATCATCGCTGGACCAAACGAAGGCCAAAACATTGGCGTCTTCGCCGAACAGTCAGCCGTCGTCGGCGCCGGCAAGGTTGGGGCCCGCAACGGGATCCCCGGTCTGGCTCTCGGCCTAGGAATCCCGGCCCCGTACGATTTCGAACAAGCCTCTCAGATCGCACTCGACTGGGTCGAGGACAACCGCACCAGCATCCTCAACGGGTCTGCTCCTACCGACGTCACGCTGATCAATATCCCGAACTGCGTCGATGGTGGCGAGTTCAAGGGACTCCTTGAGGTGCCGGTTGCCGACACCTTTGGCGAGCGCGATCCCTTTGCTACTGACTGCGCTGCCAGCCCCGATGAGGTTGTCGATGACGTCGACGCATTCCTCGCCGGTTATGGCTCGGTGTCGACAATCACTGTCGAGTAGGACTGTCGAGTAGGACTGTCGAGTAGCGCCCCGGCAAACACCACCGATAGCTACCCGCGGACAACAGCCAGAAGTCGGCCAAGTTCTTTCCGGTCAGCGAGCGTTGCATCGAGTCGGGCAATCACTTGGCCGTCGGCCACGACCTCAACATCGCGATGCAACGCTTTGCGAACGGCGGCACCTCGCCGCTTCGCACCGAGAGCAAGGGGTATCTTCGCGACCAGTCCGAGCACAACCCCAACGACCAAGCCGCCTAGGACCAGGAGCGTCGGAAGCGGCAACCAGTTGTTGATCATCGGCGTGAGCGGATCGGTATCGAGACGGAAGAATGATTCGCCGATGACCAAGACGAGCAGCCAGATCGCTCCAACGATGGCCACGAAAGCGGCGAGTCGCTGCAGCCAGCTGAAGATTGACCACCAGGCGGGCCTTTCACGAGCAGCATCGGCGGCCCGAAGCGGAACCTTGGCCAGACCGTCGAGCACCTCGGGCTGAGCCGCCCGCATCTCGCTACGAACCGACGCTGCCCAGCCCGACTCCAGACGGCTAGCAGCAGCCTCGGCAACGTCTCGTAGAGCTACGCCAATCTCGGCCGTTGCCATCGCGCTGGCTGAGGGGCTCGGCAGCGAACGGAGCGGAGTCTTGCGAATCTTGCGAATCCACTTGCTCGCCGGCCAACCCGTGGCCAGGCCACCATCGCGGAGATACTGCTCGGCCACAACGTCAGCAGCACTGTCGACACCTGCGGCGCGACCTAAGCCCTCGATGAGTTCTTTACGTTCGGACTTCGAAACAACACTGTTGCCAGCGCTGCTGCTGTCGGCGCTGCCTGCCGTGGTGTCGCTGAGCGAATCGGCAGCAGCACGAAGGTCGGCATCGAGCCGGGCTACCGACGCCCGACGTTCGGCAACGATCGACCGCAACAGCTCGGTGCCGGCCTCTACTCCTTCGCCGCTCGTTGCCGACAGGGCGATCACCTGAGCGTCGCTCATTCCATCCTCGACAAGACGGCTTTCGAAGTCGGCAACAACCTCGGCCGGGTTGGCCAGGGTGTCGGCCTTGTTGAGCACAAACCTCATTACTTCGGCATGTCCGTTGAGTGGCCGAAGGTACTGCTCGTGCAACGAATGGTCGGCGTATTTCTGCGGATCGACGACCCAAACCAGGAGATCCACAAGCTCGACGAGTCGATCGACTTCCATCTGGTGGGTACGTTCGGTCGAGTCAAAATCGGGGAGGTCGAGAAGGATCAATCCGTCGAGCTCAGCGTTCGGCTCGGCTTGATGGCGTCGATCTACCTCGAGCCAATCAAGAAGGTCGCTGGCTCCCTCGCTCCCGTCTCCCCAGTGAGCGGCGTGGGTACTCGATGTTGTGGGTCGTCGAACACCGGTGGTTGATGTCTCGGCACCGGTAAGGGCGTTGAAGAAGGTGGATTTTCCGGCTCCGGTCGGCCCAGCAAGGGCAACAACGGTGCGGTCGGTTCCGTGACGAAGTCGGCCGCGGACTCGATCGACAAGTGCTTCGGCTGGCGCAAGTCGCTCGGGGTCGAGACGCCCCGATGCCAGTTTGGCAGCAGTGGCAAGCGCATCGACCCGTTCGACGAGTTGCTTATCGGTTTCACTCACGACCGAGCGGCTTCAACCGCTTGAGCAGCACTACGAAGTTCGCCGGCTGCCTCGGCCGATGGAATCTTGCCGAGCTGCGCACCAAAGCGAGCGCGTTCGGAATCGAGGACCGACTGCACCCGGGTGAGGAGCCGGGTGCGGGCTTCTCGCGCCAGCGCCGAGACGGCATTGTCGCCGAACACGGCGGTAAGAACGGTCTGGCTGACCGCCGCGGTTCCGCCAGCCACTGCTACCTCGCCTCCGGTGATGCCGCCAGTCTGCGAGAACACGGCGACCATGAGCGCAACACCGACCCCGTTGATTCCGAGCGACAACGTCCGAGCAATCGCCAGACGCGAGCCGGCTTGTTCGTTCACCAGTTGGAGTACTTCGGCCTGCCAGCTTTCGATTTCGCTCTCGATGCGCTTTCGGATATCGGTGGTGGCCCGGTTGAGGTTGGCCGAGGCGCCTTCGAGCGCCTCGACGCCACCTGGCATGGTCTCCCAGCCTTCGACGACTTCGAGGGCCGCGTTGTCGGCAGCGTCCCGAACCAGAATGCTCAAGTTGCTCTCGAGCGCTCCTTTAGCTTCTTGGTTGGGCTGATCAGTGGAGCCCTTGAATGCCGACACGATGGCGTGTTTGATTCGCCCGACACCCCGTTGCAGCTTCTCCATGACTTCGCCCGTGCCGACGTGTTCGGTCCAACGATCGAGCACTTCGCCCCGTAACAGGGTGCCGCTATCGAGTTCGCGGTCGACCCGTTCGAGACCTTCGGCGTATTGCTGTTCGGCGAACGAGCGGAGAGCATCACCGCTACTCGATTGCACCTCGACGGCTCCGGCCAAAGCCTCGACCCGGTCGGGCAATGAGTCGAGTGCTCCGTCGAGCGATTTCCGGACCATTTGGGCACGAGCGCCGGCATCTTGCACAAGTGCGTCAAGCCAAGACGTAAGCGGGTTGAGGCCGTTCACAAGTCGCCCGTCGGCGAGCTCACCTTCAGCGATGGTGAAGAGGCGGGCGTCCTTCAGACCTTTTTCGGCGAGCATGTCGGACAGGTGCGAGCCGATCTCGCTTTCCGAGCCCGCCGGAATGCGGTTGATGATGACCGAAAGCGCCACCGAACGTTCTTGGGCCCGGCCGAGGTACTCCCACGGCACTGCGTCGGCGTACCGGGCAGCGGTAGTAACAAAGAGCCAGAGGTCGGCGGCACCGAGGAGCTGCGCTGCAAGGTCGTGGTTTGCCACCTCAACCGAATCGATGTCGGGAGAGTCGAGGAACGCAAGACCGGGGCGAAGGTTCTGCGACGTGACCACGTGGAGTCCGGCACCGTGGCCGGGGTTTTCGCCGGTGGTTCGGGGCAAATCAGGAAGGACGCCCTCGCCAAGGAACCAGGCCTCGTCTTCGGGGTGACAAACCAGCACCGGCATGCGGGTGGTTGGCCGCAGTACACCAGGTGTCGAGAGGTTTTCGCCGATCAGCGAGTTCGTGAGCGTCGACTTTCCAGCGCCGGTGGAGCCGCCCAGCACCGCAAGAAGTGGCGCATCGAGACGGTCGAGCTTGGGAAGGAGATAGTCGTCGATCTGTTCGGCAAGCTCGTGTTGTGCGCGACGGGCATCATCAGCCCCACCAACGTCGAGTGGCAGGTCTAGGTCACCGACATGTTGTCGAAGCGCACGCAGCTCATCGACCAGGGGGGAAGTCACAGCCCCTACCTTAGCGCCGACGTGCCAAACGCCAGCTCAACCCAACCGGGACCCCAAAAAGCGCAAATCCCCGGATCCGGCCAACATGGCAACAGATCCGGGGAGCGCACGATCACGGCTACACGTGCTCTACAACACGATCACGACAAGCTGGTCGCGACGAGCCTTAGTAGGGCGAAGCAAGCTGGCGGGCCTTTGCCGCCCTCACATTGCTTCGCCTTTTCCAATAGGGCGTTCGCCAATGTTTCTGAGAATTTTTCCCGCGACGTTCATTGTCCCAAGACTTATGCGGTGTCTTCCAGGCCCGTCCCGGTTCAGGAAGATCATCGACTTCTACAGCAACTGCTCCAGCGAGGCTTCGAAGCGAACTACGAACACGCGATTTCTCGCTGTGTTTGTGCGCTCGAATTTCTCGACGGGTCATTTCTTCGACTCGGTGCGGCATTTCGGAAGGGCCTTTCCTGGTCAATTGTCAAAAGTGCTACGTGGAATTTTGTTTCGGTAGTACGTTTCCGATTGTAGCAGTTTCGTGACGTCAGTCACATGAACGCAACGTAAAATGCCGGTTACTTTTGGCGAGCCAAACCGTCGAATCGCTGCAAGCGCAGAGGAAATACCCCTGCCAAATTCTCTGAAGAATTTTCACAACCCAAGCGCGCCATCACATGAAATGCACAGAGGGTTCAAGTGAGGAACGAGTTCGCCGGGTTCGGCGCCTGGCGAAACGAGGTGTAAACCTCGCCATGTGCTTTTGGCCGTGAGTTTCAGCGACATCCTCCGCTTCGGCGTTTTAGCGATGATGGTGGCGGTAGTCATCCTCTCGGCCCTCTCACTGCTGTACCTCGCTGCAGTGGTGGTCGCCCGCATCTATCAGAGGCTCACCGGGCAGTAAGCCAACAACGCTGCATCTAGGAGCGCGGGATTGAGCCGATCACGCCTTCAACAAACCAGTTCATTGTGACCAGATCGTCATCGGTCAGCCGCATGCCATCGGCCACGACTTCGACGCCGGCCTGGTCGCGGATTGGGCCATCGAACACGCCGTCATCGCCGTTACGAATACGTTCGAGTTGCCCGGCCACGGTCTCGAGGTCTTCTTCGGAGAGTCCGCTCGCCTCAGCAAGGCCAACGACACCATCGTCGAGTCCACCCCAGTAGGCCTCGGCCTTGTAGTCGCCTCGAGCGACGGACTCGATCACATCGACGTACCGTTGGCTCCAGTCGAACGTGACCGCAGTAAGGAACGCACCAGGAGCGTCTTGGCGACGGTCGGAGTCATAACCAACCCACCGGAGGCCGTTTTCCTGGGCGATACGACCTGCCGCAGAGGTGTCCTGATGCACGGCGATGAGATCGACGCCGATATCGACCAAAGCACTCGCAGCATTTGCTTCGACGGACAGATCGTTCGCTGAACTGGTCCACACCACTTCAACGGTGGCGTTGGGGTTAATCGACCGGGCACCGAGGGTAAAGGCATTGATACCTCGGATGACCTCGGGAAAGGGGAACCCGGCCACATATCCAAAGGTGCCGGATGGTTCGGCGAGCGCTGCTGCGACGCCCGATGCGAAGCGGGGTTCGTACATGCGGCCGTAGTAGTTCCCGAAGTTTGTGCCGTTCTTTTTGAAGCCCCCGGCGTGTTCAAACACCACGTCGGGAAAATCGACGGCCATCTTTTCCATGGCGTTCTGGTAGGCAAACGCTGTACCGAAGACAATATTGACCCCGTCGGTAACGATGAGGTCGCGCACCAGATCTTCGAAATCCGAGCCGTCTTCGGGGATGTTGGCCACCGAAAAGGTAGTGGCCCCAGTGATGTCGTTTGCGATGATCCGCGCATCGTCGTGGGTAGCGTTCCAGCCCACATCGCCCACCGTGCCGGCATAGATCCACGCGGCCTTAATGCCGCTGGCGTCTACCGGTTCGGGTTCATCCTCGCCACAGGCGGCAGCAAGAAGGATCACACTCAGCAGAAGCGCAAGAAATCGCACCGGCTGGGGATGCCACGAAATACGAGGGGAAATCACCGAGCGTAGGCTACTCAACTCCGCCCACTTTCGGAGGTCAACAAACGGCATTCTCAACGAAGGCCGGCACGACCTGTTCGCCAAGACCCGTCGCTACCAGCAGTACCGAGTTACGCGGCGAGACGCACTTCGAGACGCACTTGGTCGAGTTCGGCGCGGGAGTTCCACAGCTCTGCTGGAGTTGCGCCGGTTGCCCGGAGTTCCTGGTGGTTGTTCCAGGTCTTCAGCAGCTGGCCGAGAGCGGGCACAGCCCAGCTCGTGTTGTAATCGGTGGCAGGACTGTTGTTGGCAGGAGTGTTGTTGGCAGGAGTGTTGGTGAGGGTGTTGTTGCTCATGTATCCATGATGCACCCGCATCCACTGTGCGTGGCACTGTCTTCGGCTGGATTTTCCAGCTGATACAGTACTAATCACTGTGCTTGATCCAATTGACCGAGATATCATCGCCCTTCTCCAACATGACGGGCGCCTTACCCAGCGCGAACTGGGACGCAAGGTTGGGTTGAGTCCCAATGCCGCCGGAGCTCGGGTGGCCCGGCTCTTTGAGCGCGGCATTTTGAGCGGCGTCCATGCCCAGGTCGACCACAGCAAGTTAGGCCGCAACATCGAGGCCTCGATCGATATCTGGCGCGAGGACCGCACCGACGAGACCGGGCTCCGCGAAGTCATCAGGGACGAACGCATTACCGAGTGTTTCCACCTCACCGGCCCGGTCGACTTTCGGATTCGGGCCGTCGTCAGCGGCACCGACGACCTCAACGAACTCCTTAACCGGCTCAAAGACGAGGCCGGCATCCGCCAGACCGACAGCCGCCTCATCCTAGAAAAGCTAGACACCCGCCCAATCCAACCCTAACCCCCCGAAATTTTCGCGCCGCGCCACCGCCGAGGGGGTGAAGCGCGATCAGAACTTATGGGGCGTGGGTTTTTGCGGAGGTGGTGGAGTTACCACCACTCGGTGCCGGGTTTGCCTTTGAATGGGCCGGCGACGTGACTAGTAATCCATCCGCCATAGAAGGCGCCGGGCTGAGCGACGACCAACTCGTCGTCGACGTAGCAGTTGAACACCGACGGGTAGAAGGCCACGTGGCTGATGATGGATTGAAACGAAGCGGACGGCTCCGGATACGTCCAAGCGCCGGCGTCTGCCGTGATGCCTCCTGCAGTGACCGTGAAGTAGCTCGCAACACCCTTCCACTCGCAGAAACTTCGACCGCCGACCGTGGGCGTGAAAAGGGACTCATCGCAATCGGCCAACGGCACATAGTAGGTAGGTGGATGCGAGGTCTCGAGAACCCGTAAACCCGAGCGCGACTCGCCGACGACAACACCACCAAGCTCAACCCGCAGCAACCTGTCAGAGGCTTCGAGGGCCGGTGGACGTGGGTAGTCCCAGACCGACTCTTGGCCTTCGCCAACCGGGTCTGGTTCAGGGTGTCGCGAACTTCTCATCGATTCATCTCGCTCATAGCGACAATCTTGGCAACGCCTGGGCGGCTAGGCACCGCCCAACGGCCATCAACCCAGACAGCAACCCAGACAGCAACCGTGCGCACCCAGCAGCAGGGCTAGCGACGCCGGCGAGGTTTCGGCGGTTCGCTGTTGGCCGGATCTACCGGCCAGCTGTGCTTGGGATACCGGCCACCAAGGTCCTTCTTGACGTCGATCCAGGTTCCCTGCCAAAACCCCGGAAGATCGGCCGTTATTTGGATCGGCCGATCAGCGGGCGAAAGGAGCTGCAATACGATGGGCACTTCACCATCGACGATGGTTGGATGCGTGGTGGTACCAAACAGGTGCTGCACTCTCACGCCAACGGTCGGCTTCTCACCCGAATAGTCGATTGGCCGATCGCGACCCCCGGCAATAGTGAGATGGGTAGGCGTCAGACGGTCGACGTCGGACTGACGGTGATACCCGATCTGGTTCCATAGGGCCGTGTGCAGGTCGACCTTTTCAAGCGACTTGCGGCCCGTTGCCTTGTCGAGGAACGGCGCCAACCACTCATCGAGTGAACCGAGCAGTGCAGCGTCGGACAGGTCGGGCCAGTCCGCTGGACGGATCTCGTGAAGAAACCGAACTCGGTGACGCAGCGCCGACGAACGATCGGACCAACCCAAGACGTCGAGCTTGGTGTCGCGTACTCGTTGCAGGAGTGCAGCGATAGTGAGGGGCCCTGGGTCGGGGCGGCGCTCGACCGAACCGAGGCGCAGCGCGCCAAGCCGTTGTTCGAACCGAGCGATGAGGTCATCACGGTCGAGATCCCAACTGAGCATGGCGACCTCTTCGACATCGTCACCAAAGGCCACCAAGATGTCAGCCTTGTCGGTCGCCGCAGCCAGCCGAATCTGGGCATCGTTTCGTTTGCCATCCAGATCGGCCACCACCAACATTTCCTCGGACGCAAGCGGGTCGGTTGCTGCGAGCACGGCACCGCTGCCGGTGCGAAGACGGAACGTTCCCTTGCGGCCCTGTTTGCCCCCGGCCCGCCCACCTTGTTTGCCCCCGCCACTCCCCCGCTGCTGCGCGATCCGGTCCGGGTACGCAAGCGACAGCACCGCACCGGCGAGGTCGGCACCCTGACGGGTTGACTGCTCGAAACCATCGGACGAATCGATACCAGCGCGGCGAGCAATATCGCGTGATCGATCTCGAGCCCTGTGAAGCCCGCCGATGTGGGCATTGGGGTGACGACGATTCCGGTCGAGCACCAGCTCGATGCGTTCCCCAAGGTCGGCGGTGACCTCGCCCGGTCGCCCGCTCAGCACATCGCGATCCTCAAGCAGCGCCGCAAGAACACAGCCGATTCCGCCCAAACCCATCTCCTTGGCGCCAAGCACCATGCGGGCAAGCCGTGGATGTAGTGGCAGGCGTGACATCGCGTGGCCTTCAACACTGAGCCGGCCAGCGTCATCGAGGGCACCGAGCATGGTGAGCAACTCGCGCCCTTCGGTGAGTGTTGCGTCGGTCGGCAGGTCAAGAAATGCCAGGTCGGAAGGGTTCGCAACACCCCACGCTCCCAGTTCCAAAAGAAGTCCTGAGATATCGACGCGGGTGATTTCGGGTGCGGTGTATTTGGGCCGTGCCGCATGTTCGATCTTCGACCACAAGCGGATGGCTACACCCGGAGCAACCCGACCGGCTCGCCCAGCTCGCTGGTCGGCCGACGCTTGCGAATGGGCGCCCGTAAGAAGGCGGGTCATACCGGTGCGGGGGTCGAACTGTGGATCTTTGACTTGGCCGCTATCGACGACGGTCCGGACCCCCTCAACCGTCAGACTGGTTTCGGCGATGTCGGTCGAGAGCACGACCTTCCTTCGCCCCGATGGCGCCGGACCAATAGCGGCATCTTGCTCGCCGCTGGGCATCGCCCCAAAGAGCGGACGTATATCGACCTTCTGTCCGTCGGGTGATTTCGCGTCACGCAGCAGCTCGGCCGTGCGACGGATCGACGCAGCACCCGGAAGAAACACCAGAACATCGCCTGGCTCCTTCAACGCCGCCCGGACCGCATCAGCCGTTGCGGGCTCGATCCAGTCGCGTTTCTGCTTCGGTTTCCACCGAATGTCGACGGGAAACGTTCGACCCGCAGCGGAGATGATCGGCGCCGGTTCGGTCGAATCGTCGCCTGCGAGAAGCTGCGCAACGCGTTGCGTGTCGAGGGTGGCCGACATCACCAAGATTCGAAGGTCGTCGCGGAGTGACCGCCGCACATCGAGCGCCAGCGCTAAACCAACATCAGCCTGCAGGCTGCGTTCGTGGAACTCATCAAAGATCACAATCGCCGTGCCGGTGAGCTCGGGGTCGTTCTGTAGCCGCCGAGTAAGGATGCCTTCGGTTACCACTTCGATGCGGGTGGCGTCGGAGACCTTGCGGTCGTCGCGTGTCACGTAGCCGACCGTACGGCCGACCGGCTCGCCTAAAAGCGACGCCATACGGGTCGCCGCAGCCCTCGTTGCCAGCCGGCGAGGTTCGAGCATGAGGATCTTGCCGTCGCCGACCCATGCTTCTTCAAGTAATCGCAAGGGCACGATGGTGGTCTTGCCGGCTCCCGGCTCGGCCTGCAATACCGCAAGACCGCGGCCGGCCATCGCAGCCCGGAGATCATCGATACATGCCTCGATCGGCAGGTCGGTGGGGTTGCTCACCCGACCACCCTAACGGTGTGCAAAAC
>CALGZB010000123.1 GCA_937934655.1 uncultured Acidimicrobiales bacterium | reverse complement strand
ACAAATCCCCTGTTTCGCAACACCGAGTGAGTGCCGTGTCTGAGACCCAACTAGTCGAACCATCGCTGTTTGTTCTGCGCGGCAACGCCGTCGAACCGCTGCAGCCTGCAACAGTCTTTCCGGCTGATTTCGCAACCGCGCTTGGCGAGAATATGGCGTCGCTTCTCGGCGAGAGCCCCATCACCCTCGGGACCTGGGACCAGACCGAACATGTCGATCGTCCATCGATTCTTGGGTTTGATGACTCCGGCTCGCTCGTCGCCGTCGTTCTTAGCGACGGATCCGACGACACCAAGGCCCGTATCGCCAGCACCGTCGAGTGGCTTCACTCGCTGAACCTGCGCGACGTGCTCAAGATGCACGCAAGTGTCGAAACGCTGATGGATGCGCTGCTTGCCCAAAACCCAAACGAACTTCACCTGAGCCTTGGTCCAGCGCGCCGAGTTGTGCTGCTCCAACTGACCGACCAGTCGGTCGGTGCGGTCGACCCGGAGATCTTCGACGGCGTGACCGAGGTCGTGAACCTCGAACTGTTCGCTGGCGTCGAGGGGGCGATGATTCTTCGTCGTGGGACTCGCTCGGCAGCGGTCGATGCCTCCTCATCGCCAGCTGAGCCAGAGGCGGCGGTAATCGACCTGACGGACTCGGCAGTTGCGGGCTCTGCTGTTGTGGGCTCTGTCGTTGCTGGCTCTGCTGTTGTGGGCTCTGGTACGGCTGCTTCAAAAAGCGATGCGGAGTCCAACCCGGTCGACGATGTGGACGGATCTGCCAACGAGTCAGGTGTCGCTGGAGAGAACGCGGGAGAGAACGAGGGAGATGTTGCGGTCGGCGCCGATGGTAGCGACGAGCAACCTGTCGAGTCGTCGCTGGCGCCCCCGCCGATGCCCCGCAACACCGCCGTCGATGCGGCAATCGAACCCGGCGCCGTTTCCTTCAAGCCCGGCACGCCAATGAGAACGGTCGATCTCAACGCGTACCTCGCCGACAAGACCGGCGACCCCGAAACTGTCGCTCCGGGTTGTGTCGCATCCGGAAAGCACGTGCTGCTCACCGATATCATCACTCCCTCGACCGTTCTCGAGAGCCGTGGCCACTACCACCGGGCCATCGATGATGAACTCGTCGATCGCTTCCGCGAATGGTATGACGGCTCGATTCCGAAGGTTACCTTTCACCTGCTCGTGCAGTCCGCCGATCAGCTCGACGAGACCACCTACGTGGGCCGTCTCAAACCAACCGCATGGGAGCACCGTTCGGGCAAGCAGACCCTGCTGTTCCGTGTCGTTCCCCGGGTGGGTTCTGAGTTGTGGGTCAAGCTCAGCGCCGGCGAGGTCCCGCCAATTCCGCCAGAGGCGCCAGTGGTTGATGAGGCCGAACCATGGCCAGTTATCCCGGCTCGCGAAGTAGAGCCAGCGTCAAAGCGCCGTGGAGTTCGCCGACTTCGGTAGCTGCACTGAGCTGCCATCGGCATACCGGGCAAACCGGCCAGCCTCATCACCGTGGTTCGGATCGTTCGTTGGCCAGGGCCATCCACCGAATTCGTTTGACCGGTAGTCCTCGAATGCCGTGCGGATCTCGGCTTCGGTATTCATGACGAACGGTCCGTAGCGGGCCACCGGCTCGCCGATTGGCCGTCCTTGAAGCATGAGAATCTCGACGCCGCCCGCTCCGGCGTCGAGCGTGAACTCGTGGGTAGCGTCGATCACGACTCCTGTGCCTGCTTCGATGGCGACTCCGTCGAGCGACACCGAGGATCCCGCAAAGACATACAGCGTCCGCACGACGCCGGCGTCGTGATGGGCCGGAAGGGTCGAGGTTGCGTCGGCGTCTGCGCTGATATGCAGGATCGCGACATCAGAATTGGTTTGCGACGCCCAGGAGTCCGGCGGCGGGGTTTGAGCGACGACTCCGCCGTGAGTGCCGGCAAGCAACGTAACGGTCGTGCCGCGGCCGTGAGCATCGGCGCTGGTGAGCTTTGGCGTGTCGTCGGCCCAATGCATCGTGAAGTACGGATCCACCATCTTGTTCACGGCGGGCAGGTTCAGCCAGATCTGAAAGAGCTCGAGCGGATTGGGCTCTTCGGTGTGAAGGAGCGGGAACATCTCGGCGTGCACGATGCCTTTGCCCGCGGTGACCCATTGCGTATCGCCTTCGCCAAACCGGGCGGCTGCGCCAAGTGAGTCGGTGTGGTCACATCTGCCAGTGCGGACATACGTGATCGTCTCGAACCCTCGGTGAGGATGCTGGGGGAATCCGGGCACGTCATCGCCGTGGTACATGTTCCAGCCATCGACTCCGGCGAAGTCTGATCCGATTTCGCGACCGGTGAGCGGCACGCTCGGGGCAAGCGAACCATTCCCTGCCGGGTAGGCGTCGAGATGGTGAGCGCAGAAAAGAAATGGATCGATCGTTGGCCATTGAGGCCCCAAGGGAAACGTCTGTGCGATGTGGTCCGAGGTCGTCGTCATAGCGATGACGATACCGATCGGAGGGTGCTTCTTGTTACGCGGCGCGGCTAGCGATTGGATCGAGCAGCGTCACGGTTTGGGCGACGGTTTCGAGATCCTTCGACAGGCGGCCACTGCGCGCCACGATACGCACGATCACATTGCGACTATGGAGTTCGGCGGCGAGCGGGGCAAAGATGTGGTCGCCAGAACCAATCGACACTAGGTGATAGCGGCTCGCAATGAAGTCGGCGTCGCTCGCATCGAGCAGTGCCTTGTCGGCACCGTCTTCTCCGGCGCCGGTGAAGATCTGCCCGCGAGATCCAAGGATCTGCTGCGCCGTAAACACGAGTCCCGGGTGGCAACCAACGAGCACCTGATCTTCGGGAAGCATGCTGCTGGCATCGGCGTACAACGCCAAAGCATGCTCGAACGAATGACGGTCCCCGATGTGATGGTCGTCGCCAACAAGATTCTCGATGTCGACGATGTGAAGCGTCCGTTTGCGACGTTCCCACTGCTTCGGAAGTTCCTGCGAAGGCTGATTTTCGCTCATGGAGTACGTATCGACGCAACGAACCGCCAGCTGAAGCTCCATGCTGGGAGAACTAGGCTTCGCACATGTCTCATGATTCCGCAGGCCTCAGCGACCAGTTTGCATCGTCATCCGAGGATCTGCGGGCGCTCTATGACGATTGGGCGCCAGCGTACGACGCTGATGTGGAGAGCTGGGGGTATCAAGTTCCCGGCACCGTGGCCGCGATGCTGTGTGCGTCAGGAGTCACCGACGGGGCAGAGGTCCTCGATGCCGGATGCGGCACCGGGGGAAGCGGCGTAGCGCTCCACAGTGCCGGCCTAAGACCGGTGTTCGGGATTGACTTCTCCACCGAGTCCCTCGTGCGGGCCAGAGCTCGGGGTGTCTACAGCGGCGTCGCTGCCGTTGACCTGACCAAGCCGCTCCCATTTGCCGACGGCCGCTTTGCTGCTGTTGGAAGCTCCGGAGTCTTCACCTACATCTGTGACGTCGAGGCGACGCTTCGCGAGTTGGTACGCGTTACCAAGCCCGGTGGCGCGATCGTGTTCTCGCAACGCACCGACCTGTGGGAATCGCGTAATTGCGACACAGCGTTGGCCAACCTCGTTCACGATGGGCTCTGTCGTCGCGAGTCCACCGACCCGAAACCGTATTTGCCCGGCCATCCTGAGTATGGCCACACCATCGGCGTGATCTACACGACAATGCGGCTTGGCGAACGCTAACTACCGCAGGCCGGAGTATCAGTCGACCAGAGCCTGGTAGACGAGCCGCTTGAACTCTGGACGGATCGGGTAGGTGCTCGACGGAAGTAGTTGGGTAAGGAACGTCGCCGTAAGTTCCTCTGCCGGGTCGATCCAGAAGGCGGTCGATGCCGCTCCACCCCACGCGTACTCGCCGTTACTGCAGAGCGACTTGGTTGCTGCGTTATTCAGCACGACAGAAAAACCAAGCCCAAACCCGACGCCGTCGTACTCGGTTTCCGAGAATAGGGGTCGTCCGAATTCGGTGAGATCAGCATTACCGGGGAGGTGGTTCATCGTCATGTAGTCGACCGTGCGGCTTCCAAGCAGTCGCACCCCGTCAAGCGCACCCCGATTGAGAAGCATCTGGGTGAACCGGTGGTAGTCCGACATCGTCGACACGGTCCCTCCGCCTCCCGAGAGCATGAATGGTTCGACCTCGGCGGCGCGGCCCATGGCGCCAAGATCGAGAAGTGATCCGTCGCTCGGGTTGCGGGCATACAACGACGCAAGTCGTGAGAGTTTGTCGTCGGAGTCTGCCCAGAATCCGGTGTCGACCATGCCGAGTGGTTCGAAGATTCGTTTCCGGAAGAATTCGTCGAGAGGAACGCCAGAGATGACTTCGACCAGGCGACCGAGCACATCGGTCGACACCGAATAGTTCCACTCGGTGCCAGGCTGGAACAGCAACGGGGCTGCCGCCCAGTCGTCGACGCAAGCTGCAAGGTCTTTGCCCTTGGGCGCACCCCACTCGTAGCCGGCGGCGCGGTACATGGCATCGACGGGATGTGCGTGCATGAACCCGTAGGTGAGCCCCGACGTGTGGGTCAGGAGGTGCCAGACCAGCATCGGTTGCACGAGCCCCTCGGTGTTCGGATTCGTCGCCGAACCCGAGGAGAAAACGCGTTGGTCGGCGAACGACGGAATGTATTTGGAGACCGGATCGTCGAGCGATACCAAACCCTCTTCGAGCAGCATCATGATGGCCACGCTGGTCATGGGTTTGGTCATCGAAAAGAACCGGTAGATCGTGTCGTCCTCGATGGGCTTGTCGGCGGCAACGTCGCGTTTCCCGTAGGCGTCGTGATAAACGATCTCGCCGCGCCGGCTCACCGCGATGGCCCAACCTGGGAGTCGACCGTCATCGACATAGGTCCGAAAGTGAGCGCCGATACGTTCGAGGCGATCGGGATCGAAACCGAGTTCGCTTGGATCGACCGTTGGCGTGAGGTTGGTTCCCATGGCCCCTTCTTACATCGTCGAAGCATCGACCGTCGACTACCAACGAACTCCTATCGTTTGGATCCGTGTCTGCTTCCGCCCACCGCATCCCTCACGTGGCGCTTGTGGTTGCCGTCATCCTCGTATCGCTGATGGGGAGTCTCGCCGCCCCGAGTCAGGCCCAGGATGCCCGCACACCGAACCTTGCTGGTGAAACCGACTTTGTCGAGCAAGGCGACCAGCCCTGGGTGGGGTTTGTGCTGTTCGGCGGTGTCGGCTGCACCGGGGCACTGGTTGCCAGTGATTGGGTGCTTACCGCTGCGCACTGTGTGCCCGCAGGGTCCGAAACCCTCGGACAGGTGTACCTCGGAGTTCCCGATGCCCGGTCGCTTCGGCCGGCCGATGCGATCGCCGTTGACCAGGTCGTCCTGCACCCCAGCTACCTGAACGAAACCAGCTCGCTTCTTCGAATCAGCCACGACATTGCGCTGCTTCACCTCAGCACCCCGAGCAAGGCGCCTCCCATGCCGCTCGCTCCGTCGATCCTTGCGGCCCGGCACGGTTCGAAAGCGACCCTCATCGGCTACGGCGACATTTGCACCGGATGTGGCGCTGACGATCGGCTGCGAATCGGCGAAACCACATTCCTTGGCGACCGGAAGAACGCCTCGCTTACCCGGCCGTTCCGAAACGATCTCGATGCGGTGATCTTCACGACATCGACCGACCTTTCCACCCAGTCCACGATCTGTAGCGGCGATAGCGGGGGGCCGGTTCTCGGTGAGATCGATGGACACGTCGGAATCGCCGCCGTGCTCTCGAGCGAAGTGTTTCTTGCCGAGGATGGGCAAACGGTGGCCTGCGGCGGAGCAGGCTACAGTTTTGGCGTGCACACCGAAGTCGCTGCTGGCACACCAAATGCCAACTGGATCTACGCGACCATCGGCGATCGCCCGCAATGCGCTGGTCTGTTCGCAACCATCGTCGGCACCGCCCGAGCCGATGTGCTCAACGGCACTCGTGGGAGAGACGTCATCGTCGGGGGAGCGGGCGATGACCAGATCTCCGGTGGCGCGGGACGCGACATCATCTGCGGAGGTCCAGGCAGCGACACGATCCGTGGCGATGCGGGCGCCGATGTTCTCCGTGGCGGTGGAGGCGCTGACCTTCTTCTCGGCAACGCCGGCACCGACCGCTGTATCGGCGATGCCAGTGATGCGATGGCCGGTTGCGAGCGAGGGAGGAGACGATGACTTCCAAGAAGCCGACTCCTGAAGAGGCATTGGCCAACTCCTTTCGCCCGAACGCCGGCATCGTGGTGCTCGATCTTGATGACCGGGCGCTTGCGTTCCGTCGAATCGGCACCGACGCCTGGCAGTTTCCGCAGGGCGGTATCGATCCTGGCGAAATGCCAATCGATGCGATGTGGCGAGAGCTCGGTGAGGAAACCGGACTCGACGCAGGTCAGGTTGCGTTGATCGGTGAGCTACCCGAGTGGATCGGCTACGAGGTTCCCGAAGAGTTTCGAAGGAAGAAGTTTGGTCGGGGACAGGTGCAGCGTTGGTTCTTCCTTCGGGTAAAGCCCGGGGCGCTCGACGCGGTCGAGACGCTGTTGGCTGATCTCCCACCGGAGGAGTTCGATGCATGGAAGTGGACCACGATGGATGAGCTCGCCACCGACGTGATCGAGTTCCGAAAGCCGATCTATCGTCGGCTCACCGAGTTTGCGCAGACCCTGTCCTCTTTCTAGTCCAGTCCAGGCCAATCCAAAATCTAGACTTGGAAGCCGCCGTCTAATACCTGCACCCCGCCGCCAAATAGATTCCGGCCTCGGTCGTGATGGCGACCTCTACCGACTCTCCGGGCGGCAAGATCGTGCTCGCAACCAGGTCGGTCGGTGCCCCCGAGAAGCCGAGAAGCTGATCGATAGTGCACTCGCCCGTCGAGGTAATAACGACTGTTCCAGCGGGGATATCGGTACCGACGATCAAGGTTCCACTGCCTCCAGCCGGAAGGGAGGATGAAAGATCGGGATCTTCGAGATCGATGGCGGTCCAGATGCCACATCCCTCGCCAAAGACGGCATCGGTAGTATCTGCGATCGTAACGATTGCTTGCTCTCCGGCCCCCCAAGAAACCTGAGCCGACCGGCCGTCGGCCTCTTCGAGGTTCACGAGGCAGAACGAGGTGGTCGTGGCCCGAAAGGTTCCAGCTGGGATGTTGCCGCCTGCAGCCAGAGTTGCCGGACTCGAAAACCCGTCGACGGTTGCAAGTTCGCGGCCGAGAGATGCGGCTACGGCAGTGATGGTTTGCCGAGCAAGGCGCAAGGAATCGGCCACGGGTGGGGACGGAGCGGCCTCGGGCGAGCGGATCTCGCGTGCGCCAGCGAAGACGACCGTGGAACTGAGCCGGGCGAATTGGAGTTCCTCCTGGACGATCAGACTTCCGTCTGGGGACTCCAAGAGGCGTTCGAAGCTGGCCCCGGTGGCTTCATCGACACCAGCATCACCATCGAACCCGAGTTGGGTGGGTGCTTCGGACGCCGAGTCGGATTGTTCGTAGATGACCGCTCCGATGGTGATGGGTCCTATCGGCACCGATTCACATCGAAGCTCGCGAATCGAGCGAATCGCGTCCGCAGCTTCGGCCTCGGTTGGGTAGGTCCAGACTTGGATGGTGGTGGTGCGGAGACCATCGTCGTACTCAAATACCCTGCCCGCGGCTTGACCCCCGACGCTGATGGCAAGGGAGGAAGGGTCGTCCGCCGCCGCGCAGCGCAACAGTGGAGGGCGCTCGGATCGGTCGGCAATGAGCTCCTCGATCGTGGTGTAGCCCGATGCGGTGCTACCGGCGACCGCGGCCGCCGGAGGGAGAAACGACGAAGGGTCGCCAGATTCGCCAGATTTGCCGGGGTCGGTGCTGTCGTCCGGCGGTTGGTTGGATGACGCATCGTCGTCAGTAGGGAGTCCCTGGTCATTCCCGACATCGCCTGAGGAGTCGTTATCGGTGTCCGGAGTGTCGGTGCTTGCTGCGGTGTCTGGAGGCGTGCCTTCGGCAGTCTCCTCAGATCCGTCTTCAGATCCGTTTTCAGATCGGTCGTCAGGAGTGTCCTCGTCGGTGTCTGAAACGGTGGCCGACGCTGACGGTTGCGGCTGGTCTTCATCGCCGCACGCGGCAGCGGCGAGGCAGAGGAACAATGCCCCGGCGAGCAGGGTGAACCAGCGCACGTTGCACAGGTTGCTGAGCTTTCGGTGGGGGTTTCGCACACATCAGTTGTACCGGCAGACCGTATGGGCGCGTCGCGTCTCTTCGAACGATTTGGTAGGGCCGTTTGCAAAGCGGACCTGTATCTTTGGGCAGTGCCGAAAAAGAGAGAGCGGGTTCCCGAAGCTGTGCCGAAGCCGAATCTGGTCTTTGGCGTCGATGTGCTCGAGCTCAATGACGCGCGCGAACGGCTTCTCTTCGCCGGACTGTTCGTCATCATGACGGGCAAAGCAGACCTGGTTGCGGGCGGTCTGCAACCCGATGCCGTGGTTTCGGTAGCGGCGCGATCGCGAAGAAACTTCTACGACCACTTCGAGAGCAAAGAGGCGTTTGTTCATGCATTGTTCGAGCGATTCTTACTCGACGAATCTGTTCTGGTCGGACTAGGCAAAGATGACGTCGACGAAACCGAGGTAACCGATCTTCGAACGGCGGTGCGGTCGTGGTTCTCGCCGAACGTGTTGGAGTCGATCGAGGTAATGGGCACCCTCGCCGGAATCGTTTCGGCCCCGGCAGAAACCGGTGACACCCTCAGCGAGATACTTCGCGAGCACAACCGCATGTTCGACCTGCACTACGGGCCGCGATACGAGTCGTTTCTCCAGGCCTGGGATATGGCGTTGACCCCTGGCTGGACTCCAACGCAGGTAGCCACGGTTGTTCGGGGTGTCGCCGATGGGTTCGTGATGAGGTTCCGCCCTTCGGCCGGAGAATTCACCGACGACCATCTCGAACTGTTGGTTTCAACCGTTATCGGTGTGTTTGCCACAGCGGCGATCGACACTACAAACGACAACCAACTATCCGAAACCCTCCCAATGACCAGCTTGGTCGACCGAATGGGTAGCCGGGTACTGAGTGGCCCAACAGCGATCACGACGATCGATGCCCGACAAGCACTTCGAGCGGCCTTCCTCGAAGAACTCACCCTCGTTTCCACCGATGAAATCAACGTGCCGTTCCTAGCCAAGCGGGCCGGAATCGCTACCTCGACAGCGTTGCGGGTGAGCGGTTCGGTAAAGGAGCTTGCGGCGACAGTGTTTCACGACTTCGCCACGTCCTTCGAGAGTGCGTTGGAGGAATCGAAGTCCGATTCGGTACAGCATCAAGTGGCGGCGCACCTCCGTCGGCTCGGCCGGTTCGGATTTAACTACGCGCCGCTCATTCGATGCTGGCTCGGGTTTCTTCCTGTCGGTAGCCCCGAGGAAAACGACCCGATCGACCGCTTGGTCAATATGTTCGGTCAGCTACTCGAGGAGGCACCGGGGCCGCTTGTGCTCGGTGCCCTGAAGACGGGCGAACTCGATTCGTTCCAGCTCGCTCGGACCATCACGCTGACCTTCCTGATTCCCGAGAATCAAGCAAGTTCACCGGTGCGTTCGGACTTTACCGAAGAAGTGGAGGAAAGCGACCGGAAGGCGGCGATGGTTCTCAAACTCTGTTTCGTCGAACCCGAAGACGGCTGGGATTCAGTGATCTAGCTACTTGCGTCGTCGAGACGCCGGAACCTTCAGGTTGGCTTTCGGGCCCGAACCGCTGCTCGTCGATTTCTTTTTGGGTGCTTTCTTCTTTGGTGCTGCCTTCTTTGTTGCTGGTCTCTTTGGTCCAGCCATTTTCTTCGGCGCAGCCTTCTTGGGAACGGCCTTCTTCTTCGGGGCCGAACCCGAAAGCGACTGCAACGCCGAGCCGCTGTCTTGCAACATCTCGCCGACCTTGCCCAGATCGGCCCCAGCGTCGTTCACCGAGAGCCCAAGTTGTCGAAGTTGATCGGCAACGGTGGCCAAGTCATCGGCAACAGCGGCCACCCGTTTTGCGCCGCCACCGATTTCTCGGAGCGACTTCGGCATGATTCCGAGAGCGTCCACCTGACGCCCAAGGCCACTAATCATCGACTCGACGCCATGAAGTTCGGTCTGGCAACGGTCGAGGGCATCGGCGGCGGTGTCGGTGAGGGTACTCACGGCAACTGTTGAGGAACCCTTGCGGCCCTTTGCGACCGGCGCTCCGATGAGGAACACGCTTGCTGTCGCCGCACCGCTTCCCGCAGCATCGAGCGCCTCGCCTGCTGTCGACAACAACTCGGGCAGACGCTTAAGGAGATCGATGAGTTCGTCGCCGTGCTCCTGCACAAAGTTGAGTGCGGTGGTGAATTGATCTCGGTTCTCCCAGACAAGGCCGACGACTTCGGTGATTTTGTCGCGGTCGTCCCACAGCTGATCGGCCAGCGAAAAGACTCTTCGCAGATCTGTTCCGGAGGCTTTGCCAAGAAGGTCTTCGATTCCCATACTGCCGATTCTGATCGAAACTTCGGTTGTGGGGGTGGCACTCGACTGGCTGAGGCCTGTCCGCCGCAGAAATTCGCGAAGGCCCGGCAACACATCTCCGGTGCGCACCGCTACCGTCGTGATGTGTCTCCTTCGGCCCGCACTCGGGCAACAGGACTCCCAATGGGCGTCATTGCTGTGGTTCTTCTGCTGCTCGCGGCCGCATGCGCCGCCGACGTCGACCCCGAACTCACGTTGCTGCCAGCCGACACGACCATCGTTGCAACCATCCCGCCCCTTGAGGACACCGATCCCGATTCGGATCCGATAGTGGCTACAACGGTCACCACGCCGCCTACTACCAGCACAACAACCACCACGGTGGTTGAAAACCGCACCGGCAACCCGCGTCGGGCTACCACCGACAATGGCGATGTTTTGGGCGAGCGAGCCGACGGAATCGTTGCTTTCCAAGCCATTCCCTACGCCGCTTCACCCGTCGGTCGGCTTCGGTTTGATCTGCCGGAAGCGCCCGGAGCTTTCGAATCGGACTTCGACGCGACAACTCCAGGTTTGGCTTGCCCACAAAACCCTAATGACCGAAGCGTGCAGCTCTTTCTCCCACCAGCATTCGCCGAGGAATGCCTGACCCTCGATGTCTTCACGCCGGCAACCGGCGACGAATTGCCGGTGATGGTGTGGTTCCACGGGGGCGACTTTGCAACGGGTTCGGCTCACTCAGAGGCGTTTGATGGATCAAACCTCGCTACTCGAGACGTGGTCGTTGTCAACGTGAACTACCGCCTCGATGCGCTCGGGTTCCTGATCACCGACGAGATGGTGCGCACCGCTAACGGCGATGCGTTTGGCAACCGAGGGTTTCAGGACCAGATCGCAGCGCTCGAGTGGGTGCAGCGCAATATTCGAGACTTCGGTGGCAACCCGGCCAACGTCACCATCTTCGGCCAGGGCAGCGGCGCTAAGTCGGTATGCGGCCACCTTGCCTCACCAAAGTCGTCCGGCCTCTTTCACAAGGCGATTCTGCAAAGTGGGGGAGCCTGCGACTCGCTGCTCACTGTCGAACAAGCGATCGCACGTGGTCAACGGTGGCTTGATGAAACCAGCTGCGCCCGCGCCCAGTTCGTCCTGGGTTGTCTTCAATTCCTCGACCTCGACGAAATGCTTCTCGCTTCGGCGTCGTCCGGTGTCACCTTTGGTCTTGTAGCCGATGGGGTCTACCTCGACCGAAGCGCCCTGTCACTGGCCAGCACCGACGAACTAGGCGATGTTCCGCTACTCATTGGTTCAACGCTCGACGAAGGAAGTCTGTTTACCTCGGGCGCCGACAGCATCACCGATCAAGAACTACGCGATCTGGTCCTGATCGAGCTCGAGGGAAACACCGATCTTCTGCTTTCCCAGTACGAAAGCCTCGAAACCAACCTGGAAAAGTTGGCCACGTTCCTGACCGATTCTCAATATGCCTGTGCGGCTGACCGATTTGCCAGCGCCGCTGGTGATGAGGCGGTCGTGTACACCTATCAGCTGATCCACCGGAGCAGCGACACCCCGCTGGCCTTGGGTGCCACACACGGATCCGACGTGATTTTGTTGTTCGGAAACCCCGAGGCGGTTGCCGGGTACGCCAGCGAGGAGCTCAATGCCGAGGATGTCTTGGTCGCCGACTTCATCCAAGCGGCGTGGACGACATTTGCGGCCGATGGTGCTCCTGGTGGCGCAGCGGCCGACTGGCCTCCCTATCTCGACAGCTCGCCCGCCCATCTCTTGATCGGGCTCGAAAACACGATTTCGGCCAGTGTGCAGGATGGACGTTGCGAGATTCTTATCGCTGCCCAGTAAGCGGCGTGATTGGGACCCAGCCCCGGACAGAGTTGATCATCCATACGTTGGTGGCTCGCGAAAGGTCGTCGATCATCACGACCCGCTCCTGAACCATTCCGGTCGCAACGAGCTCGGCCCGAAGCGTTCCGGGAAGCAGCCCACAGATAACGGGCGGCGTCACGAGGACACCGTCGAGTTCGAGGACCACATTGCCGATGGTCGTCTCGGTAACTTCGCCCCGCTCGTTGTGGAGCAGGACATCCTTGGCTTTGGGGAACCGTGCGCTGGCCGACTCGTAGACATGCCGGCGGGTGGTCTTGTGGAAGAGGAACTCGTCATCGGACGACACCGGGGCGGTATCGATAGGTACCTCCCACCGCTCGGCGGAAGCCGGAGCAAGGGGGCGTACCTCAAGTTCGAACGTTCCGTCGGGCGCAGCCAGCAGGCGCAGGCGACTTGGGTTGTCGGCTTCAATATCTGCGATCGCCATTCGTATGCGGATCAGATCGAGGTCGAACCCGAAATGGCGGGCTGAAGATTCGAGGCGGGCAAGGTGCCGATTGAAGAGCACTGCGCCGGCCCGTGGGTCCCAGCCGATGGTTTCGAGAAGTCGAAAGTCGGACTCTGCATGGTCGAGAACGCGAGTCTTGGTTCGGGTTTCGTGCCATTCGGTCGCCGGATCGCTGTCCCACACGATGCCGCCGCCGACGCCGTACTCAGCAGTCTCGGCGACCCGGTCGATAAAGGCTGTCCGGATCGCGACGTTGAACTCGGCGACGCCATCGGGGGCGATCGCACCAACAACTCCGGTGTACATGCCACGCGGCTCGGGTTCGAGCTCGCGAATAATTTCGCAGGTGCGAACCTTCGGAGCGCCGGTGATCGATGCGACCGGAAAGAGCGCCTTGAACAGTTCGGTCATCGACGCGTCAGTGGTGGCTTCGACCGTAGACGTCATGGTGTGGATCGTTGGGTACTGCTCGACGGTTAACAGGTCGGGGACTTTCACGCTACCGATGTCGGCGATTCGTCCGAGGTCGTTGCGAACCATGTCGACGATCATGGTGTTCTCGGCGCGGTCCTTTTCGCTCTCGGACAAGGCGAGCGCTGCGATGCGGTCCCATTCTGGATCCGGGTGTCGAGCGGCGGTTCCCTTCATTGGTCGAGAGACGACTCGACGTCCTTCCTTGCGGAAGAACAGCTCTGGAGAGGCCGAACAGATGGCTCTGTCGCCGAGGTCGACGTACGCGCAATGTGAAGCGTTCTGGGCGCGGGCAAGATCGGCAAAGAACCCGTAGTCATCGCCCGAGAAACTCGCGTATTGCCGGACCGAATAGTTGACCTGATACGTGTCGCCAGATCGGATGTATTCGCGGACTCGTTCGATCGCCCGTTCGTAGTCGCTCTGGCGCTGGCTGATTCGCCATGACCCGACGTGATACGTACCCGTCTCCGGGGGTTCGATCGTGGTCGGCTCGTCGAAGACGCCAAGGACGATCAGGGGAACCCGCTCATGACGGTGCGAGACCACCGCCGGATCGAAGGCAGGCCCGGCGTCATAGGACACCATGCCGGCGATCCAGTAGCCCTCGGCCGACCGTTCACCAGCCCGGTCGAGAACGCCGAGCACCTCATGGAGGTCTTCGGCCCAAAGAACCTCGACGGGGTCGCCAAAGTCGAGCCAACGACGACGGCCCCGCAGCGGGAACTGGCAGACCACACGTCGAAGTTCGGGGGTCAAGGCTCCAATCCCAAAACTCAGCGTTCCTCAAGAATTCGTAAAAACAAACCTGACCGTGGCTTGGGGTCGAAGTACGACGACTTCGGTGGCATGAGTCCATTGGAGTCGGCCACAGTCATAATGTCGTCGATCGTAGTCGCTGCCAGAATAAAGGCGACGCCGCCATCGCTGTCACATCGGCGAACGAGTTCGTCAATGCCGATGGGGTCGGCGATGTACTCGATGTTCGGGTCGGCGTTGGGGTCCGAGATGCCAAAGATCGGGTCGAGGATGGCATCTTGCAGCACCGAAACATCGAGCAGCGACACCCCCTGCTTGCCCACGAGCGGCTTGGGGAGAACCAGACGGTGCCACGAGTTGGCGAGATAGATGGAGATTTGGCCGATCGGGGGATGGGCTTCCTCGATTCCGCTGAGCGGACGAAGTTCACCGAGTTGACGGAGTTCTTCGAGGAGATCGTCGACGACCATGTCGGCCCGATGGGCGACCCGGCGATGAAACGGTAGGACTCGCAGTTCTTCGCTGGGGAAGCTCACGACGAGGACTCGATGGAAAGGAGATCCGGTTTCGTGACGCCCGGCGGCCACCGCAGCAGCCGCAAACCGGTGATGTCCGTCGGTGATGTAGAACGTCTTGTTTTGGAGCAACGTTTGGAGCTGTTTGCTCGTGGCGGAGTCGAGTAGCCAGACTTCTTGCCCGACATTTCCGGCCTCGGTCGACAGGGTTGGTTCTCCAGCCGCAATCGCGCTGATGAGTTCATCGAGGGCCGAGTCGGTCTCGTGGGTGAGCGCGACCGGGCTCGATGCTGCGCCGACGACCTCGAGATGGCGGGCCAACAACTCAGCCCGCGCTGGGCGAACGTCTTCGTGTTTGCGGATACGTCCATCGACCGCGGCCTCCACCGGCATCAGGCCAACGACGCCGACTTGGCTGTGCCCGTCGAGGGTCAACCGGTACACGACCAACCCCGGCTCGGCGGCGGCGCTGAATACTTCGGCCTCCAAAAGGAACTCGAGCGAACTGCGGCCTAGGGCGAGCAGTTCCTCGGTGCTGAGGTCTTTCTCTGGGTCGTCGCCAGGCGAACGGGTCACATTGAGATAGCTATATGGGCGGTTATTCGCGATGTCGTTGCGCTCCGCTGGCCCAACCGCGTCATAGGCGCCGGTGACAACTCGATCAGCCCACTCGGACTTCACGATGTGGGGCACGAAGTTCTGAAACAGCGGCTCGGTCATGAGCGCTTCCAAGAACTTGCGTGAATCACCTCGTCGATACTTCGCAGCGCCTGAAGAACGTCCTCGCCGAGAGCGCCCGCCACATCGATGGTGGCAACCGCAGCATTGGAACCGGCGAAGATCTCGTTCTCCATGGTTTCAACGTTGATCTCGGAACGTCGAAGAACATCGAAGACCTGGGCGAGGACGCCCACCCGGTCGAAGTGGCGGATGATAAGCGATGCCGTTGCAGGCGTGGCCTTCTCCATATTGACGCAGTTCAGAACCCGCCCGAATGCGTAGTTCTCGAGAATCTCGGAGACGCCCGCGGCGACCGCTGCCTGGCTTTGTTCGGTGGATGCCCCGATGTGATGGGTGCCGACCACGTTGGGGTGCTGGCCGACGGTGCAGGCGAAGTCGCCGGTAGAAGATCCCGGTTCGTCGCAGTACACGTCGAGGCCGGCTCGGAGTCCGTTGTCGAGCGCCGAGAGGAGCGCAGCTTCGTCGATGACTTCACCGCGAGAGGTGTTCAGCAGAATCGCGTTGGGCTTCATCTTGGCGAGGAAGTCGGCGTTGACCATTCCGGTGGTGTCGGTGTTGGCCGGAACATGGAGCGAAATGACGTCGCAGCGTTCGAGAAGGTCGTCCTGGGTGTCGACCAAACGGACTCCAGCGGCCCGGATTCGGTTCTCGGTGTCTTGGCTTCGTCCGTCCTTGCGCACGGCGTACGGGGTCATGCCAAACGCCTTGGCCCGTTCGGCGAATGCCAAGCCGATCGAACCAATGCCGATGATGCCAACCGTCTTTCCGAACAGGCCGTCGGCTTCGGAATACATTTTCTTGTTCCAGCTGCCTGCTCGAAGGTCGGCGACGTTGTCGGCGATCCGACGATCGACGGCGATGAGCAGCCCCATGGCCAACTCGGCAACCGCAATCGCGTTCTGGCCGGGAACGTTGCAGACATACACGCCAGCGTCAGCGGCCGCCTGCTTATCGATGGTGTTTGTTCCGGCGCCGGCCCGAACGACCATGCTGAGCAAGGAGCCGGCGGCAATGGCTTCAGCGGTGACCTTGGTGCTGCGAACAATCAGGACCTGATTGTCGGCGATGGCACCGGGAAGGTCATCGGCGGTGAGCGACGGCGAGAACGTGATCTCGTGTCCGGCATCAGCCAGTGCGTTCCGAGCTTGCTCGGGAAACTGGTCAGCGAAAAGAAGTTTCACGGGTGGTTATCTCCTGGCGATCACGTCGCTTCCGGCCGGATGGCGGGAGGCAAGAATGTCAGATGGAAGTTTGATCCGGATGGAACAAACCGTTTGTCGAGCGTCAGGGTAGCCCCATCCGCAGCCGACCGGCTATGTCCGGGTGTACACCTTGACGTCGTTGGGCTGGGCAAACGCAAAGCGTCCATCGCGCTCCGTAGCGTTGTCATAGAAGGCCTGAACCGCTACTTCGCGGAGCTCATCGAGCTTGGCCCGCCGTGTGGGGTCGATTCCGACGAGCACTGATTCCCACTCTGCGGCATCGGCGTAGGAGTATTCGCCGTCGTATTCGATGTGGGACTGGAGCTCAAACCCGAGTTCGGCTGCTGCAGCCAACGCATCCTGAGCCAAGCCACGGACAACGGTTTCGTCATCGACGAGGCGGTTGGATTCAAAACTCGGACCGGTTGGGATTGGTTCGGTAACGAAGAGCGTGCCGCCTGGCTTCAGGACTCGATGTGCCTCTTTGAGCGCATTGGTCATCTCGGTGGCGGGGACATGGTGCAGCGAGTTGGAGAACACCACGGCGTCGGCGATTTGATCGTCGACGGGGAGGTCTTGACCCACTCCTTCGCGGTACGAGTCGGGGTGCTCAGGGTCGGCGTCGAGCGCCCGCTGGAGCATGATCTCACCACACTCCACGCCGATTGGCTGCGCGCCCCGGGATCGCATGAAACGCACGAGTTCGCCAGCTCCGCTGCCCACGTCGACGACCACACTGCCATCGAGGTGCACGTGGGTGGCGAGCATCTCTAGCGGGTCGTTGATTTCTGGCTCGGTCACGGTGACTCCGTTGTGGCTGGTTCTTCAGGTGTAGCTGGTTGTTCGGGTTTCGTCGCCACCTTTTCAGGCGTCAGCAGACGGTTGTGGCCCCGCTTCGGGAGAAGCTGAGCGGCCACCGCAGATGCCCTGCTGGGGTAGGCGATGAACCGTACTTTACGTGCTTCAGGCGGCGCCTCAGCCACCATCACCCGGTAGCCCACATAGATGGCGACAGCCAGAGTCATGGCGCCGATCACCCAGAAGAACATCTGCGGATCGGCGAACGACATAAGCGCCGCCGAGACAAGAGGCCCGAGAACTGCGCCGGTGCCGTTGACCCGAACCAGTGAGGCGCTTGCACCGAGTACCTGGTCGGCCCTGAGCCAATCGTTTGTGTAGGCGATACCTAGCGAGTACGCCGGAAACAGTGTGGCTCCGAGGACGAACATCGCAACGATGACGATGTTCGATTGTGGGTCGAACATCGTCGGAGCAATAGCGGCGCCGGTGGCGACCAAGGAGACAACCACAATGACTGCGCGCCGCGACACCCGGTCGCTGATCCAGCCAATCGGTACCTGTCCGAGGAGGGCTCCGACCATCGGGGCCGTCATGAATATCGCGATCCGACTGTCGGGCATTCCCACGGTGGCGGCGTAGACGGCACCGATGCCGAGCAGTGTTCCCGCTGCAGCCCCGACGAAGAAGGACGTGACGAGCCCAGTGGGTACGATCTCCCAGATTTGTTTGACCGAAATCGGGGTCGGCACGGTGATTGGGGGCGAGCTTGTCGTCGAAAGCGATATCGGTACGAGCGATAGCGAGACCAGAACCGACGACAAAATGAACAGCGCAAATCCGTTGGTGTCGGCAACATTCAAAAGGAACTGTCCAACGGAAACTCCGGCCATCGTGACCACCATGTAGACCGAGAGAAGTCGGCCGCGGGTGGTGTTGTCGGCGAGTTCGTTGAGCCAACTTTCGACCACGACGTACAGGCCGGCCATACAGAGCCCAAACACGAACCGCATCAGGCCCCAGGCCAGCGGGTTGATCCAGACAGAGTGGATGAGGACAGCACTTGAGGCGGTGGATGCCAGCGCTGCAAAAACCCGAATATGACCAACGGTCTTTAGTACGTGTGTCGCGTAGATGCTTCCAGCGAAGAATCCGGCGAAGTAGCAGGCCATGACGATGCCCGACACGGCCAGGCCAAATCCCTCTGCTTCAGAGCGGATGCCCAGCAGGGAACCTTGAAGGCCGTTTCCGGCCATGACCAGTGCGAGCCCGAGGAAGAGGGCCCACGTCGCGGCAGCGGTGCTGAGCGGCGAGCTGAGTGAGCGTTCGGGGAGCCCAGGTGCAGGCGCTTCGAGTGGCGTTGCCATGCGCGGAATCGTACCGATAGTTCAGGAAAACCGAGTTGATGAATTTTCTGGTCTTTTCACAGAGCGGGAAGAGAGCGGGAAGAGCGTTCAGGTCAGAGCTTTGGGAGCAGGGCGATCTGTCGAGCCTCGACGATCAAACCAACTTCGGGGTCCCAAAGCTCGACGTCGCCGCTGAACATGCCGCCAAAGATGTAGTCGGTCTCATAGGTAGTCATCAGCGATGTCGAGACCGGGCGTTGGCGGTAGTGAACGGTGAGTTCGACGGTGGGCGCCCAGCCAACGGG
>CALGZB010000122.1 GCA_937934655.1 uncultured Acidimicrobiales bacterium | reverse complement strand
CCCCAGGCCCGTCCACGCCTCCGACGACAGTGGCAGCTGCGCCAACTGCGGAGGAAGTGGAAGCCGAAATCATCGCCGCGTATATCCAAAAGTGGGACGACTTCTTTCGGCTAGTAGAACAGCCCGAGGCTGAGCCCGGTTTCATTGCCAGTACGCACGCCACTCCCCTTCTTGAAGCGGTGCTCGATCTTCGAAGCGAGATGCTCACCGCTGGCCAACGAGCTGAATGGCCCGAAGCCAGCAAACGCCTCCACCGCCCGGTCGTGCTCGAGATCACGGGGAATAGCGCAATTGTTCGTGACTGCTTCGTAAACGACAGCTTCGGACGAAATGCAGATGGATCGAAGTACGACGAAGGTCTAGCGACCTCCATTTGGTCGACTTCTATGACGCTACAAGACGGCATGTGGAAGGCCTTCGACAACGAGCAACTTGCCCGAATGGAGGGGACTTGGGACTGCAACGACTAATCGCACTCGCGATCGTGCTCTTGTTTGTCGCATCGGCCAACGCCGCACATGCTGACTTCGGATCACCTGAACCAAATCCAAACCCTTCTGGCGAGTCTGGGGGACAAACTGGTGGTGTTGCGTTTGCTGGGTATCGGACTTCTATCAAGATCACTTCTAGTTCGCAGCCTGGCGGCGATGGCAGTAGTGGTCCGAGGTATGTGTGCGAGATTGTGGGCGTTAACTCGTTGCCGGGGTACTCCGAGCTTCCTGGGTTCTCCCGTGATCCGGCCGACGGCCTGATCGAGGGTGTGGTGTACGGCATCGAGTGTCGGCTGGCGAGCGCCCCGGATGGCGACTTTGTGTTTGGCACCCCCGACCTCATCGTGTGGGACCCGGCCGACCCAACCGACGGACGCCTGGTTACCGCTCCCGATGTGCGCCTCGCCGTCGAGCGGGCCCGACGCCTCGACCTTCCCGGCCCAGAAATCTCCACCTCTCCCCCACCCGACGACCTAGTTGTGGGATTCGAGACCTGGTTCTCCAACGTCGATGCCGATGACCCCGACAATCCCGGACTTCCAGAGGCCCCTGCGGTCAAAGCTACGGCCGGAGAGTTTTGGGCTATCGCAACGGCCCAGGCATCGAAGATCGAGTTCGACATGGGCGACGGCAAACCCGAATCGGTGTTCGCTTGCACCACCGCACAAGCGCCGTACAACCCCGAGTTGCCAGTCGAGGTCCAACGGCCCGAGTGTGCCCGCTACACCTACCAATTCTCGTCAAACAACGAAGCCACGCCGGGCGGCACCTACCTCATCGTCGCCACCGTCACCTACGACATTTACATCGAGACCCAGTCGCAACCACCAACCTTCTTCGAGACGCTCACCAGCGAACCAACCGAACTCGAAGTCACCGTGACCGCATTGCAATCGGTGATTCGATAGGCCTCATGCAATACTCCGGCGATGGATCTGCAACTGATGGGCCTCAAGGCTCTGGTATCGGCCGGGCATAAGGGAATCGGCCACATCGTAGCCACCCGACTCCTCGAAGAGGGCGCCTCAGTCGCCATCTGCTGCCGCAAACAAGACGACCTCGATGCAGCCGTCGAAGAGCTCGGAAAGCTCGGAACCGTGGCCGGACATATCTGTGACTTCTCCGATCCGGACGCCGTGCAACAGTGGGTGGGCCTCGCCGCCGAAGCTCTTGGCGGCATCGATATCTGTGTCGGCAATGCCAGCGCCAGCAGCCAACACGGCGAAGGCCCCGATCCATGGCGGGCCAGCTTTGACGTCGACATCCTCGGAACCGCCATGTTCTATGAAGCGGCCAAACCCTTCCTCGTGGAATCCAGCGCGGCGTCAATTGTTCAGATCGCAACGATTACCGCAATCGAACATCACGACGTCCCAATCAACCCGAGCTACGGCGCAAGTAAGGCAGCCACCATCAACCTGGTGGCCCAGCTCGCCCAGCGCTGGGGCGGCGAAGGAATTCGAGCCAACACCGTGTCGCCGGGCCCGATACTCATCGAAAACGGCCGGTGGGACGACATCCGCGATCGGCGGCCTGACATCTATGAAAAGGACCGGCTGATGCATCCTTCTGAAAGAATGGGCACCGGCGACGAGGTCGCCGACGTCATCACCTTCCTTGCGTCGCCCAGGGCTAGCTGGATGAATGGCGCAAACGTAATCGTCGACGGCGGCTATACAAAGAGAGTTGGATTTTGATGACCACTTACGTACTGGCCCAGGTCAACGTCACTGATCTAGACGGGTTCACCGAGTACACCAATCAGTTTGCTCCGACCATCGTCCCGTTCGATGGCGAGGTCGTGATGTACTCCGACAACCCCGAGGTCTTGGAAGGCAGCTGGCCCGAAGGCAGAACGGTTGTCCTGTCGTTCCCCAGCGTCGAGCAGGCCCGGGCCTGGTACCACTCCGAGGAGTACCAGCGAATCTCCGAGCTCCGGCGCGCGGCCAGCCAAGGCTCTTTGGTCATCGTCGAAGGCGTCTAAATCCGATTCGGAACGCTACAAACAAAACGGCAACCGCACTGGGGCCTGGGCGCGCGGCCAGCCACGACAGCAGGTCGGCTCCGTAAACGACAATCACGATGATCCCCGGAACGATCCCAATGCCGGTGCCGATCAAGAAGTCAGATCGGCGAACCGACGACACCCCCAACAACCAGTCGGCGGCTGGGAGTTGCCCGGTCACCAGGCGAAGCAAGACGATCGGCCAGATACCGCCGGCGGTCAAGCGGTCGTCATAACGGCGAACCCGGTCGGGGATGCGTGTCTCCACCCAGTCCCGACCAACCCGGCGCGTGAACTCGAAGGCAATCCAGCTGGCCCCCATGTTCCCGACCCACGACAGCACGATTGCTGCGGGCGTGTTCCAGACAACCGATGCTGGAACCATGAAGACGAAGCCAGGGACTCCGAACGGCTGCACGAGCCACATGATGAGCAGATAACCGACGGGCCCAAAGACGCCCCACGACTCGATTCGGGCGCGCAACGTTTCGGCGTCGAACTCCGCAACAATCGCCGACGCTGCACCAGAAATCACTGCCACGGCGATAACCACCAGAACAAGAACCCCGCAAACAGCCTTCACCACAGTGGGGAGACCACCTGCCGAACTCGGCGCAGAATTCACGGGGCGTCGGCGCACCTCGTTATCGTGGCGGGTGATGGCGTCTCGAACAAACCGGATCTACCCCGGCTGGATCATTGTGGCGGTGACGTCGCTGGTGCTACTGATCACCGCAGGGTCGCGTGCCGCACCAGGTGCGCTGCTAGTCGAGATGGAATCCGACACCGGCATCTCCAACGCCTCGCTTTCGATCGCGGCAGCGGTTGGCCTACTCGTGTACGGATTCGGCGGGCCGTTTGCCGGGTCGCTCATGGGTCGAATTGGCCCCCGCAAGGTCACGCTCATCAGCGTGCTCATCACGGCCGGCGGCATGGTCGTGGCATCGCAGGCCGACTCACTCGGAATCCTGGTGCTGTTCTTCGGCTTCGTGACTGGGCTCGGCGCTGGATTGGTCGCAAGTGTGCTGGGCGCTGTGGTCGCAACCCGATGGTTTGTCGAAAAGCGTGGCCTGGTTCTTGGCATCTTCGGTGCAAGTGTCAGCGCCGGCGGACTTATCTTCTTCCCGCTTCTCACCAAAATCGGCGTCGACTCGAGCTGGCGCACAGCCCTCATCGTCGTGGCCGTGCTCAGCGCCGCCCTGTTCGTTCCGGCATTCATCTGGATGCGCGACAGCCCAAGCGATGTTGGCGTCGAGGCGCTGGGAGCAACCGAAGGCGATACCACCTCATCGCTTGCGCCCGAATCTGGCGTTATGGGTCGAGCGGTTCGCAGCAAAGAGTTCTGGCTGCTGGTAACCACCTTCTTTGTGTGCGGCGCAACCTCTAACGGCCTCGTGGGCCAGCACTTCATCTCGCATGCCGCCGATCACGGCTTCACCCAGGTCACCGCCGCGAACTGGCTCGGCATCATGGGCGTCTTCAACTTCATCGGCACCATTGGTTCGGGGTGGCTCACCGATCGGTATGACCCGCGCAAACTATTGCTTGCGTACTACGGCTTCCGCGGTGTGAGTCTGATGTTTCTGCCGTTTGTGCACGACAGCATCAGCATCGGGGCGTTCGCGATCCTGTTTGGGCTCGATTACATCGCCACGGTGCCGCCCACCATCGCCCTGTGCGCCGACCTCTTCGGGTCACGCAACGCAGGCGTGGTGTATGGCTGGGTTTTCGCGGCGCACCAAGTTGGAGCTGCTGGTGCTGCGTGGGCTGCCGGGGCCGCCCGCGACGGCTTGGGCGATTACAACCTGGCGTTCATGTCGTCGGGGCTTATCGCTATCGCTGC
>CALGZB010000121.1 GCA_937934655.1 uncultured Acidimicrobiales bacterium | reverse complement strand
TGGTGGCGAAGAAGCGGTTCTTCAGGTTGCACGTTTCGATGCGAACGACATCGAAGCTGGGCCAATCGAGGTTCTTTCGACCAGCATCGGCGACTTCATCTTCGAAGGAAACCGTGAGGCCTACACCATTGCGTTGGCCCCAATCGGGTTCGACATTCCGCCGCCGCCAGCCTCAGCGCTCGCCGCTCTCGACAACGCAAGCCCCGACCGAGGCGTCCCGAACACCATCGTGCCGAACTCGCTCCCGGAGCTTCCTGATGCGACTACCGACGACGCCGACTCGGGTGCCGATGCCGACACCGAGGAAACCGACGACGGCGAATAGTCCGTCCATCTACGCCCGCAATAACCACACCTAAGCTGGGGCTTTCGGCCCAGTGGTAGTAGCGCAATCTCGCACTATCCTGAAGGCATGACCACCGGTGTAATTGTCAGCGGATACTTCAGCCCCCTTCACGCAGGGCATCTCGACATGATCGAAGATGCAGCGGCCAAGGGCGACATTCTGATTGTGATTGTGAACAACAACGCACAACAGATCATCAAGAAGGGCAAGGTCATCATGGACGAGGCCGACCGGCTTCGCGTGGTGCAGGCAATGCGCGTCGTAGACGACGCGTTTATCGCCGTCGATGACGACCGCACGGTCATCGCTTCGATTGAAGCGGTGGCAAAGAAGTACCCCGACCACAAGCTTGTCTTCGCCAACGGTGGCGACCGCGCCTCGGGCGCCGTTGTTCCTGAGTCCGCTATCTGCGAGCAGTATGGCATCGAGATGGTGTTTGACATGGGTGGCACCGAGAAGAAGGACTCGTCGAGTCGCATCAACGTCGAGTTGGGCTTCGAAGACGAGCAGAGCGCTCCGCCAAGCGAAAACACCTGACGCACGTGGCGCAACAGATTCTGGTCACCGGCGGCGCTGGCTATATCGGAAGCCATGTCGCGGTCGAGGTGCTCAACGCCGGGCACGATGTGGTGATCGTCGACAACTTCGTCAACAGCAGCCACGAGAGCATTCCAGCGGTCGAAGCCGCAACGGGGAAGAGCGTCACTTTTGTTGAGGCCGACGTAACCGACCGAGCAGCAATGGTGTCGGTCCTGCGCGATCACAACATCACCGCAGTCATTCATATGGCAGCACTGAAGGCGGTCGGCGAGTCGGTCGATCAACCACTCAGTTACTACGCCAACAACATCGGTGGCCTCGTCACGTTGCTCGACGCAATGGCCGAGGTCGGGGTTTACCAGTTCGTGTTCTCATCGTCCGCCACGGTGTATGGCGATGCCAAAGAGGTGCCGATCCCCGAGTCGGCGCCGCTCAGCGCCACCAATCCCTACGGACAGACCAAGCTGATGGCCGAGCAGATCTTGGGCGATCTCGCGGTTTCTGACGACCGCTGGTCGATCCTTGCCCTCCGTTACTTCAACCCGGTTGGTGCCCATCCAAGTGGCACGATCTCCGAGGCTCCGAAGGGTAAGCCCAACAACCTGATGCCATCGGTTATGGCTGCGGCCCGCGGTGATCTCGACCAGGTGATGGTTTTCGGCGATGACTACGACACGGTCGACGGCACAGGTGTTCGTGACTACATCCACGTGATGGACTTGGCCAGTGGCCATGTAGCTGCGCTCGAATCGCTGAGTGCTCGCGCGGGCTTTGATGCCTACAACCTTGGTCTTGGGTCCGGTATCTCGGTGCTCGAACTTATTGCGGCTGCGAGCAAAGCGTCCGGTATCGACATTGCCTATGAGATCGCCGACCGTCGTCCAGGCGATGTCGCCGCCTCGGTTGCCGACCCGTCACGGGCGAAAGCCGATCTCGGGTGGTCCGCCAAGCTCGACATCGATCGAGCCTGTCAAGACACCTGGCGAAGCCAAAAGCGCTGAAACTCCAGCCGAGCACCAGAAAAGGTCGCTCTATGTAGTCGCGTCCCCACAAAACACCCCTCCACCTGGCACCAAAACCCCTGTTTGGTGCCAGGTACAAAACCAGGCGTTTTGTTCCAGGTACAAAACCAGGCGTTTGGTTCCAGGTACCGAGGAGGTCTGGAGTGGTGGGGGCTGGGAACTTCGCTCCCGCTTAGCGGAAGAGGTCGTCTGCGGGGTCTCGCACGATTTCGGTTGCGACGTTTCCGGCGGTGTTGGTCGGGTCGAGCCATACGGGGTCGATGCCACGGACGATTGCCACGGGGATACCTTCGCTTTTGCCCATCACGAGCTCGGCTGCGGAAGCGATTTCGTCGACGATGCAAACTTCGGTGACCTGAAGCTCGCGGCCGTAGCTATCGGGGGTTCCGCGGAGGTCAGCGATCGGCCGAATTCCCGCTGAGCCGATTGCGACATCAGTGAGGCCACGGCGCCAAGGACGCCCGAACGTATCGGAGATGATGACGCCAACCTCGATGCCGGACTTCCCCTTGATGCCGTTACGAATCCGACGGGCCGAACGGTCGCTGTCCTCGGGAAGAAGTGCTGCCTGGCCCCGCTCGACATTGGAGAGGTCGATGCCGGCGTTGGCACAAACGAAACCATGTTTGGTCTGACTGATGATCAGCTCGCCCCGGCGACGAAGAATCCGCACCGACTCCTGCTCGACCAGCGGCTTATGGCTGAGCGGGTTTGAGGCGTCGACCGGAACCAACATGTTCTCGGCTTTCGAGACGATCTTCTGGGTGACTACCAAAACATCACCGTCGCGGATGTCGCCCGCATCGATGATGATCTGCGCCAGGTCGGCCTCGGGCACGATCTCGCCAATGCCAGTGATGGGGTGGATGCTGAGTGATTCCATTAACAGTCCAGAACGGTTTGGGCGAGCGCCGCGGCGATCGCTGGTGTCTTCATGATTGATTCGGTGGCGACGGCTTCCATGCCAGCGGCTCGGACGTCGTCGAGTCGGTCCGTGTCGAGAGTGTCGACAACCAGCACGCGAGCCAGGTCGCGGTAGAGCTCTGCGACGCCCGTGACGCTGGCTTCATGGCCGAGTTCAGTG
>CALGZB010000120.1 GCA_937934655.1 uncultured Acidimicrobiales bacterium | reverse complement strand
ATCTGCGACGGTGGCAAGCAGAAGGATCGCAAGCCACAACAGTGCGAGAAAAAGAAGAAGATCTAACACTGCCCAGCAGAAAGAAAACCAACTACTGAGAAGGGTCCTGGCTCCAGCCAGGGCCCTTCGTTGTTTTCAGTCACCATCCCGCCTCAACCATCACGCACAGTGGCTTAGCAACCACAAAAACCCCTACACCTGGCACCGGAGGGTGGCGGTGGTTGAGCTTGCATTTGCTAGGTATTTTGATTGAAACTCTGGCATGCAGGAGTTTCGGTTAGGTGAAGCGGCGACGGTCCTTGGGGTCGGCGTCGATACGCTCCGCCGGTGGGCCGACGATGACCTTGTAGCCACCACACGCACCTCGGGCGGGCAACGGCGAATCGCGGGCGACGAGCTCGCCCGATTCGCACTTGAACGCGCCGAGGCCGCTACCGACGACTCCGCCGCCGAGCTCTCGGCACGGAATCGGTTCCTCGGGCTCGTCACTCGGGTCACGGCCGACACGGTTATGGCCCAGGTCGAACTCCAATCCGGACCGAACCGAATCGTCGCACTTATTTCGGCCGAAGCGGTTCGTGACCTCGGACTCGAAGTTGGGGTGATGGCCGTGGCTGCGGTGAAAGCTACCAACGTCATCATCGAGCGCCCCGACCGTTGAGGGCAGTGCTGCTGGGCCTCATTGGCTCCATCGCCTTGATTGCGCTCGCTGGCTGCGGTAGCGACTCGCCCAGCCTCACCATCGACGCTGCGAGTTCGCTTGAACCAGCATTCACTGAATTGATCGAAGCCTTCATCGATGAGCCTGGCACCGACCGGGCCGGTCTCATCGTCGAACTCAATGCCGCCGGAAGTTCGACGCTGGCAACCGGCATCATCGAAGGAAACCGGCCGGACGTGTTCGCCGCTGCCGATCGAGACACGATGGACCGTATCGTCGATGCCGGGCGTGCCGAGGCGCCTGTGCTGTTCACCCGCAATCGGCTCGCGTTGGTAACTCCATCTGACGATCCAGCCGACCTGGTTACAGCGGACCCAAGCGATCTCCCCGGGCAGTTGACCGCTGCTTCGATAGCGCAATGCTCGCCCCAGGTTCCGTGCGGCCGCCTCGCCGGAGAAGCCCAGAAGATGTTGGGTCTGCAGATTGAGCCGGCCACCGAAGAGACCAACGTCAGATCGGTACTCAGCAAAGTTGAAACCGGCGAGGTCGATGCCGGCTTTGTGTACCTCACCGATGCCATCACCAGCGACGTGCAGATCATCGACCTTGAAGGCCTGGACACCTTCGTGAACCCGTACCTGATCGTGCGTCTCGAGGAAGCAGCAAACCCCGCACTGGCTCAGGAGTTCATCGACTTCGTTCTCTCGATGCCGGGTCAAGAGATCTTGGCCCGCTGGGGGTTCCTCGCACCATGAACCACCCGACCCCAAAAACGCCGTCGATCAACAAGCCACCCCGGCTCGTGGCCGCCGGTTCCACGCTTGCGCTTTTACTGCTCCTGCTGCCACTCGTTGGATTGGTCGAGCGGGCACCGTGGAGTCGGATGTGGACACTGCTCACCAGCACCTCGGCGCTCACCGCACTCCGCCTTTCGCTCATCGTGAGCAGTGCAGCCATCGTGCTCGTCGTGCTCCTCGGGTTCCCTTTGGCGTGGCTGCTCGCAAGGTCAACGTTTCGGGGCCAACGAATCGTGCGAGCACTGGTGCTTCTTCCCATGGTGCTCCCTCCGGTAGTTGGCGGAACCGCCTTGTTGTTTGCGCTTGGGCGCCGAGGGTTCGTCGGGTCGGCCCTCGATCGTTGGTTCGGCATCACGCTGCTCGGCACCACGACCGCCGCCGTACTCGCTGCCGCATTCGTGGCCCTGCCGTTCTTCGTGACCACCGTCGAGGCCGCGCTGCGCGAGGCCGACTCCGACATCGAAGAAGCAGCAGCGACACTTGGCGCATCGCCGGGCTTCATCATGCGGCGGATCACCCTTCCCCACATCAAAGGATCGCTGGTCGCTGGCCTTGCGCTTGCCTGGGCGCGAGCGCTCGGAGAATTCGGTGCCACCATCACCTTTGCGGGAAACCGGGCCGGCAAAACTAGAACCTTGCCCCTCGAGATCTTCCTGGCACTCGAAAGCGACCCCGACGCAGCGATCGCCCTGAGTCTGGTTCTGGTGGCGGTATCGCTCGGCGTGCTCCTGGTAACACGAAATCGGTGGCTACCTCGATGAGCCTGCACCTCTCCGGGACCTGTCAGGTCGGTGACTTCACGCTCGACATCGAGCTCGCCGCCGAACCAGGCCAACGCACCACGCTGATCGGACCCAACGGGTCCGGCAAAAGCACCGTGCTCCGACTCATCGCCGGCCTCCTTGGCCTGAACACCGGCGCACTTACCGTTCATGGAACCCGGTACGACAGCGGTGGGTCAGCGCCCCCCGTCGCTCCACAGGGTCGATCGGTGGGCATGGTGTTCCAGGATCACCGGCTGTTCGACAAACTCACCGTGGCACGAAATGTTGGTTTCGCTCTCGAAGCCCAAGGCATCGCAACCGCAGACCGACGGGCCACCGTCTCGGGTCTCCTCGATGCCTTCGACCTCACGATGCTGGCGGACCGCACGCCGACCCACCTTTCGGGTGGCCAACGCGCACGCGTCGCGCTTGCCCGAGCGCTGGCTGCTCGGCCAAAGGTGCTTCTGCTCGACGAACCGTTTGGCGCAGTCGACGTCGAGACCCGCTCGCAGCTCCAGCGAGCGCTCATCGATCACACGCCCGATGAAACGGTGACGGTAATGGTCACCCACGACCCTGTCGAGGTTCGAGTGCTCAGTCATCAGCTCGTTGTGATGCAGGACGGGGCGGTTGCCCAGAGCGGCACGCCCGATGATGTCGCTGCATCGCCAGCCACATCCTTTGCCGCCGATCTGCTCGGCACCAACCTCATCAGCGGCACTGCTCTTGGCACCGAGGTCACCCTTGCCACAGGCGCACAGCTCATCACGGCCACCACGGCAGACGGCGCGGTACATCTAACCTTTTCGCCGAGCGCCATCACTTTGCACCGCAACAAACCGCAGGGAAGCGCCCGCAACGTCTGGCCGGCGCAGGTTGGTGACTTGGTCGATCTGGGCGGACGGGTGAGGGTCGAGCTAGCGGGCCCGGTCGAATCGGCGGCCTTGGTAACCCCGGGAGCAGTGGCCGACCTCGGACTCGCCGCCGGAACCCACTGTTGGGCCTCGCTGAAAGCGACCGAGATCACGGTTCTGGGTTGACCAACTGCCGGACCGAGGGTTACGGCTCTTCGGCTTCATGGCTGTTGGATGCCCAAGGACGACCGAAGAAAGTCGACCTGAAGAAGCAACAGATTTTCGGCAACCTCTTCCTGGGGCGTCATGTGCGTAACCCCCGAGAGTGGCAAAACCTGGTGAGCACGGCCCGACTCGAGTAGTGCACGAGACAACTGCAAGGTGTGGGCGGCAACAACGTTGTCGTCAGCGAGTCCGTGAATGAGGAGGAGCGGCTGGGTGAGTTTGGCCGCGAGAGGAAGCAGCGAACTGCGATCGTATGCCGCTGCATCGGTGGCGGGATGCCCGAGATACCGCTCGGTGTAGTGCGTGTCGTAAAGCCGCCACTCGGTTACCGGCGCACCAGCGATCGCTGCATGAAACACATCGGGCCGCTGCAGGACCGCCAATGCCGCAAGATACCCACCAAAGGACCAGCCCCGAATGGCCACGCGAGTCAGATCGAACTGTGGGTACTGGGTTGCGAGTTCGTGAAGAACCGCGACCTGATCGTCGAGCACCGGCGCCGCCAGGTCGCCCTGTACCGCTCGTTCCCATGCTGGGCCGCGTCCGGGGGTGCCGCGTCCGTCGGCAACGATGACTGCGAAACCCTGATCGGCAAACCACTGCGAGGCGTACATCGCCGACTGGGCCTTTTGAACCCGGAGTGCGTGCGGACCGCCGTAGGGGTCGAGTAGCACCGGCAACGAACCCGGAGCGTGGTCGCCCTCGGGCAAAAGAACCGCAGCGTTGATGGATTGTTCGGTCGCGATATGGAATGCGACCTTGGGGGAAAGAACCGGCTGCTCGCGATGCGACGTGATGACGCGAGGTTCGTGCCCGCCGTCGTCATCGTCGGAGGGTTGGTCAGCGGATCGAAGGAAGGTAGCCGTCGACCCCGGCGCAGCCATGGTCGCCGAGATGATGACGGATCCGCCCTTGCCAACCACGGCGCTATGTACTCCGGGTTCTTCGGTGATCGCAGTAACGGCGCCATCGAAGCTAACGCGGAAGAGCTGCGTCTCGGTTGCGTCGTAGCCCCCTGCAACAACCACCGCGTCATTCGACGATTGCAGTACCCGGCGGACCTGAAGCCCGGCCGGGGAAAACACCGTGCCGTCGAGGGCCAGCGACACCGTGTCATCCACAAGGACTGACGTCATCAACCGACCGTTGGTCCATCGGGGAACTCCGCTGATCAGCTCGACCCATGCATCATCGGTCTGGCGATGGATCTCGGAGACCTGACCAGAGTCCGCATCGATGTCGAGCACTGCGAGGGTTTTCTGATCGCGGGACTGCACCACCAGCCAGGGGTTCTGGCGGGCACCCCACGCAGCGGATGCCAAGTATTCCCAGAGCGGCTCGCCCTCGGCATTGCGTGGTCCCCCAGGTCGCCAGTCGATGTCGATCCGCTGACCATCGAGACCGATGATTGCCAGATCGACCGCAGCGTTTGCCGAGCCAGCTTGCGGGTAACGAATCGACCGGGGCGCGGCACCTGGGTCAACCGGCGCAGCGATATGCCATTCGTTGATCGGGCTGGCATCGACCCGCTCGACCAAGAGTCGTTCGCCATCCGAACACCACCAGTAGCCCCGGCCTCGACCCATTTCCTCGGCGGCCACAAACTCGGCGGACCCCCACGACACCAAACTCTCCGGGTCAGGCATGTCGGAGCCGTCTTCGCTCATGACCAGCCGATCGCCATCTGGACCCGACATTCGCAGCGTTGCGCCCGAAACGTAGGCCACGTTGTTACCGGTGGCGTCGAACTGCGGATCGAACGCGTTTCCCGGTGTCGTCAGCTCGGTGGTCTGGCCTGAGGCCGTGTCGACCACATACAGCCGACCTGCCAACACAAAGCAGGCTTTCGAGGTGTCGGGGGTTGCGGTGTAGGTGACGATGCCTCCGCCCGCTTCTCGCGCCCGTTCCCGGCGGGCCTTTTCGGCCTCGGTGAGTTGTCCTTCGGCGTCGCCAAGCGCTCGAGCGTCGACGACTATCCGCTCATCGCCGGTGGCTGTATCGAGGGCCCACAGCGAGTTGACGGCGTCGTCTCCCGAAGCCGATCGAAGGAACAACACCATCGAGCCGTCGGCGGCAATGGAGAAATTGCGGGGTGCTCCGCAGGTAAAGCGACGGGTTCGGGCGTTCTGACGCGGAAAAGTATCGATCACACGTGGACAATACCGGCTGGAGATTCCACCTGCGCGAGTAGTGACCACCCGTTTGGTCGGTGCAATGATGGACGACGTGAGCGACCAAAGTGCACTTGATGAAGAAACGCTGATTTCCCTGGAGCTGTTCAACCAGCACCTCAAGGCAACAGCGAACGAAACCAAGGCAGCCAAGGCCATCGCCAAGGCTGAGCGAACGAAGAAAGACGCCGCAGCGGTTGTCTCAAAGCTCAACAGCGATTCGAACGCGTCCGCCGAGGACAAAGCGGCAGCCGAGACGGCCTACCGCGACTCGGTAGCTGTCCTCGCCGCCGTGAAGGCCGACCCGCTCGCCACTCCTCCGAAGGCTGAGGCCACAGAAGCTGACGAAGCTTCCAAAGACGGAGAAGCTGACGAAGCTTCCGGTTCCCAGGAGGCGGAAGCTGCTGCTGAAGAAGCACCAGCCGAGGAAGCTCCTGCTGAGGAAGCACCAGCTGAAGCCGACGCAGTCGCCTCAGCCGAAGACGACAGTGCAGAAGATGCTCCGGCCGAGGAATCAGCCGCCGCCTCCGAGCAGGAATAGCACCTCACAACATCGCAGTTGCTAGGCGGGCTCTATTTGGCGCGCCCAGGGGCTGCAACATCTGCGGTTGGCGAATCTGAGATATCCCCCAAAATGCCGATGGCACCGATTCGGCGGGAGAATCAGTGCCATCGCATGGGGGGTTTTTTATTTTTGGGGGGATTCCCCGGAGTTAGCAGGTGGGGGGAACCTCGAAAAGTGGGGGGACTTTTGCGATTTGAAACTCCGGGGCGTACTTAGCGCTTTGCGCTGCGTACAGGTGATAGACGTTTTGTAAACCCGGAAAGTCGCGACATTCGTCCAGCAATTCCCAAGACCCCAAAATTGGCCACCCGCCGAAGAGTTGGCGGCGGCGAGACGATCTAGCGGGAAGCGGTTCTTAGCGGGTCAATGCTGTCGGCGGGTGGCCGACCGGCAAAGGCGCCAATAGGGACCGCGTCGAGAAGCAACATGCACCGCTCAGCCAGTGAACGCAGCCCAGTAGGAGCGCCGGGCAGTTCACTTACCAAAAGGAACCGGTCGGCAAACGCGACCTGACCGCCCAGAGGCATGGAGCGCACGTACTCGGCCACTTCGCCGTCCAGCACCGTCTCGGTAAATCGTTCGTCGGCACTAGATACGAGAAGATCCGGCGCAGTCGCTGGCCGACTCACCGTTAGCTCGGGAACAACATGGTCAAGAACAGCCACCGCACAACTCGCGATGTGTTGTTCGCTCCCACTCATGCGTGCAGTCCGCCCCCAAAGTTCAAAGGCCCGAACCGGCCAGGCAGCCGTTGCATCGGCAACGTCGTCGGCGACCGAGCGAACACCAACAAGGTTTCGAGCCGCAGCATCAAAGTATCGAAGCGACCCAAAAGGAAGCAGCCCAGGAAGGTCCTCATCAAGAGGACAAAACAAAACAGCATCAAGAGTACGCACCTACAAAGTGTCGGCCCCCCATCCCCCACCTTGAGCCCCAACAAAACAAACAAGCCGTTGAACCCACCCCTTCAAACAACCGAACGAACCAGCGGGAAGCGCCAACGGGAGGTTTACAGAGAGGCGGATGGGGTTGACGGTGATTTGTTGGCGATTTGCGAAGTAGCTGCCACCAGCGAACGTAGTGAGCCACCGCAGGAACGACGTGCCCGAAGGGTGCGTCGCTACGGAGGTCAGCCAACAAAGCGCCGGCAGCACCAGCGGCCGGGCAGAAAGCAACCCACACCCACACCCACACCCACACCACACCCACACCCACACCGAGATTCGGTAAAGCACCTCACTAACCGCGCCGATACCTATTCTCATGAACACCCCTTCAGCATCGAATGGCGGCTGGTCGGTGCTCGTCGGAGCATCGAACGAAGCTGACCTCCTCGGGAAAGCCCGCAACGGCGATCACACCGCATACGTGGCGCTTCTTCAGCTCCACGACGCTCACCTTCGCCGGTTTGTTTTCAATAGCTTTGGCTCGACCACGATCATGGACGATGTCCTTGAAGAGGTCTATCTCGATAGCTACAGCCCGCTTCGGGCCGAGGTCGACGAACCGCCTTTCGGCACGTGGCTCTTCCGCCGGGTCTTTGAATCCTGCGAGAACGCACGCGACGACCTTCCCAAGGACTTTGCCGAGAAACTCGACTCAGAGTTGGCCGTTGCCCTGCTGGAAATGCCGCTCGATAATGTCGCCGCCATCTCCATGGTCGCCGGCGAAATGGTCGACCAGAAACAAGCCGCCTCGCTGCTGAAGACCGACACAAAGCCGTTCGCTGGCATGGTGAAGGGCGCTCGCACTGCTCTGAACGATCTTGAGCTCGACGAGTCTTCTGATGCCGCCGACGCCGACGAACTTATCGCCGCCTACCGCCCTGCCCGGCACAACCAAGATTTCTGGACCGCGATCAACCGTTCGTTCGGACCAGCGCCAAAGCCGATGACAAAGAGCGAGGCGAAGGCGACGAAGCAGAAGGCCACAAAGGCCCCTGGCGCTCGCCGCCTTCCGCGAATCCTTGGGGTTCTCGTCGCCGGAGTCCTTGCAATTCTGGCGGTCACCGCGATGTTCGGTGGCGCCAGTGAGCCCGAGTCTGGAGACGAAGGATCAGCTCCAGCCCCAGTGGTCGTCTTCGACGCCTAGGTCGCTGGTACGCAGGATTCGCTAGATAGTGCGACCCGCAGCTTTCCAGTATTCGTCTTTCAGAAGGCGCTTGTAGAGCTTGCCGGTTGGGTGCCGGGGAAGCTCTGCCCGGAAGTCGACCGACCGCGGACACTTCACGTCAGCTAGCTGCTCCCGACAGAACGCAATGAGTTCGCGTTCGAGTTCGGGCCCGGCTTCGGCCATATCGACCGGCTGCACGACCGCTTTGACCTCTTCGCCGAAGTCGTCGTTGGGCACACCGATGACTGCAACATCGAACACCTTGGGGTGCATCGTGAGTGCGTTCTCGGCCTCTTGCGGGTAGATGTTTACGCCGCCGGAGATGATCATGTACGCCTTCCGGTCGGTGAGGTAGAGGAAACCGTCCTCATCGACTCGGCCAACATCGCCAAGGGTCGACTTGTCGCCCATCCGTGAGTCGCTGGTCTTCTCTTCGTCGCCGTGATATTCGAATCCACCGCCGCCCGAGAAGTACACGCCACCCTCTTGTCCAACCTCGACCTCATTGCCGTCGTCGTCGAGAATGTGCACGACACCGAGCAGGGGTTTTCCGACCGAGCCTTTGTGGGTAAGCCAATCCTCGGAGTTGAGGTAGGTGAGGCCGTTGCCTTCGGTGCCTGCGTAGTACTCGTGAAGCACAGGGCCCCACCAGTTGATCATCTTTTCTTTCACATCGATCGGGCACGGTGCAGCGGCATGGACCGCGTGTCCGAGAGTGGACACGTCGTACTTTGCCCGGGTCTCGTCGGGCAGCTTGAGCATGCGCACGAACATTGTGGGCACCCACTGGCTTGCGGTGACCTTGAACGTGTCGATGGCCTTGAGCGCCTCTTCAGGGTCGAATCGAGACATCGCGACGACCGTGGCGCCCATGCGCTGGAACGACATACAAAAACGCAGCGGCGCGGCATGATACATCGGCGCTGGCGACAGATAGATCGCCTTCTCGTCGGCGCCGAATAGAAACTGGGCCATGACCGAAAGACCGGGAGCGGAGCCGAGCGGGAGTCCGGGAAGCGGGGCCTTGATGCCCTTCGGGCGGCCGGTGGTGCCCGATGAATAGAGCATGTCTTGCCCTTCGACCGGGTCATCGAGGAGCTCCGCTGGGTGTTTTGCGATTTCTTCAGCGAAGTCGGCGTAGCCGTCGACGGCACCGCCGACGGCAAGCCGGATCCGAACGTTCGGCATCTGCTCGGCGAGTTCAGCGGCCTGATCGGCCTTGTACGGCGAGGTGATGAATGCCTGCGACGACGAGTTCTCGATGATGTACGCCATCTCATCGGTCTGCAGACGGCTACTGATAGCCGTGTAATAGAGCCCGGCGTAGTGACAGCCCCAAGCAATCGCCAGATATTCGAGGCGATTCTCGAGGCAGAACGCCACATGGTCGCCCACTTGAAGGCCTTCGGCACGAAACAATTGCGCCAACTGGCTCGCCATCGCGTCGAGTTCGCCGTAGGTCATTTGCTCGCCGGTGCCAGCCATGATGATGGCGGGCTTGTCGGGAGTCCTCCGCGCTACTTCTCCTGGGAAAAGTGATGGTGTTTCTTCAGCGGTATCTGTCATGGGTCCCCTCGAGCAGAACATTCAGCGTGTGCCCGTTGAAGTTACCAAGCCCTGCTTCGAGTTAAGAAACCCCCGACTGATGCCGATGACCTAGAGGTGACAGATCGTCGAGCGCGCATACCGGTAGCAGAACAACTCCGGCCTCTTATCCCGCTGGGAGTGATGTGGCTCGGCGCGCTCATCATGCTGCTTGGATTGGTCACACAGAACACAATCCCGTACCGCGATCTGCTCCTCGATCCTTCCTATGCCAGTGGCACGCCGTGGTACACCGGCCTCGTTTCGAACCTGGGCATTCTTGCGTGGACAACCGCCACGGTTGCCGCAGCGTCCGGTGCGTGGGTCGCTTGGCTTGGAGGCCGTGCTGGCGCGGCGACGATGCTGCGAGGCGGCGCGATTCTTTCGACCCTGCTCTTGCTCGACGACCTCTTCCAATTTCATAGCGTCATCCCCAACCGGGTCGGCCTCCCAAAGGCGTCGTTCTACGTGATGTACCTGGGTCTTACCTGGTGGTGGATTGTGAGCGAACGGGTCGAGCTACGTCGAACCAATAACAAGATGCTCATCGCTGCGGGTGGGGCATTTGCCGCCTCGATCGCGGTCGACCAGATAGGGGTCGGGAGCAAAGACATCAGTCTTGTCCTCGAAGATGCCGCCAAGTTCCTTGGCGTTCTAGCGTGGGCGATGTACTTCGTGGTCACGGCCCGAGATATCACTCGCTCGATCGTCACCGAGCTTCGGCTAAAAGCGGCAAAAGCGGAGAGTGAAGCTGTTGCGCTTCGAAATCCGGCTGAACGGCCCGCTTAACCGCGCTGTCGTTGATCCGAACTAGGGTTTTGAGATCATGAGTGATCTTTGGACCACCATTCCATCCTTGGTGGAAATGGCGGCGGCTACCTGGCCTGACGATGAAGCCCTTGTCGAGGGCGACCTCCGGCTTACCTTCGGACAGTTAGCGGCCCATATCAACAAAGCTGCCCGTGCATTCCTCGATTTCGGCCTCGAACCCGGTGACCGGATTGCCGTCTGGGCACCAAACATCAGTGAGTGGATCGTGGCCGCCCTGGGTGCCCATATGGTTGGCGGGGTTGTTGTGCCCGTCAACACCCGATTCAAGGGCCGTGAGGCCGGCTTTGTGCTGAGCCGTAGCAAGGCTCGGTTCCTCTTTACCGTTACCGACTTCCTCGACACCGATTATGTGCAGCTACTGCACGATGCAGGCGCGGGAGAAGACCTCGAAGCCATCATCGTCATGCGCGGCGAAATCGCCGAAGGCACGACCTCCTTTGTCGACTTCATCGATCGTGGCGACAACGTCGACGACGCGGTGCGAGCCGAACGAAGCGCAGCGGTCACCGGCGATGATCTGTGCCACATCATGTTCACCTCCGGAACCACCGGCGCCCCCAAAGGCGCCATGCTCCGTCATTCGGCCATCTGCCGCGGCTATAAGTCGTGGGCCGATGTCATCGGGCTCGAACACGGCGACCGGTACCTCATCGTCAACCCGTTCTTCCACTCCTTTGGGTTTAACGCCGGCATCCTGGCCTGTCTCATGACCGGTGCCACGATCATCCCGCACACGGTCTTCGACGTGCCGTCGGTAATGAGCCGTATCCCCGAGGAACGCATCACGATGCTCCCTGGCCCGCCGGCTATCTATCAGAGCATCCTCAATCATCCCGATCTCGAGAGTTTCGACCTCTCGAGCTTGCGGCTCGCAGTTACCGGAGCGGCAGCCATCCCGGTCGAGATGATCACCCAGATGCGCGACAAACTCGGGTTCGAAAAAGTCGTCACCGGGTACGGCCTTACCGAGTCCTCGGGCATGGCAACGATGTGTCGCCACGACGACGACCCTCGGACCATCGCCACAACCTCCGGTCGGGCAATCGACGATGTCGAGGTCATGGTGGTCGATGACGAAGGAAACGAAGTCGAGCGGGGCGAGCCCGGCGAGATCATTATTCGTGGGTACAACGTGATGGTCGGATACCTCGACGACCCCGAACAAACCGCGGCCGCAATCAATGAAGATGGCTGGCTCTACAGCGGCGATATCGGTGTCATGGACAAACGTGGCTATATCGATATCACCGACCGCAAGAAAGACATGTTCATCGTCGGCGGTTTCAACGCCTACCCGGCCGAAATCGAGAACAGTCTCTCCTCGCATCCCGACGTTGCTGCTGCTGCGGTTGTCGGCGTTCCCGACAAGCGCCTTGGCGAAGTCGCGATGGCGTGGATCGTTCCAGCTACCGGGAGCGAAAGCTCCGAGGATGATCTTCGCAAATGGTGCCGGGAAGAGATGGCCAACTACAAGGTTCCTCGCTTCTTCCAGTTCGTCGATGCACTCCCCCTGAACGCCAGCGGCAAGGTGCTCAAATACGAGCTCCGCAGCCGTGGTGCCGAAATCGCTGCCGAGGCCGCTGCCGATTAGGGCAGAAGGCGCCGCCGACTAGGGCAAAAGGCGCCGCCGACTAGGGCAAAAGCCCTTTGCGTTGCGCCTGCTTTTGCACGGCGGATACGAAGCCAGGGTGCACCCCATCGAGGTGCAGCAGTTTCTTTGACGGGTCGAGGCGGAGCCGGACCCGTGACATTCTCGCCACGGTTGTTGTGTACATCCAACCGATCAACGAAGCGATAGCCAGAGCGCCAGCGGCGACCTGCAGCAGTCCTGCTGCGCCACTTGCCAAGGTTATGACGAAGACGAGAAGCGTGATGCCTGCAGCTGCTGCGAGGACGAGCGAGTCGCGAGCCGTCTTCGTAATGGTCTCGAGCGCCTGGGTGCTGAGCGGGATATCGAGCTGAGCACCTCGGCCGCCGCGTGTGGCCCACACCAGAGCCAAGGCAACGATCCCAATGGGCCCGAGAAGGAGAAGCGCGAACCAGGCAGCAGGAAGCGACTCGGAGCGCTCTTCGGCTAACCCGTGAGCTTTCAGACCCGTCTTCGCGCAAACCATTGGAAGCGGTGCGGCACGAGTATCAGCAATCGGCACGACGATCGTTCGATCGGCGCCTGAACCGCGGACGAGCGAGCTGCCGAGGAAACGAACGGCAAGCACCGGCACGGCCAAGGCGATCGGAAAAGACAGCAGGATAAGAACTTCGATCGAACCCATTCCGTACCTCCGGAAAAATCGCTAGCGTCGCTTACCTGGTCGACGTCCAGCTTTCGAGTAACGCCACCCGAGCAGCATTCCGCCGGCGGCGACGGCAATCGGTATCGCCAAGGTAAGAACCAGTTCCACGCCTGACGTTAACCCGGGCCTATTTGCCTGCCACAACTCCGCGATCGTGCAGATCGCCGATTTCGGCATCGCTGAGGCCGAGGAGTTCGGTTAACACTTGGTCGGTGTGTTCGCCAAGAACGGGCGCTCGACCAACCGGCACTCGGTCGAGCGCCGAGAAGTTGAGGGTCGAACCATTCATCAGGAACTCACCGAGTTGTGGATGCTCGACCGACTGGAACATCGGGTTCGCTGACGAGCAGCGTTCATCTTCGTTCACCAGTTGCTGAAAGGTCTGGTACGGACCCCAGCAAACGTCGTGGTGATCGAGTTTGGCCGATGCGTCAGCGAGTGAATGGCGAGCAAACCACGGTTCGAGGAGAGCGGTAATGCGGTCTCGGGCCGCGAACCGGTCGCCTTCGATGGCAAAGTCAAGGTTGTTGTCGGCCGCGAGTTGGGCAACTGCGGCTTCACTCTCGGTGCAGGCGAGAAGACTCGACCACTGGCGCGACGTGATTCCGACAACCATGACCCGGCGACCGTCGTTGGTCGCAAAGTCGTGGCCGTACGCGCCATACAGATCGTTGCCGTACCGAGGCCGTTCTTCGTTGTTGATTTGTGCCTCGGCAACATGACCCAAGTTTGAGACGGCCATGAGCGCGATGTCGGCGAGCGACAACGCAACGAGCTGACCGTCGCCGGTGCGGGTCCGGTGCCGCTCGGCAGCGAGCACACCAAGCGCAGCTTGTTGTCCGGCGATGAGATCCCACGCTGGGAGCACATGGTTGATGGGGTCGGTAGACCCGACCGGGCCAGTGGCGTCCGGGTAACCAACCGCGCAGTTCACCGTGTAGTCGAGGGCCGTCGAACCGTCGGCGTTGCCGGTGAGGTTCACCATAATGAGGTCGTCACGATGGCTGCGCAGATTGTCGTAGGACATCCACCCTCGAGCCGGAAAGTTCGAGAGGAAGATCCCGCCCTCGGGCCCTGGCTTCGCGATCATCGCAGTGAGAAGTTCACGGCCCTCTTCGGACCGAAGGTCGATAGCCACCGACTTCTTGCCCTTGTTGAGACTGGCCCAGTAAATCGAGTCGCCAGATTCAGACAGTGGCCATCGCTTGTAGTCGATGCCGCCGCCGATCGTGTCGAATCGGATGACTTCGGCTCCCAGTTGGGCAAGCGTCATGCCGCCCGATGGCGCGGCCACAAAGGCCGACCCTTCGATAACTCGAAGTCCGTCAAGAAGTTGATACATGGCGTTACTTTCCTGCCTCGGCTGATCCGGTCAAGCTCTGCTGCGAGAGCGTTTTGACTAGGCGTTGACGTTGACGACGACTCGGCCGCGAACCTTGCCTTCGATGATGTCATTGGCAACATCGATGACGCCCGCCAGAGGAACCTCGGTGGTCATCGACTCGAGCTTTGCGATGTCGAGGTCGGTTGCCAGACGCTCCCATGCCACCTTGCGACGTGACTGGGGAACGTGGACCGAGTTGATCCCGGCCAACGTCACACCCCGGAGGATGAACGGGGCTACCGACGACGGCAGATCCATTCCCTGGGCAAGACCACAGGCAGCGACACATCCGTCGGGTTGGGTCATCGACAACACGTTGGCAAGGGTGTGGCTTCCGACCGCGTCGACGCCGCCAGCAAAGCGGGTCTTGTTGAGCGGTCGGGCCGGACCCGAGAGTTCTTCGCGGTCGATGATCTCGTTGGCGCCAAGCGCAGTGAGGTAGTCGGACTCTTCGGGTCGCCCAGTGGATGCCACGACTTCATAGCCAAGCTTCGACAAGATGGCCACGGCGGTGGAACCCACCCCGCCGGCGGCACCAGTAACGATGATCGGGCCCGAGTCGGGATTGACGTTGTGTTGTTCGAGGGCAATCACACAAAGCATCGCTGTGTATCCGGCGGTGCCAATGGCCGCAGCGTTCCGGGTACTCATCGCATCGTCGAGTGGGGTCAGCCAATCGGCGCTTACGCGTGCCTTCTGAGAGAGGCCGCCCCAGTGCTTCTCGCCGACATCCCAGCCGTTGAGCACGACGCGGTCGCCTACCGCAAAGGAGTCATTGCGACTTTCGCTGACCGTTCCTGCAAAGTCGACGCCCGGAACCATTGGCCACGTCCGCACGACGGGCGACGTGTTGGTGATGGCCAAGCCGTCTTTGTAGTTGATGGTCGAGTAGTCGACGTCGACGGTGACATTCATGTCGGGGCCTTCGGGCAAGTCCGAATCATCGAGTTGGGTGACGTCGGCGGAGAACGTCGTCTCTTCGCCAGCTTCTTCTTTGCGCAGAACTAGAGCGTTAAACATGGGCGAGTTTTAGCACCGCTCTCCAAGAGCCGACGAAACGTTCAAAATTCCGCATCGAAATCCGGATCAAAACCACCCAGCAACCGCGTGACACGTGAGACCAATGTTGGTGAAGTGATAATTGTGGAATGGGCAATGTTTCATTATTTCCTCTACCTTTCGGATTATGTTGAGTATCTTTCATAGCATTCGCGTCTTTCTCATCTCACTCCTCGCCCTGGTCGCCGGAATTGTGGGGTTGGTAGGTATTGACCTCGCGCCAGCCTCAGCACAGGGCGGAATTGCTGCCCCGGATGTTTGCGCCGTAACCAATGCCGATGCCGGCGCATTCGTCTTCTGGAGCGCCGTGCCAAACGTTGGCGAATACGTCTATGGCACCCGCTACAACAACGGCCCAGAGCGGTTCGATCGCACCGGCGAGTCGTCGCTCTTCATTCCGAGCGATCAGGGCCGAGTCACTGCGCTTCGGGTGGCCGCCGTCGTTGGCGGGGCAACCTCCAACTCTACGATCTGCACCGTTGACGGCGCAGGTGGCCCACCAGCAACACAGCCACCAGCAACCCAGCCACCAGCAACCCAACCGCCGACTGATGGCGGATGCAACGTTGCCGCTGAAGCCACCGGAGTTTCGGCCACCTGGCACCCGGTAGACGGAGCAGTGGAATATGTCTACGCCCTCCGTTACTCGGGAGCGTTGCGATACGACCGGGTTGGCAATGCCTCAACCGTCATCGCTGTACCACCAAACATGGACGTCAGCCTCGCCGTCTCGGCCGTGTTCGCCGACGGAACCTACAGCCCGGCCGTCGACTGCGGAACCGCTCGCACCTATGACGGCTCCACCGGCGACTGCAAGTCCGAAGCCCTCGATGGCGCCATTCTCGTAAGCTATCCAGCGGTCGACGAAGCGGTCTCCTACGTGTTCGCCCTCAAGGTCAACAGCGGGTCGGTGTACTACGACCGAGTTGCGTTCACCTCGCTCAAACTCGACATTGGGTCGGGCACAACGGGCTCCGTAAGAATCTCGGCAGTCTTTGCCGATGGCAGCTACAGCGCAGCAACCACCTGCGCGAGCGTCACCGCCCGCTAACTACCCAGCGGCCTACTCGGCTTACTTGGCCTTATCGGCCTTGTCGGCCTTGTCGGCCTTGTCGGCCTTCATGTTCGCGAGGTAACGCTGAGCGCTCTCGCGTCCTTCTTTATCGCGGAGCCCCACGAGGAGTCCGTCAGCATCAGACCAAGACCGGTCGGTGCCGACCATCTGGTTCGTGACCGCATTGGTGTGCGCCTTGGTAGCAAGCAGGGCATACCGCGGCTTTGACGCAAGCGTCTCCATAAGAGCGTCGACCTCGGCGTCGAGCTGTTCGGCAGGCACAACCCGGTTCAGGAACCCGGCGGCCTTTCCTTCGGCTGCATCGAACGGGCGGCAGGTCATTACAAGTTCTTTGGTGAGCGCCGGCCCGATCTCGCGGACCAAGCGAGGAATGCCACCCCATGCCAGCGGAATACCCAGGTCGATCTCGGGGATACTGAACATTGCGTCGTCGGCCGCGATCCGAAGATCGCAGGCAGCAGCCACAACCAGTCCCCCACCAACGCACCAACCGTGAATCTTCGCAACGGCCACCGCCCGCATTCGCTCCAGTGCCTCGGCCATGAGCCGACCAGCATCGCCGTCGACAACCGGGTCCGATGTGGTTGCCCCGCTGCCGAAGGCCGTCACGTCGGCGCCAGCCGAAAATACTCGTCCAGCGCCCGAGACGAGGACCACCTTCACCTCGGGCTGGGTGTCGATAAACCGAGCGGCGAGGGCGAGCTCCTTCAGCATCGCCGTACCCAGAGGGTTTAGCTTGGCGGGGATGTTCATCGTGATCGATGCCGTCACCCCGTCCACGGCTACTTCAACATGTTCCAGCTCAATCATCAGCGCACCCTCTTGGTCGGTCTGCATCGGATCATGCCATCGACGGCGCCGCGACAGAAAATAGGTACGCGTTTGCTCTTCGAACACCCAGAGCTGCGCTCTTGGAGTTAGGAGAGTCGACCCCGGAGCGCGCCGTACTCGACGGTGTGTCGATACGGCGCAAAATCGAGATCGGCGTCGAGGGTGTTTCGGTCGCTCCAACCCCGGTCGATCGCCTCAGACAAACGAGTCATTGCTCGCTCCGGATTACCGAGCCGGGCCCATCCGCAGGCCGTGTTGTAATACGCCTTGGCGGTGGGTTCGGCCACGCTCGCAAGATGCAGCTCGCCAATCTGCACCCCAGCCTCAACAAAGTTGCGGGAGTGCAGGGTGTGCTGCACCGAACCAAGAATCGACGGGGTCAGCCAGGTTGCGGGGCCAGAACCAATGACCGTGACGATGTCGTTAGCCCGACCGGCGCCGATATACCCCAACGTCATGATGTGAGCCGCCGCTGGACTGGGCTCAGCCTCCATTGCGTCACCCAGCTGGCCGATAGCCGATGGATCACCCTCGTGAAGCGCCACAAGCCCGTAGAGGGCCGGGTGAACCTTGCCAGGCAGCTCGGTGAGTTGACGGCGCGCAACCGCGACGTTGCCGCCGGTGGCCGAACGTTCGACTACCAACATCTTCGAGTACTTCTGCACAGTGGCGTCGCGTGACTCGCGCGCCAGCAGTTCGAGCGAATCCAACGCGGTGTTGTCGCCGGTGTTAAGCCGGCCGATAGCCGCTTCGAGCTCGTCACGATCTTCGAACCGTTTGGTCGAGCGTTTGGTAGTGGCGCCAACCACACCCACGTTTTGGGCGGCGAACATCGCAAAGAGGAATGCAGCGATTCCCATGTTGTCCATCGACTTCCAGAAGAACAGCGCAAGGCCAACCCCAACAGCGATGGAAACGAGTGCCGCCACTCGCCGCCGTTGCACTTCGTTCCCTGGAATCAAGCTTTCCATCACGTGGCCGCCATCGAGGGGTAGCACCGGAGCAAGGTTGATCGCACCCCAACCCAGGTTGATGAGAATCAAGAAACGCCAGGCATTGTCGGCCAGGCCACCGGCGACGGGATCTTCCACCACCTGTCGGGCCAGGAGCACAATGAGGCCAAGAGCGAACCCGGCAAACGGACCAGCCAAGCTGACGCCAATCGTCTGCAACCGAGTTGGCGGCTGGGGCGGCATGAACTGGGTAACCCCACCCATAACGTGCAATCGAATAGTCGGGTGGGCGCCCAACGCACGAGCGGCAAACGCATGGCCAAGCTCGTGAACCAGAACCGATGCGGCGATGACGACCAAAAACATCGCCACCCACAGAAGCGCCACCCAGCGGAGGCTCACTACCTGGAAGGCAATGACGGCACCGATAAGGAAAAAGCTGAGGTCGATACTGACCGGAAACCCGAACAGCGAAAAGTTCAGACCACGCCCCGACGCAACCACAGGAGGTCGAGGGGTCGGTGTAGGAGTCGCGGTGGTCACGCCCTAGATGGTAGCGACCTGCGAGCAGCTACGTCAGTCCAGCTCGGTACCAAGAATGCTGACGAAGCCGACCATCTCGCCCGGGTAGCCGCCCAGGTTGTGAACCAACCCGAGCTTACGGTCGCGTTTGGACAGGTCGATCTGGCGATCGTCTTCGGCTTTGCCACGAAGCTGTTGCCACAACTCGTAGTGCATACGAAGTCCCGATGCTCCGACCGGATGGCCGAATGCTTTGAGGCCGCCATCGGGGTTCACGGGGAGGTCGCCATCGAGGTGGAACGTTCCGTCGAGCACATCGCGCCAGGCCGTGCCCGGTTCGCTGAAACCGAGATCTTCCATCAGGAGAAGTTCGGTTGGCGTGAAGCAGTCATGCACTTCGGCCAGCGCGATCTCTTCGCGTGGATTGGTGACGCCGGCCTGGGCATAGGCGTCGTCGGCCGCCATCTTGCACTCGGGCAAGCTGGTGAAGTCGTAGTCCGGGTCGGTGACGCCCGAGCCATTGCCAGAGACGAAGGAGAGCGCCTTGATGTAGAGGGGGTCGTCGCAATATTTGTGTGCGTCTTCGGCTCGCACCACGATGGCAGCGGCCGCACCGTCGGCCACTCCGGCGCAATCAAACACGCTGAGCTGACCCGCAACCGCAGCCATGCCACAGATCTTTTCGGCCGAGACTTCGCGGCGGAACTGCGCAAGTGGATTGCGGGCGCCGTTGTAGTGATTCTTCTCGGCGATCTTGGCCAGCACCATCCGGAGTTCGGATTCATCGACGCCGTATTTCTGGGCGTAGGCCGGGAGAATGAGGCTGTACATGCCGGCGGCCGTGAGACTCCGCTTGGTGCCATCGTGAGGAATCGGGAAGGCGTTGAGGCCCTGATAGCCGCCGTCCTTCACTTTCTCCGCACCAATAGCCATCGCCACGTCGTAGGCGCCGCTGGCCACGGCATAGCTGGCCTGGCGCAACGCTTCTGACCCGGTTGCGCAGTAGTTCTCGACTCGAGTGACCGGCTTGCCTTCGAGCTTCAGCGGAATCGACAGCGACAGACCCGAAGCCGCTGACTGCGAGGTCCCAAACCAAAACGCGTCGATGTCGTCTTTCGCAACGCCTGCTGATTCGCACGTGAGCACGGCGGCATCGATGAGCATGTCATCGAGGCTGGCTTCCCAGTGCTCGCGGAACGGGATACAACCCATACCGATAACGGCGACTTGGTCTTTGATTCCGTGCGAACCCATAGCTACGTACCCTGCTGTCGTTTCTGTTCTTCTACTTGCGTTGACTAGTTCTTCGTGTGGATGGGGCCGATCGCTAGCGGATCGGGCGGGCCTTCCAGAAGTAGTTGCTGATGCCGTCGCCGGCGTAGAGGCGACGGAAGGTCATCTCGACTCGATCGCCGATGCTGACCTCGTCGGCGTCGACGTCGGCGATTTCGATGGGCAAGCGGCCTCCCCCGTCGAAGTCAATGATGCCGAAGACCACGGGCGGGCTCGGCGAGTAGACGAGCTTGTCGATGGTAAATGTGGCGATGGTGCCGACTGCATCGGCCATCGGGATGTGATCCATCTGATCGACGGCGCCATCAGCTGAAACCCGCGCTGGCGGCATATACATACGACTGGACTCCTGATCGCGCGATGCGACCAAGCCATACTTCCAGTCGGCGTTGCGGTAGGCGGCCGACGAGCTTGGCCGGTCGGGCTCGGGACGACGGGGAGGTTCGATGGGCAACATGTCGCGCCACGACAAGTACTTGGCATAGCTCACTGAACCGCCCGCTTCGAGTTGGTCGGCGACGGTGCGCTTGGCCTGGTGATCGGCGATTGCCGTTGTCACCCGAAACAGCGAAACCTGCACGCCATCGGCATAGGTCACGAGCGCGAGTACATCGCCAGCGCTGGCTGTGTCGAGCATCGAACCGAGGAGTAAGGCCGGGTGAGCGGCGCCGGTGTTACCCACCGTGCGGCCTAGGTCGTCCACGACGTTCGTGAAACCCAGCTTGGCCGACGTGCGAGCGATGGCCCGGCCGTGCAGTCCGGTGATAGCTGCTGTTGTGACATCGGCGGTGGTGAGGCCGGTTGACTCCATGGCCTCGGCGACAGCTTGGGTGGCGAGGGGGCCGTACACGACCTCGCCGAACCGTTCTTCCCACTGCTTACTCACGACCGCTCCGGGGACTCGCCAGCGATCGACAAACTCGTCGGTGGCTACGGCACCACCGAGATACTCGGCGAGCACCTGGCCGTCCTCGTCACTACCGATGAGAAGCGCAGCGGCACCATCGCCGCCCGCTGCCTCATCGCCGCTGGACGGTAGACCAATTCGGATATCGGAGCCGACGACAAGATGGGTGTCAGATGATCGCAATGCCATCTCGAACGCACCAACCGCCGAGCGTTGCGAACCAAGCATGTCGATAGCCGCCGTGGAGCGCGGTAAACGAAGCGCTGCATGGATGGCAGTGGCGTTGGTTCGGTCGAAGTACGTCGGCGAGACCGACGCAAACGACAGGACCGCTGGCGCTTGGTCGACGCCATGAAGTGCGAGGCGTGCTGCCTCGACCCCCAGGGTGGTGGTGTCCTCGTCAAAGGAGGCAACGGTTCGAGTGCCGGACCCACCACCCTTTCCGAGGAGTGATGAAATCTCGGCCCGATCGAGCCGTCGATATGGGAGATAGCAGCCATAGCTGATGATGCCGCGCATTTCAACGAGCATAGGACCACGAGTGGCCAGTGCCCCAAGGCATCGGTCGAGAATCTTCAGGTGCGCTGATTCAATCGGTGCAAGTGCCGAAGGAGTTACAGAAGCACAGCAGCTACTGATACCTCAGTGAAACGCAGCTTTGGTTTACTGGAGCGCCGGGTCGGTGCAGTTATCGGTGCCACCGGTTCCCGAGGATCCGCCATCGACGAACTCTGGGAGGTAACCACTGCCGACATCTTTGGTGTTGAGCCAACGTTCGATCGCGTCAACGATGGCTACGGCCTCGGTGTCGCGCACGTCGTCGCGGGCAAATAGGGCTGCTTCAGATGGGTTGCTGAGATAGCCGGCTTCGGTGATGACCGAGGGAATGTTAGGCGTGTATCGGTGGATGCCGTACAGATTTTCGCCGTTGTCCTTCAGCCGGGCGCTGACGCCGTTGCGCACGGTGCCGACCCATCCAATGTCGTACTGGTCAAGGGCTGCGGTGAGCTCCTCGAAGAAGATGCCGCCGGCACGACGCGACTCGTCGCTTCCCGACTGATAGAAGATCTCGGTTCCTGGAGTGTCTTGGCGCCGAACGGCTCCACCGTTGTGATGGATGGAGACGAACAGGTCGGGCTTGAGCGCATTGGCAATCTCGGCTCGGGTGCGAAGCGGAATGCGGTGATCGGTGGTTCGAGTAAGCACAGAACTAATGCCGCGGGCCCCGAGGATGGCCTTGACGCGAGTTGCGATGGAAAGATTGAGGGTCTTCTCATAAAGATTGTTCGGACCGACTGATCCGGACTCGGCTCCGCCATGGCCCGCATCGATGACGACCTGGGTTCCAGCAATGAATGTGCCCTTGGTAATCCGCTGAGTGCGGACACAAGGAGTCCAAACCGTCCAGCCGTCGCGGTGGGTTTCGAGCACTGGGGTCACGATGCCGGTTGGCGTGATGACCACGCCCGGTCCGCCACGGGAAGCGTCGCCAGCCACAACTGCAGTACCGCAACCAAGATTCTTGTTGAGGCCCTCGCCGTTGTTCACCGCATGGGCACAAACTTCGTGCGTACCCGGGGAAAGAGTGATGGTGGTGGAGAACCCGTGGCGCTTGCCCATGTCGTAGCGGCGGCCGATGTCGTTGCGTTTACGCCCCGCACGGGTCGTCTCGACGTATTCACCATCGACGTAGATGTCGACGTTGATGGGTTTCTTCGTATCGGGGTCGATGGCAAAGCCCACCAGTGAGGCCTTTGTGCCGTCACTGGTCAGTTGGTCGAGCGAACCGAAAGGCCGTGCAGCTTGCACCTTGGTTCGAGCGTTGACCTTTACGGTGGCGCAATCGATGTTGCGGGTAACCCCGGTAGAGCCAGCGTTGATCCCGTCGACGCAGACTTCATGGGTGCCGGCTGATGCCTTGACCCGCACCACGTAGCCGAAGTTGTTGCCCTTCTGATGAATAGCGTTGGACTCTGCGTGACTGCCGTTTGCCAGTTTGGTTCGCATCCGCTTGCCATCGACGGTCACCCGGACCTTGATGGGACGCGACGAATCGCCATCGACCGCCCAACCGCGAACGGTGATTGAGCTCGGGCCGCCAGCGGCGGTATCGAGAGCACCCCAGGGGGAGAAGACCTCTTTTTGCACAACCGCAATGTCCTGGGCCGCAACGCTACCCGGCACTAGGAGCGCGGCAAAGAGTGCACACACCACAATGGCAGCAAGGCCACTTGGGGACAGAAAGAACAAATTCGAACGCTTCAGCACGTGAGCACACCTGAAAGGGAAAGAGAACTATCGAAAGTATGGATGAACCTGCTTCAGCATGGATAACCGCAGCGCGGGTCCAGGCGTCGACAAAAACCAGGCCAACTCCGCCCGAAGCCGAGGCTATCGGCGAATCACACATTCGAGCTCGATACCCGCGAGCCAAAGCACAATTTCCTCCTGACCAGCACGAATAGGACTAAAGTCCCCCTATTGACGATTTCTCAGCCCACCAGCACAGGGTAAAACCCACGCTTAGTGGTTTTTATGGTTGCAGAAACCTCCCTACGTCGATCATTGGGGAAATTCCCTAGGGATCTCGCGACCTTTCACGAGATCCGCCGTCCTACCTGTGACTGACGCAACAGTTTCGGTTCCTCCGGCACAAACTTCGATTGCCCAATGGGGAACCTTCCGAGAAGGGACCACCCACACCGTGGCCGATGACAATTCAGCCAAAAAGGCAGCCGAAAAGGCAGCCGAAGAAGCAAAGAACAAGTCCAGCGGCGCAGCCGCCGGACTAGGAGGCAAAGCGACTGACGCCGCCAAAGGTGCTGCTGATGCCGCTCGAGACAAAGCTGGAGGCATCAGTGGCAAAGCCGCTGGCGCAGCCGCCGGACTAGGAGGCGCAGCCGCAGGCGTAGGAAACAAAGCCGCAGGCGCAACCGCCGGACTAGGAAACAAAGCCGCAGGCGTAGGAAGCAAAGCCACCGGCCTGGGAAACAAAGCCGCAGGCGTAGGAAAGAAGGCCTCGCTCGGCTCGCCTTCAGTGAGCGGCAAGGGCGGCGGCCGAGGCCGCTGGCTTCGACGAAGCAAGAGCGGGAAGCCTTGGAGCCGGCCGTTGGCCTTGGCGCTTGGTCTTCTTCCGCTCCTCGCCTTTTTCATCGGCACAATGATCTGGGGCGTCGATCACATCGAGGATGACCTCGAGGACGCCACCATCGTGCAGATGCGCGACGAGTACGGCATCAACCTCAGCAAAGATCGGGTCGACTTCGACGGCCGCGACGGCGAGATTTCAAACTTCACCTTGCCTGTCGGTGTCACCAACGAAGAGATCGAAGCGTTCCTCGAGGAACGAATCGAACGCGATGGTGGAGCAATCCGCGAGGGCGATACCTCGCAGATGACCGTCCTCGGAACCGAGGCAGCTCCCGAACCGACGGGAAGCCACGATGTTCGAATCACTGCAACGGGTGAACAAATCACGCTGAACGGCGATGTGCTCAACCAAGCCGAGTACGACCAACTCAACGACGCAGCCGTCGATGCGGTCGGCGCAGCCAATGTCACCAACAACCTCAACATCCTCGACATGGATGCAAGCAAGAGTGGTTCGGCAGCCCGGGTAGCCGGACTCGCCGGAGCGGTTGCACTGATGGCCGGCGACAACATCGTGAGCGGCGACGCTCATCTCACCGACGATGACCTCGACGTCAATGCCATCGCAACCAGCGAGGACGCCAAGGCGGCCCTTGTTGGAGCGGTCGGCGGAGTCGACGGGGTAGACGTTGGCGGAGAGGTCACCGTCGCTGCACCCGACACCGGCCCGCTCGATGTCAACGTCAGCACCGATGGCGAGAGCATCACCCTCGACGGCACGGTCCTCACCCAAGCCCAGCACGACGCACTCGTCGCGGCCGCTGAAGCCGAGGTCGGCGCCGACAACGTCACGAACAACCTGATGATCTCGGACCTCACCGAGCAAGCTCCAAACGCCGACGGAAAGGTTGCCGACATGGCAGCCATCTTCGACGGGTTCGACGGGCTGACCGAAGGTTCCGGAAGCGTCACCGATAGTGCCCTCACCTTTACCGGTGTCGCCGTCGACGACGCGGCGAAAGCCAACATCGACGGACTCGTTGGTTCGGCGAACGACAGCACCACGGTCGATGTAACAGTCGCCGAGGCGACGATCGAAGACGAGGTCGGGCTTCTGCAAGCCGAACTCGATGCCCTCCAGGCCGAGATCCTCGAAAACGTGATATTCGATGTGAACAGCGATGTCATCACGCCGACCGCAGCGACGACACTCGACAAGGTTGTCGCCGCCATGACCAAGTATCCCCGGCCGGCGGTTCTCGTCGGTGGCCACACCGATGCCGACGGCAACGATGCGCTCAACCTCGATCTCTCCGATCGACGGGCGAAATCGGTGAGCGCCTACCTCGCCGAACAGGGCATCGACATCAACCGTCTACGAGGACAGGGCTTCGGCGAGACCGAACCTGTCGCTCCAAATGACACGCCAGAAAACAAGCAACAGAACCGACGGGTCGAATTCACCGCACTCGCCGAATTCACCAACTAATCGACCCGAACTCCTTACGAAGGGAAATAAATAATGCTATTCACTCTTGGGGAAATACTCATCCCTCTCATCCTGTCGGCTCTTGGTGGTCTCGGTCTTGGCTGGCTGCTCTGGCGCTGGCGTCATAGCCAGGTCAGAGGCGCTGACTGGGACTCGGTCCAAGCACGAGCAAACGACTACGACCGCATCGACGGCGACTACCGGAAGCTGCAGACGCAGTCCGCTGGCCTCGCAGACGAGAAACGAACCCTTGAAGGTCGAGTCTCTACGCTGACCGGCGACCTCGAAGGAGCCAACGGCCGGATCGGCGAGCTCGAAGGAGCAGTAAAGACCGAACGCTCAAAGGCCTCTGCACTTTCCGGAGACCTCGACGGGCTCCGAGCAACGGTGAGCACCAGCGAAGGCCAACTCAAGACCCTTCGCGGTGAGGTCGACGGCTCGAAGACCCGGATTGGCGAACTCCAAACCGAGGTCGAGGGCGCAAACGCACGGGCAACGTCGCTCCAAGCCGACCTCGAAGGCGCAAACGCACGAGCAACATCGCTCCAAGCAGACCTCGAAGGTGCAAACGCACGAGCAACATCGCTGCAGGGAGACCTCGACGGTGCAAATGCTCGAGCATCGGCGCTTGAGGGCGACCTCACCGAAGCCAACGGACGGGTGGCCGCACTCGAAGGCGATCTCAACGGAGCCAACGGACGGCTTGCCGAAATGCAGGGCGATATCGACGGAGCCAATGCACGGGCCACGGCACTCGAGGGAGAACTCCAGGGCGCAAACGCTCGGGTCGGTTCGCTCGAAGGCGAACTCAATTCGGCCAATGGCCGAGTGGGCGCACTCGAGAACGACGTCGTGTCGTTGACCGCACGCTCCTCGGAACTCGAAGGCGAACTGGGTGGTGCAAACAACCAACTTATGGGCTTCGCTTCGCTCCAAGGTGACTTCGACGGTGTGAACGAACGGGCATCGGTACTCGAAGCCGAAGTCGACGGAGCCAACAGACGCATCGGCGAACTCGAGGGTGACCTCGCTGGAGCCAACGCACATATTGGTGATCTCGAAGGCCAACTGGCTGGGGCCAACGCCAAAGCCACATCCCTTGAAGGCGACATGGCCGGATTCAGCTCGCTGCAGGGCGATCTCGACGGCGCCAACGCCAAAGCAGCAGCGCTCGAAGCGGAGCTCGCTGGAGCCAACGGACGCATCGGCGAACTCGATGGAGACCTCGCTGGAGCCAACGGACGCATCGGCGAACTCGAAAGCCAGCTCGGCGAGATGGGTGCGCTGCGTGGAGAACTCGATGGTGCCCACGCCAAAGCAAACGCACTCGAAACGGAGCTCACTGGAGCCAACGGACGTATCAGCGAACTCGAAGGCCAACTTGCCGGAGCCAACGCTAAGGCCAGTTCGCTCGAAGGCGACATCGTCGGATTCAGTTCGCTCCAAGGTGACTACGACGGCGCCAACGGACGCATCGGCGAACTCGAAGCCGAACTCGGCGGAGCCAACGGACGCATCAGCGAACTCGAAGGCCAACTCGGCGAACTCGGCAAGCTACGCGGAGAACTCGACGGCGCCAACGCCAAAGCAACAGCGCTCGAAGGCGAACTCGGCGGAGCCAATGCCAAAGCATCGGCACTCGAAGGCGACCTCACCGGAGCCAACAACCGGGTCGGCGAACTCGAAAGCCAGCTCGGCGAACTCGGCAAGCTACGCGGAGAACTCGACGGCGCCAACGCCAAAGCAACAGCGCTCGAAGGCGAACTCGGCGGCGCCAACGGACGCATCAGCGAACTCGAAGGCCAACTCGGCGAACTCGCCAAACTTCGAGGAGAACTCGACGGCGCCAACGCCAAAGCAACAGCGCTCGAAGGCGACCTCACCGGAGCCAACAACCGAGTCGGCGAACTCGAGAAGCAGCTCGCCGAACTCGGCAAGCTACGAGGCGACGTCGAGGCAGCCAACAAGCGGGTTGCGGCCCTCGAAGCCGACCTCAGTGCTGCAAACGGGACGATCAAAACGGTTCAGGGCGAATTGTCCGGGGCCAACAGTCGCCTCGGTTCACTCGAGAAGGACCTCACGTCAGCCAATGCAAAGGTTGGAAAGATCGAGGGCGACTACACCAACGCAAACAGTCGGTCCACCGCCCTGCAACGCGACCTCGATGCATGCGCCAAGCGCACCACGTCGCTGAGTGGCGATCTCGAAAAGCGCAATTCCAAGATTGCCGAGCTCGAAGCCAAGCTGGCAGCAGCAAAGGCCAAGCCAGCACCTGCTCCGAAACCAGCCGCACCAGCCGCACCAGCGAAGAAGAGCACGCTCGAAGTCATCACCAAAGACAAAGCACCAGCAAAGTCCGAACGTGACAACCTCCAGCTCATCAGCGGCATCGGCCCACAGATGGAAGAAATGCTCCACGGCGAAGGCATCTACTTCTTCCGCCAACTCGCAGCACTCGACAAAGCCGGCGTGAACGAGCTCAACGAGCTTCTTCCCGGATTCCCCGGCCGCATCGAACGCGACGAATGGGTACCACAAGCCCGAGGCTACCGAGACGGCAAAACACCAGCCGCCCCGGCAAAGAAGAGCACCCTCACCAAGATCAGCAAAGAGAAGGCACCATCGAAATCCGAACGCGACGATCTGAAAGAGATCAGCGGCGTCGGACCCAAGATGGAGAAGCTGTTGAACAGTGAAGGTATCTACTTCTTCCGCCAGGTGGCCGCACTCGACAAAGCCGGCGTCAAGGAGCTCAACGATTTGCTCCCCGACTTCCCCGGCCGCATCGACCGTGACAACTGGGTACCGCAGGCAAAGCAGCTCCAGAAGACGAAATACGGCAAGTAGCCATCTCGCCGGGACATACCGGCCCTGCGTACGCAGGTAGCGAGATAAAAACTCGATGTGCGGCCCTCCGAAACGGGGGCCGCACTTTCGTTTTCTCGGACATGTCGACCTATACCAGTGACATGGATCTTCTTGAAGGATTGGCCACTACCCGTGCAATCCGGCGCTACACCGATGAACCGGTCACCCAACAACAACTGAACCAGGTGCTGTTCGCCGCATCGCGAGCGCCGTCAGGATCCAATCGGCAGCTGTTCCGCTTTCTCGTTTTGCACGACAGTCCCGACAGCCAGCCTGCACGGGAGCTTCTTGCGAAAGGAGCTCGCAAGATCTGGGGCATGAAGAGGACGGTCGACAAATACGACCGCAACCTCGACAACTCGCCGAAGGCCCGGATGGCAGCAACGATGGGCCACTACGTCGACAACTTCGCTCAGGCGCCGGTGATCATCATGCCGTGCCTTATCCGGCACCGAGGCCCCACCTCGACCGAAGGCGGCTCGGTGTACCCGGCGGCGCAAAATCTGCTCCTTGCGGCGCGGGCGATCGGCCTCGGTGGGGTGCTCACCGGTATGCATCTTCCGGTCGAGGACGAGCTTCGTCATCTGCTCGGAATCCCCGACGACGTCTTCGTGGCGGCCACCATCACCCTGGGACACCCCGCAGGTAGCCACGGTCCGGTTCGCCGGCAGCCGCTCGCCAACGTTGTCTTCGAGACCACGTGGGGCAACCAACCGGACTGGGTGGAAGACCCTCCCGGCACAAGCTTCACCCAAGCCGGCCCACCAGCTGAATAGGGTGCCGACAAACAGCCGACAAGAAGCCGACAAGAAGCCGACAAGAAGGAACGTGCTGGCAAGCCGTACAATCGTGGGGTGAGCTCAAACCCCCAGGAAGCTGTTGTTTCCCACGACACGCCTTCGGTTCAACCGGACCACAAACCGCTGAACATCGGCCCACTCGAAGTGTGGCCACCCGTGGTCTTGGCGCCGATGGCCGGGGTCACCGACGTTCCGTTTCGGGCACTCTGTCGAGAGTTCGGAGCAGGCCTCTACGTGAACCAGATGCTCACCGCTCGAGCAATCTGTGAGAAACACGAACGCACCCTAAAGCTCGCCGAGTTCGCTGCTGATGAGTCACCTCGCAGCGTGCAACTCTACGGCGTCGACCCCTACTGGACGTCCGAGGCCACGAAGTGGTTGGTGAACGAACATGGCGTCGATCACATCGACATGAACTTCGGCTGCCCAGTAAAAAAGGTCACCAAGTGCGGTGGCGGCGGAGCACTCCCGGTAAAGCGCAACCACCTGCGCGCAATCATTGCGGCCACGGTCAAGGCCGCCGGCGACATACCGGTCACCATCAAATTTCGGATGGGCGTCGACGACGACAACCTCACCTACCTCGATGCCGGCAAGATCGGCGAAGAGGAAGGCGTGAGAGCGGTTGCGCTCCATGCTCGAACCGTCGAGCAGCTGTACTCCGGCCACGCCGACCGCTCAGCGATCGCAGCCCTGGCCGAACACGTCACCAGCATTCCCGTGCTCGGCAACGGCGATATCTGGGAAGCCCACGATGCCATCGAGATGATGGCCGAGACCGGCTGTGACGGCGTGGTCATCGGCCGAGGCTGCCTTGGGCGCCCCTGGCTCTTTCGCGATCTCGTCGACATCTTCGAAGGTCGACCCGTTCAGGCACCACCGACCATGGCCGACGTCGTACCGGTCATTCGCCAGCACGCCCACCTGCTCGTCGAGTGGACCGAATCCGAAGTGTCCCTGCGGTCGTTCCGCAAACATGCCGTCTGGTACCTCACCGGGTTTCCCGTTGGGCCCAAAGTTCGACGCCGGATGAACGAGGTCACGACCCTCGACGAACTCGACACGGTGCTCGCCGATATCGACCCGAGCCTGCAGCTCCCGGTTGAGGCAATGCGAATTCCTCGAAGCCATAGCGGCGGGCCGAAGCCGGTCACCCTTCCCGAAGGTTGGCTCGACGATCCGTTCGGACCAGCGGTCATGGGCAAAGACGCTGAAGCCGTCGTATCCGGTGGTTGATTCAGATCTCACCAAGCTCGTTCTCGCCTCGGGTTCGCCCCGCCGTCAACAACTTCTCCAAGCAGCCGACATCGAGTTCGTCGTCGAAATCCCTGCACTCGACGAGGAACATATCGGCCAAACAATCCTCGATGATGGCGGCTCCCCCACCGACTACGTCACCGCTCTCGCCGAAGCCAAAGTTTCGACGGCGACCGGATCACTAACCCTTGCCGACAGCGCACTGGTGCTTGCTGCCGACACCGTTGTGGTGCATCGCGGCCGCATTCTCGGCAAGCCGGCAAACCGCAATGAAGCTCGTGCCACGGTGCTTGGTATGTCGGGCCATTCGGTCGAGGTGATCACCGCAGTGGCCCTGGGTGATGGCACCCATACCGACCTTCGCGTGGTGAGCACCACCCTCGCGGTGCGGGCCCTCTCCCCAGCCGAGGTCCACCGCTATGTCGCCACGGGCGCTGCCGACGACAAAGCAGGAAGCCTTGCGGTCCAAGACGAGGCCGCCGACTTCATCACCGCTATCGACGGTTGCTTTACCAACGTTGTCGGTCTTCCCATGTGCGAAGTTGCCGACCTGCTTCGCCTAGAGCTCAGTCCCCAAGGGCTTGGACCTCGTCGGGCGTTGGAATGTCTTTGCCCGACAGCGTCGTAAGGACCTGATCGGTAACCTCTTGGCTGTTCTCGAGCATCACCGAGAGGTTGACGGCTTGGCGGGCCACTGCGGCCTCGAAAAGGTTACGAGCGGCACGACCGTTGCCGAAACCCTTGCCCCGATCGGCTGACGAGAAGAAAGCCGCCACCGCTTCACGAGCCGACTCGTCGATCTCGAAGTGGTTCTTGGTGGCGATGATCTCAAAGATCTTGAGCAGCTCGTCGTCTTCGTAATCCGGGAACGAGATGGTCTTCGGGAACCTCGATTTGAGACCCGGGTTCGCGTCGATCAGTTGCGCCATCTCATCGGGATACCCCGCCATGATGACCACCACGCTGTCGCGTCGGTCTTCGACCAGCTTGACCACGGTGTCGATGGCTTCACGACCGAAGTCCTTTTCGCCACCCCGAACGAGCGAGTACGCCTCGTCGATGATGAGCACACCTTGGTCGGCCCGGTCGAAGGTCTCATTGACCTTCGTCGCGGTTTGGCCGACGAACCCGGCGACAAGGCCAGACCGGTCGGTCTCGATCAAGTGGCCCCGTTCGACCACGCCGAGGGTGCGGTAGATCTGGGCCAAGAGTCGGGCGACCGTTGTTTTGCCAGTTCCGGGGTTCCCGACAAACACGAGGTGCCGGCTCGACTCGGTGACATTGAGGCCGCGTTCCTCGCGGACTTGTTGCACCCGCAACAGTGCGGCCACAAGCTTGACTTCTTCTTTGACCTCCTCGAGACCAATGAGCTCATCGAGCTCGGCGAGCAACTCATCGATGGGGCGTTCGGGCGGCATGTCGATTGTTGGGTCGATGCCCTTGCTCGAGTCGCCGACGGCACCCATGGCCGACTGCGCGTTTCCGCTTACGCCCCCGGACTTGATCGAGCGAAGGAGCATCGAACGGAACTGCTCAACAGCACTGAGTTCGAGCCGCGAGGTGTACTCGTCGAGGCTGATGACGGTGTGCGCAACGCGCATTGCGTGCTCGTAGTAGACGCTCGAGTACTGCGAACCGCGTTTCGCATCGACCCGAACCAACGTGCCGAACAGGCCCGATGGCTCGTCGAGCCACGCCTTTTTCTGGTCGAGAAGCTTGGCTTCGCGCACATCGGCAGCGGTGAGATCGGCCGGCATCAGGTCGGGAAGGTAACGCCCCAGCGCTTCCATGAACCCCAGAATCTCGAGTTCGGAGTGCCGATCATCGCAATCGATGAACGCCGCCGACAGGTTGTGGGCCTCGATAATCAGCTTGTGGCGAAGCTCATCGGCCGAGACGGCAAAGACCTCTTCACGGATTGGTTCGATCGTGTTCCCGACTCGGTCGAGAAATTCATCGACCGCATCGGCGAGTCCGGTTTCGTTCTTCATCCCACCAACGTTACCGGCGCCACGGTCACCGGCACGCCGTTGAGGACGCTGTTGCCGGACGGCTCATCAATAATCGCGTCGTCGATGAGTTCGTTCATGTTGGCGCCTACTTGTTCGCGGGCGATCGACATGCGGGTGCCCTCGACGTTGTGACCCCAGCCATGAGGCAAGCACACCACGCCAGGCATGAGCTGCTCGGTCAGTTCAACCGCGGTCTCAACCTCGCCGACTTCGGACGCAACCACGACCGTCGCGCCGTCGTCGATCTTGCGCGATGCGGCGTCGGTTGGGTGCATGAGCAGCGCAGTGCGGCTCTTGCCCTTCACCAGGACGTTGATGTTGTGCATCCACGAGTTGTTGGAGCGCACATGCCGACGACCGATGAGGAGAAGATCCGACTCGGTGGTTTCAGCCGCGGCAGAACTCTCGAGCGAGGCCCGGAATCGGGCGAAGTCCGACACGATCAGCTCGGGGGCCAACTCGAGCATTGCGCTGGCCGTCTTCAGAGCGCCAGGCAGTCGCTCGACCATGGGTCCGTAGTCGATTCCGTGCGGGTTGTCCTTAAGAACTGCGAGAGTAAGTCCTTCGGGGTTGGCGCCAAACCCGTCGCCGAACCGGCCGGTGCGCAATCGAAGATCGAGCGTGCGTTCGACCGGCGGCAATGTGTTGAGCTCGTCGAGAATCTCGTCTCGGTCACGACCAAAGATCGGGCTCTTTTCGTTTTTGAGTTCGCGGTCGAGGATTCCGGTGACCAGTTGGTTGTGGATGAACTCCGGGTCAGCGTCGACACCAGCGCCACCGAGCACCAACGCAAGTCGGGAGAGCGTTTCGGCTTCATCGGGACCTGACGGGGCGAAGACCGCTTCCGAGAAGTTGGTGACGACCCGTACAGCGTTTCCTTCGAAGGCAAAGTCGTAATGCGGACGCTCGAGCGGATCGAGGGCCGGGAGGATCACGTCGGCGTGCCGGGTGGTCTCGTTAAGGTACATATCGACCGACACCATGAAGTCGAGGTCGGCAAACGCCGCATCGAGGCGCTCGCTATTGGGGAACGAACGCACCGGGTTGGTCGCAACGGTGATGAGGGCACGAATCTGCCCCTCGCCCTCGGTCTCGATCTCTTCGGCCAGCGACGCGGCTGGAAATTCGCCGTTCACTTCGTGGCGGTTACTTACCCGAGAGTTCCAACGGCCAGTTGAGTAGCCGCGTCCACCCGGTTCTTCATCCTCGATCCGAATCGTTACTGGGCTGGCAAACATGGCGCCACCGGGAGCATCCAGATTGCCGGTGAGAATGTTGATGATGTCGGCGGCCCACGACGTCAGAGTTCCGAACTCGACGGTGTGATTCCCCATACGCCCGTAGACGACTGCGGTTGGGGCGGCGGCGAGCTCGCCGGTGATCCGGCGAATCGTGTCGGCGTCGATACCCGAGGAAGCGGCCGCATCGTCGATGTTGATATCGGCGACAAGACTACGAACCACATCGAGCCCGTTGGCGAAATCGCCAAGGCGTCCCAGGTCGACAAGATCGCGATCGAAGAGTTCCTTGATGATCGCAAGGAGAAGATGAAGGTCGGCTCCAGGGCGGATGAAGTGATGCTCTGAGGCGATGGCTGCGGTCTCGGTGTACCGAGGATCGACCACAACAACCTTGCCTCCGCGCTCCATGATGGCGTCGAGGCGGCCGGGGAAGTCCGGGGCCGTCACCAGGCTCCCGTTTGAGGCGAGCGGGTTGGCTCCGAGCATAAAGAGGTAGTCGGTGCGGTCGAGGTCGGGTAGCGGGAACATATTGGCGCTGCCCCACATGAGCCCCGACGTGAGGTGTTTCGGCATTTGGTCGACCGTGGATGCCGAATAGATGTTCTTGGTACCTGCGGCGTGAATAACCGGGCGCAGGTAGTAGGTGCCGACAAAGTTGTGCGTGTTGGGATTCCCTAACACGATGCCTAACGAGTCTCGGCCATTCTGGTCGAGCAGCGGAAGCAGTTTCTCCTGGATGGCCGTAAAGGCTTCATCCCAGGTGGCTTCGACGAGCTCGCCGTCACGGCGAACCATGGGCACCCGAAGCCGGTCGGGGTCATCGTGAAGCTGCTTGAGCGTCGAGCCCTTTGCGCAGATAAACCCTTTGCTAAAGACATCGTCGCGATCGCCACGGATTCGTACTACTTGATCGCCATCAGTCGTGATCTCAAGGCCACACGTGGCTTCACAAAGCGGGCAAGTACGAAAGTGAGTCTGCGTCATGCCCCAGCTTCCCACGAAGGCTTCCGCCGGGGAAGATACACAACCCGAAAACTCTCGAAGCCGGCGCCCCCCTTTGGGGCACCGGCTATCGAGCGGGTCTCAGAAGTTGATTCCTGGACTAGGAAGATCTAGCTGTCGGAGCCTTCAGGCTTGCGGGCCTGGAGCATTACTGCACCGAGCACGATAAGCACGGTGGCAGCGCCTGCAAGTGGACCAGCGGTGCTACCGGTGAAGGCAAGCGATCCGCTTGGGTTGGTTCCACCGGTGGTTCCACCAGTGGTTCCGCCCGTTCCGCCAGCGTTCTGGTTTGCCGCAGCAACCCGAACGACGAGCGAGGTGGAGTTGGACGTGCCGTCAGCGTTCGTTCCGGCGCCAGCGATGGTGTAGCGGCCAGCGTAGGTTCCGGTTGGAACCTGAACGGCTACTGCAACATCACCTGAAGCAGGTACGACGAGGGTTTCGACGACCGCACCGTTCATGGTGACGGTGAAGGTCGAGCCTGGGAGAAGGCCGGTACGGGTTACGTTGACGGTGTCGCCAACGGAGACCACAGGGGTTCCGTCGGTGTCGACCGAATCGGGGCTAGGGACCGAAATCGATCCGCTTCCGCCACCGTTATCGCCACCGTTGTCTCCACCAGCAGCAACACGTACTGAGGTGCTTGCACCACAGGCGTTTCCGTTGGCGTCAGAGCCAGAAGCAACGACGGTGTAGGTGCCTTCGCCAAGACCAGCAGGAATTTGGAAGGTGCTTGCAAGGCTGCCCGAAGCAGGAACCGTGAAGCTTGCGACGGTGAGTCCACCGACGGTTACGGTCACGGTCGAGCCGGGAAGCATGTTGGAAAGCGAAACCGCGGCGTCGGCGCCGGCGGCAACAACGGCGGTGCCATTGGCATCGACGCTGACTGGGTTAGAGATCGAGACCGATCCACAACCGCTTCCGGGGTCGTACTGTGCTGCGGCCGGACCGGCAACAGCCATAAGCGCTACGAACGCCAAGATAAAGATTCGACGAATCATGTTTACGTGAACTCCTGAGGGATGGAACTTCTTTGACCAATTCCAAGTCGGAGCTTCTCGGCGAACTTTGAGGACATTGAACGCTGTTTGGTTCGAATGGCCCAGATGACATTTTTCCTAGTCAGGCCACGAAAGGCGCGCTGATTCGGTCAATACGAACGTCTCTGATTCGCCATTGACGGTGATGTCGTAGTTGTCGTCATTCACGGTTGGTTGATGATGAACCCACAGCTCATGGGTCGCCGGGTCGTCATCGACCATCCCAACGCCGAATCGTCCAGCCAATTCAAACTCGACGGTTCGGGCTTGCCCGGCGGGAATAGCAACAAACAGTTCGTGGCGCCACAGGCCGTATTCGTAGTAGCTGTCGACGGAGACGAGGTTGCCATCGACACTCGCAACCACAGCGTCGAGCGGTGAGTGGACAATAAGTAGCAGCCGGTTCGTCCCACGCTCGAGGTCCCACCGGTTGCCCGAAACGTAGTCCGAGAGGTCCTCGGGAGCTCGATTCTCGAGGTCGACACGAAGGATCGCATCGACACGATCTTCTGTTCCGGCAGAGTCCGCCGTCGCAACCTCATAGGAAATTGTGCGGTGGAGATACGGGTCGAGTTTGTTGGGCCCCCCGTTTGCGTGCATCACCGAAAGGAAATCATCGAAGGTCTCGGGGCGGAAACGCTGGGTGAGACCGAGGTCGGTCAGCACGTCGGTTTCGGATGCGTCGAATGTCACCATTCGCAGCCGCCCCTGGGACACCATGGGCGACATGACGTCAATCATCTCGCCCATTGACGGAAGCCCACCAAACTGCAACTGCCGGAAGACCTCTTCGGTGACCACATCGAGAACGCTGGTGCGGGCCGAGCGGTCATCGATGAGGGCGTACTGATCTATAACAAGGAACTGCGGAAGCGTGTCGCCGTCGAGTTTGAGTCCGAGCGGCGCTATCTCGACCGGGCCAGTGAGATCGGTCAAGGCACCAAGCGCATAGGGGTCGAGGTAAACCACCCCATCGATCTCGGTGCCACCCATCGCCGGGAACAGTTCGCGCAGCGTGTTGGCGGCAACGGTGAGGTCGGGAGTACCGGTGTAGTTCTGGGCGTAACTCCAGGGTTCGTAGTCGCCGAAACGGTCGGGGATGACGCCGTCAACTTCAGGCCGTGTCGTTGCCTCGAGGTCGGTTGCTCGGCCCGACTGAATCAGCTCAATCTGTCCGGCGTCCATCTCGACCACAGCGAACCCGCCAGTGAATCCGCCGAGGTCGCGTGTTTCGGTGGGGTTGGCGACAAGCACAAGGTATCGACGTGGTTTCGTTGCCCCGAGGAGCTTGGGCAGAGTTTCGAGTCGCGGAAGTTGCGTATCGATCTGAGCAATCGCATCGCGGGACCGAGACGATCCCGTAGCAAGCTGGTCGACAAGTGGCGACAACAACCATGGCCCTTGTTGGGCCTCGAACACGGCAACGCTCGACACGAGAACATCACGAAACGAGCGGGCGTTCCGCTCGGCGTCCTCGAGCGCCGCAACATTAATACCACCCGATTCAGACCGGATCGCCGACACGTCCACCGAGTCGACGGTGCGAGCGGCAGCGATTGTCGATCGTTCGATGGCGTCGAGTGAGGCCACCAATGATTGGTAATTCTGTGCCGCAATTGGCACAAGGCGTCCCGTTCCGGCCCACGTGGACTCGATGGTGGAGCGGGCGGCGACAAGGTGGCGACGAGCCAAGATGAGGTCGGCGGAGGCATTCTCGATCGATCCAACGTCAGTAGCTCCCAGACTGCCGTCGAGGGTCGCTGCCGCCCGGTCGAGGTCCGGCTTTGCCTGGTAGAGGACGGTCGCCAAATTGACAGCACCAAAGAGAAGGGTAAACAGCACGCTCATTGCCACGATCTCCAACGCTCCGCGAACCCGACCGCGGGTATTGCGGATCGACGAGACGATAAGAACGATCACCGCAAGGGCCACCGCGCCAGCGGACAGCCGCGGAATGCCGCTGTCTCCTAGGTGAAGATAAGAAAACACCAGAAGCAGGCCAAGAAGAAGAGTTAGCCCACGTCGGGCGGCGGGGCGGAATGTGGCGATCAGCACGAGCACCGCTGCGGCGGCGCCGAAAGCCAACCATGCGCCGGGGAGAAGAATGCACGGTGCGAGGGCCGCGACGCGGGTCGCCCGGCCGGCGAGCTGTGCTCCGAGCGCCACGAAGGCCCCGAAGAGAACCAGGTAGATCGCATCGAGCGCTTCAAAGCCCGTTGGTTCGCCTCCGAACCAAAGGGCAATGGCCGCACCGCCGAGGACTCCGACGGCGGCGGCGATGGCGTCTCGTTGTTTCGAGCGCCTCGTTGCAGAGCTTGAAGGTGCCGAAGCGGGGTTCTCACCAAGGGACCGGTTTTCACCAAGGGAGTAGCCCACCCATGTGCTGTTCTCGGACAGCGCGCCACCGGGAGCACCGGAAGAACCGGAAGAACCGTCCACATCACCTGTGTCAGGTAGCTGAACGTCGGGAATTGGGCGCGTCGAGAACATGCACTAGTCCAATCGGCCCAAACCTCCAGTCCGTGAGACCTAACCCATCGGCGGCGAAAACTACCTAGACGCTCAAGTCCTTTCGGCCCATGCCGATTGGTACATCCCGTTGGAAATCCGGCACCTGTCGGGGCGTTTTCCGTAGGAGGGACACCCAACTCATGTTCTCGTTCGACGAGCGAGAGATCGACCTTGATCTCCGAAGCTATCTGGCCATTCTGCGACGTCACCGTTTGCAGGTCGTGGTGTGCACGCTGCTCACCCTGTTGGTGGCCGGCGCAATAACCGTTGCCCAAAGTAACCGTTACGAAGCAACCGCCGACCTATTGGTCGAAAGCCGGTCGACCGGCGACATCTTCTCGACCTCGAGTAGCAGTCGCCAAGACGCCGACCGAGAACTCGACAACCAGGTCGAGTTTCTCAAGAGCACCACCGTCTTCAACGCAGTCACCACCGAAATCGGCGAAGAGCCCGAGGTCACCGTCACCACATCGAACGATGGTGACGTCATTTCGGTAACCGCAAGTGCCGGCGAGCCCGAACGAGCCGCCGACGTCGCAAACGTGTACGCCGAGACCTACCTCAGCCTTCGCAAAGACAAGATCGTCGATGATTACGCTCAGACGTCGGCTGCCGTGCAGTCACAAATCTCGGCCATCGATGGCGAACTTCGCACTCTCGACCGCTCACACGAGGGTGAACTCGTCGAAATCGACGACAGCATCGCCGATGCCCGACGGGCCATCGAAGTCGACCGTGCGCTCGTGTCCGGCCTCGAACAGCAACGCTCCGAGATCGTGCGACGCCAAACCGAACAGCGAGCGCCGCTCATCAGCCAGCGTGCTGTCTACACCCAGGGGCTCACGACCCTTCAGCTCAACACCGATCTGGCAAGCGGCGCCATCGCTCAGGTCATCTCCGAGGCCGAAGCACCCGAAGGCCCGGCAAGCCCCCGCCCAGTTCGCAACCTGATTCTTGGTGCGCTCGCTGGGCTTCTTCTTGGTGTGGGTGCGGCATTTGCGCTCGAACAACTCGACGACGCAGTGGTTACCCCGGAGGACCTTGGGCGGGCGACCGACCATCTTCCGATTCTTGCCACCATCCCGCAGTCGGGCAAGGAACGGCCGTGGCACCGCGATAAGCGCAAAGCCGTCGAACGAACGCCCGCTATCACCGAGGCGTTCCGCTCATTCCGTACGTCGCTCCAGTTCGCTGCGCTCGACACCCCATTGCGGGTCGTGCAGGTCACTAGTGCACTCCCCGGCGAAGGAAAAAGCGTTACGACAGCAAACCTCGGCCGCCTTTTGGCCGAGGCTGGCAAACGAATCTGCATCATCGATACCGACCTCCGCCGCTCGTCGATTCACAACTACCTCGACGTCGAGGTCACCAGCGGATACCCCGAGTACCTGTTGGGCAACAAGCCACTCAACGAGATCTTCGTGCGGGTCGACCCAGACCAACAGCTCTATCTGTTGCCGGCCGGAAACACCCCGCCCGACCCAGCGCAGCTCCTGAGCACCAGGGCCATGGCCGAACTCATCGACAAACTCGCCGGCATGTTCGACCTGGTTCTGGTCGACTCCCCGCCCGTGCGCCCGGTGAGCGATCCGCTCATCGTGTCGAAGCTGGTCGACGGCGTTGTCGTTGTTGCTCGCTCCGGCGTCACCAAGCGTGAGGAGATTCACGAGTCGATCAACGCATTGCGACGAGTTGGCGCTCCCCTCTTGGGAACCGTGCTCAACAGCCACACGGCACCAAATGAGTACAAGCGGTCGAGCTACTACCTCGACGAGACCGACTCAGCGAGCGAACTCGATCTTCGTGACCTCCTCGCCGGGCAGCCAGCCAACAACCGGGCCATCGAGCTTCGCGACTCCGACATCTCCAAGGGCTAACAACTGGCGGTCCCTAAACAGCGAAGTAGCCTCGGCCACCTGTGACCGACTCAACCGCTTCGACCCCATCTGCAGCTAGCCCATCCGCAGCAACCCCAACCGCAGCAACACCGCTTCCCCCTCTCGTTCGGCGTCTCCCACCGGCACCTGATCCCGAAGCCATGCTCGACGCCTTCTTCGAGCACGCCTTCGACCAGGGCATCGAGCTCTACCCGGCCCAAGAAGAGGCCGTTCTCGAACTCGTCTCTGGTAACAACGTCATCCTCAATACTCCGACGGGTTCGGGCAAGTCATTAGTAGCGGTGGCGGCACACTTTGCCGCCCTCGCCGCTGATCGTCGGTCGTTCTATACCGCCCCCATCAAGGCCTTGGTAAGCGAGAAGTTCTTTTCGCTTGTGCGAGAGTTTGGCCCCGAGCGAGTCGGCATGATCACGGGCGATGCTTCGGTGAACGCCGACGCTCCAATCATTGCTTGCACCGCCGAAATCGTTGCGAATCTGGCGCTGCGCGACGGTGCTGACGCCAACATCGACATGGTCATCATGGACGAGTTCCACTACTACGCAGATCCGCAACGCGGCTGGGCGTGGCAGGTGCCCCTGCTCGAACTTCCGCAAGCTCAGTTCCTGCTGATGTCGGCGACCCTGGGCGACACCGAACGGTTCCAGACCGAACTGACCGAGCGGACCGGTCGCGAGACCACCTTGGTGAAATCGACGGTTCGACCCGTTCCACTCACCTTCGAATACCGCGATACAACCCTTCATGACTCCATCGAAGAACTGATCGATTCGGGGCGAGCACCGGTGTACGTCGTGCACTTCACCCAACGTGAAGCCACCGAAGCCGCACAGGCGTTCACCAGCATCGACGTTCTCACCAAGGACGAGAAGAAGCAGGTGGCCGAACTCATCGGCGGGTTCCGATTCGACTCCCCTATCGGCAAAGACCTCAAGCGGTTCCTAACCCATGGCATCGGTGTACACCACGCCGGGCTGCTCCCCAAGTATCGGCTTCTCGTGGAGAAGCTTGCCCAGGCCGGACTTCTCAAACTCATCAGCGGTACCGACACCCTCGGGGTCGGCGTGAACGTGCCGATCCGGTCGGTGCTGTTTACCCAGCTGTGTAAATACGACGGCCGCAGCACCCGGGTGTTGTCGGTCCGCGAGTTTCAGCAGATCGCCGGACGGGCGGGGCGCAAAGGCTTCGATACCGAGGGCCATGTTTGGGTGCAGGCCCCGGCGCACGTAGTCGACAACCTCCGAGCGGTCGAGAAGTCCGAAAACGATCCGAAGAAGAAAAAGAAACTGGTGAAGAAGAAACCACCCGAGCGCGGTTACTCGCATTGGGACGAGGCGACCTTCACCAAGCTCAGCACGGGCGCCCCCGAGCAGCTCACATCGAGCTTCGATGTCTCCCACGGCATGATGCTTAACGTTCTCGATCGGCCAGGCGACGGTTGCGGAGCGATGAAGACCATCTTGCTCAACAACCACGAAACCCAGCGTCGGCAGCGCGGTCACATCAAACGAGCCATCGGCATCTACCGGTCGCTCCTCGACGCCGACGTCATCGAACGACTCGACAACCCCGACGACCTCGGCCGTCGGGTGCGGGTCACCATCGACCTTCAAAACAACTTCGCGCTCAACCAGCCACTGTCGTTGTTTGCTCTTGAGGCAATCGAAGCCCTCGACATGGAAGCCGACGGTTACGCCCTCGACGTTTTGAGCGTGCTCGAAGCGGTTCTCGAAAACCCGGGCGTCATCGTCGCTGCGCAACTCGACCTGCTGCGCAGCGAAACCATCGGCCGGCTCAAATCCGAAGGGATGGAGTACGACCAGCGCATGGAGGAACTCGACAAACTCGAGACCCCCAAGCCACTCGGCGATTTCCTATTCCCGGCCTTCGACATTTTCCGAGGCCATCACCCATGGGTTGGTGGCGAGACCATTCGCCCAAAGGCCGTGGCTCGCGACCTCTACGAACGGGCGATGACGTTTTCGGAATTCGTGAACCACTACAAACTCAAACGCAGCGAAGGCGTTGTGTTGCGTTACTTCTCCGACTGTTTCAAGGCGCTCGTGCAGAACGTCCCCGAGGATGCAAAGACCGAAGAGTTGTACGACCTCACCGAGTGGCTCGGCGAACTCGTGCGGCAGGTCGACTCCAGTCTCATCGACGAGTGGGAGAAGATGCGCAACCCCGAACCGGTCGACGATACCGAGGCCAAACCGGTCGACGAGGGTCCACCCGACATCACCCGCAACGAACGAGCCTTTGCCGTCATGGTCCGCAACGAAGCCTTCCGTTGGGTCGATCTGCTGAGTCGCAAACGAAGCCATGACCTCGCCGAGTTTGCGCCCGACCTCTCCCCCGAGGATCTCAAGGAAGCCATGGCCGCCTACTGGGAGACCTACGACGAGATCCGCACCGGAGCCGATGCTCGGGCACGAGATCTCTTTCTCTACGAGCGTGACACCGGACGGGTTCGCCAGATTCTGGCCGACCCCGAGGAGTTCCATGAGTGGCATGTCATTGGCCACGTCGATCTCAACGCGTCACGAGAACAAGGCCGGGCCGTCGTCTATGTCGATGAGATCGTGTCGGCATAGCTGGCAAAAAGTGGTGAAGTACCTGTGCTGACCTGCCGACATTTTTACAATGGACGCTCAACGTGGATTGATTCAAGGCGTCCCGACATACTGGGCAGCTGCGCCCGGTCCGCTTGTCGGGGGCCTCATGTTTCGGGTCGGATTTATCGACGAAAACCTGTTTCAGCGGGGCCTTTCGCATCTCCTCGAACACCTGGCTCTCGCCGAACTCGATGTGGATTTCGCCTATAACGGCCAAACCGAACTCGGCGTCACCAGCTTCTTCGCCAAGGGCACCGAGCCGGAAGTTATCGGGTTCCTCGAACACGTCGCCGGGGCCCTCGCCAACATTCCGTGGCAACGGCTCGAAGCCGAGGCAAGCGTCCTCAATGCCGAGGCTGCACAACGCGGATCGAGCCTGCTGGGCGCTGCAGCCTGGGCAACCTACGGTCCCGCTCACGCCGGACTCCTCGACTCTATGGAGTTGGCCCATGACCGACTCGACAAGGCTGAAATCGAAAGATGGAGCCACACCTACTTCAACCGAGACAACTGCGTGTTGTGGTTCCATGGACCAAAGCCGGCGCAGGTCAATCTCGGGGCGCTTCCGTCCGGCCAACGCATGGTTTCGCCTGAACCGGAACGGATCATTCCGGCAAGGCGCTACTTCCGACACCAAAACCTGCAGAGCCCCGGAGCGTTCACCAAAGCAGATCGATCCTGGGAGCTCGGCGTAGGGCTCACGCTTCTTGGCCGCCGGATCAATGACCGACTGCGCAACGACTTAGGCGCCGCATACGGCGCCCATTGCGAGTCGGTGAACTTCTCTGCCGACTCACGCTTCGTCCTGCTCAGTACACAGGCGTCGGCCGACGACGCCAGCATGGTCTACGAAGAGTGCGCCTACGAGATCAACAAACTCGCCTATGACGGGTGCACTGACGAAGAACTCAGCTGGTTCTACCAACAGTTCGTTCGGGCGACCCAAGATCCTGCCAGCGGTGCAGCCGCGGCGAGTGGCGATGCAACAAACGAACTCTATGGTGCACAGGTCTACAGCGACCAAGAGACCGCAGACCGGTTAAAGTCCCTCGACAAAACCGCGATCGGTCATGCGATTGCCGAGATGGCCGAGTCGCTCTTTTGGCTCATGCCCGGCGAATACGACTCGGGCGACCGACGACTCGAGTACCCACCCGTCATCGACTACCCGTCGGTCCAAGGGCAGACATTCCAGCTGGCGAAGGACTCCCGCGTCGAAGGTCAAAAGCCGCACGGTCTTGTCGTAGCCGCCGACGGCTTCTCATTCTTCAACGACTGCACCGATAGCGACACCGCCGTGTTTACGATGCCGGGGACCGACATGGTGGGCGGCTTCCGAACACGCGACAACAGCTACATCTTCTGGTCGTCACAGGCGAAGACGTTTCATATCGACCCCGCCGACTGGGATAACCCTGAACAAGTTCGGACCGGACTCGAAGCACTTCTCCCGGCCGAACTGTGGGTAACAGAACGCGAGTTCAAAGCCAAGGAACGAAGTCGTTTCAACTATGCGGAGGCCGCGGCATGAGCAGACTGAAATCGATTCTCAACCGAAAGGGCCAGGCCGAGACACCACCGGAAACGGTCGAGGAAGACCCCGGGTTCGATCGCTGGTACGCCCAGGACACCGCCGAAGCATTTCGCGATGCCTTCTACGGCAGCGACTGGGTTGGTCTACGCGAGCACTACACCAATCTCCCGACCTGGCAGGCCCGCGGAAAAGCCATTGGACTCATCGACTTTTCCGGCGAACCCGTCAGCCTCAACAAGTGGATCGACGCGACCAATCGTTGCGACCCGCTCCCCCTTCTCATTCGCGGAAGGGCCGGCGTCAAGTGGGCGTGGGCCGCTCGCGGCGGTGGTTGGTCCGACACGGTCGGCGAACAAGGTTGGATCGATTTCTTCGACCGTCTCCGAACCGCCGAGGATGACCTTCACCGGGCCGCCCGGTTCGATCCGGAGAACCCGCTGCCTTGGGTAGAACTCCTCAACACCGGCCGAGGTCTCCAAGTACACAAGGACGAGATCGAACTCCGGTTCGAGAACTTGTTTCGACGAGACCCGGCCAACGTGAGAGGTCACTCCAACTACGTCCAGGCGGTCGCTGGCAAATGGAGTGGCGACGACGAGCGCATGTGGAACTTTGCGCTCGATGTCCACAACCATCTGCCCGCTGGTAGCCCGCTTCGAACCGTCGTGGCCGAGGCCTTCATCGAGCGGTATGTGCTGCCCGAAATCGACCAACCATCCGACGTGCGGGCAATCGTCGCCGCTGCCGCCGACCAGTCGATCTTTCATCCCGACTTCGCCCACCACGACCCGCTTGACCAGTCCCATGCACTCACCTGGTTCTGCTCGGCCTTTTCCTTTCTTGGCGATGACGGGCGCGGCGCACGAGCGGTGGAGCTAACCGGAAACCGTCCTGACTCCTGGGGTCTTATCTATATGCGTGGAAAGACCGACCGGCAGCGCTGGGACAAGCTGAGAAGTAGCTTCAAACCCGCCAAGGCTGCCTGACGTTAGCGGCCTGCGCTACGGGGTTTCGATGGAATGAACCGCGGCGACGAGCCGGCGAAGCGCATCTTCGAGCACCGATCTCGGACAGGCAAGATTCATTCGGATGTACCCGGCGGCATTGGCGACAAAGAGGTCTGAACCCTCGATCAGGAGGCCACTTGCCTCGGCGAT